>JAPLNJ010001124.1 GCA_026692885.1 Planctomycetota bacterium | reverse complement strand
GGGGTTGGTACGCGGGCAAGCCAGCAAAGCTGTATTCTGGTGATCGCCCACCGCAGATACAAGCCGGCCTTGAGTGTCCAGGACGGATGCGGCTCAGGGACGATTCAGTTCCGCCCGGCACTGGCGGGCCAACTGCTGGGGGCTGCCCTCAGTCGCGGAGAACGGCCGGAGACAGAAGCGATAGCTGTACGGATTGGGGAGCAGCCGGTACGCGTCGTGCGGCTTGGCGCCCCAACTATCGTCGCCGCCCACGCCCATCTGCATCAGGTCCAGGTTGAGCGTGACGAAGTCGCGGTACGGGATCTCGTAGGGATGCTTCGGCCCTTCCAAGTCCTCGGTGGTGTGGTGCAACGCGTTGACGCTCAGCAGCGGTAGGCCCACGGCCAACAGTCCGACACCCGCCTTGTTGGTCAGCGCGGCCCACCGCACATCGACCTTGTTGCCGCTCTCACCCGGCTCGCTGTAGTCCATGCAGAACTGGTCGGCCACCTTGCCGCTGAAGACATTGATCCAGGCGTCGCTGCGGTCGCAGTAGGTTTCGTACGGCCCACGGCCATACCAGGTGAGCGTCTCGAAGCCTGGCGGCAGGGCCATCTGCATGCCAAATCGCGGCAGCTCGGGCAACGGCTTCTTGCCGGGAGTGAACTTGCCGTCCACGACGATCCGGCCGTCGCCGAAAATCAGATAGCTCAAGTCGTATTGCGCATCGACGTCCGCCAACTCCGCGCGGATGTGGACGCTGACCTGTTGCGGCACCGGCTGTTGGACGTCGGCACTCTGCAGCTTCCACGAGCGCTGGGCCTTCCGCCAGATCCCGCAGCGATTCGGCATGCCGTTGCCGCGGTCGTTGTCGGTCGGCGCACGCCAGAAGTGTGGCTGGAGTGGTTGGTGAACCAGCTCGGTGTCCTGAACTTTGAGCGAAGTGAGCAGTCCCTGTTTCAGGTCGACGTTCGCAGCGAAGTTCCGCCCTGTGATCACGGCCCGGTCGTCGGTCCGGTCGAGCTTCAGGGGTGACAGCGTGTCCAGGCGAGGCGCCGTCCAGGCCCGCACCCCGCCCTCGACCAGCGAAAGCGGCAGCGGGAACTGCTCCCAGGCTAGCTCGTGACCGGCGCTGGCCCAGGGCAGATCCTGCTTTAGCTGGAACACGAGATCCAGCCAGTACTCAGCACCCGGCTGCGGCGTGATCGGTTGCCAGGGGACCGTGATCGTGCGACTCTCATGGGGTGGAATATCGAGGTCCGGCAGCTTTCCTTCCTGGAGCACTTGATCGTCGGCTCGCAGCCGCCAGTGGCCCGTAGCAATATCTCGGATCACGGTGAAGTCGTACCAGTTGGTGACCTGGATTTCACCCTTGTCCAAGGCGACCGGCTTGAGCTGAATGAATTGGTACGACTTCTTCACTTGGTGGATGCCCGGATGGGGACGCCGATCAGGCGACACCAGGCCGTTACAGCAGAAATTGTCGTCGCTGGGCGTGCCCGGCGGACCGAAGTCGCCGCCGTAGGCCCAGAACGTTCCCTGCTTCCCCGCGACCTCCTGGACGTCACGCAGATCCAGCCACAACACCAGTCCCTCGGTCTTGCGCGTCGTGGTATCCTGCAATTCACTGTCCGTCAGCGCGCGGTTGTAGATGCGCGCCTCGCGGATGGTGCCGGCGAACGCCCGGCCGGCAAGCTCGCTGTTTGCGCCGATCGCCAGTGGGAACGTATTGCGGTCAAAGCGGCCCTGACAGTTCTTGGCAGCCAGTGTCTTGCCGTCCAACAGCACACGCACCTGCTGACCATCGTAGACCCCGGCCACATGATGCCACTGGCCCACAAAGTCCTCCGGCAGTAGGGCGAAAGCATTGAACCAAGTCCCACCCCGGTGGACGAAGAACTCCAATCGCCCTTCCTTGTCGAGTTGCAGGGCATACGAGGTGTCGCCTTTGCCCAGGATTGTGCCAAACGTCTTTTGCCGGACGGGCTTGACCCAGGCTTCGAGCGTCAACGGGCCGGTCAGGTCCAGAGCTTCGTGCTGCGGGAAGACTGCGGTGCCGCAACCGCCAGCGTCGGTTTTCGTGCCCTGGAAAGCGGCGGTCAGTTTCAACGGCCCGCGTTCTACGACCTGGTAGCTGGCCGGGATTGCCTTGCGGATCCCTTGATCGACCCAGTCCCAAATAAATCCGCCTTGGAGTTGCGGCTTCGTGTAAAACAGATCCCAGTATTCCTGGAAATTGCCTGTGCTGTTGCCCATGGCGTGGGCGTATTCGCATTCGATCAGCGGTCGGGTCTGGGGCTTCTGGGCATAACCGGCAATGGCTTGCGGCGGCGAGTACATCGGGCAGACGACGTCGGTATGAGGCGCCGTGCCCGCGCGCTCGTAGTGGACCGGCCGGGTGGCATCGCGGCTTTTGATCCAGGCCGAAGTGGCCTGGAAGTTCGGCCCATCGCCTGCTTCGTTGCCCAGCGACCAGATGATCACCGAGGGGTGGTTTTTGTCTCGCTCGACCATCCGCCGCGTCCGGTCCAGATGGGCTGGCAGCCACTCCGGTTTCTTGGCCAGCGAGGCTTCGCCGTAACCCACGCCATGCGACTCGACGTTGGCTTCATCGACCAGATAGATTCCGTAACGGTCGCACAAGTCGTACCAAGCCGGCGCGTTGGGGTAGTGGCAGGTCCGCACCGCGTTCAGGTTGTGCTGTTTCATCAGCCGGATGTCGCGTTCCATCGACTCGCGGCTCACGGTTTGCCCGCTGTCCGGGTCGAACTCGTGGCGATTCACGCCTTTGATCAGGATGCGCTGCCCGTTGACCAACAACAGCCCGTCCTTGATCTCGACCTTGCGAAAGCCCACGGTGCAGGGGATCACCTCGATCGCGCTGCCTGTCTCGCGCCGGAGGGTCAGCAGCAGATGGTAGAGGTGTGGTTGCTCGGCCGACCATTTTCTTGGATTCACGACCGCGGCCCGGAGCTTCAGTGTCGTCTCGCCAGCGGCCGAAACCTTGGTGGCTTGCGGCGGCAGCGTGGCCACGACCTCGCCCGCTTCGTCCGACAACACCGCCTCGACCGTGACCGCTGCGGCCTGATCGCTGCTGTTGCGCACTTGCGCAGTCACTTGCAGTTGGGCGTTGCGGTACTGCTCGTCCAAGTCCGTTACGACTTCGAAATCGCGGATATGCTGCGGAGCGGTTGACCACAGGTACACGTCGCGGAAGATGCCGCTCAGCCGCCAGAAATCCTGATCCTCCAGGTACGAACCGTCGTTCCAGCGGTAGACCTCCGCAGCCAGTAGATTCTCGCCAGGCCGGAGATAGCGCGTGATGTTGAACTCAGCTGGCGTGCGGCTATCTTTGTTCAGGCCGACTTTCTGGCCGTTGATCCAGAGGTAGAAGAACGAGTTCACGCCATCGAAGTGCAGAAACACCTCGCGACCGGTCCATGTTTCGGGCACCGTGAACTGGCGCCGGTACGAACCCACGGGGTTGTTGTCGTGCGGGATGCGCGGCGGGTCGGGGCGGCCCCAGGGGTACTGGATATTGACGTAAATCGGGACCCCATAGCCTTGCAGCTCGATATTCGAAGGCACGGGGATCGTACGCCACTGGCTGTCGTCGAAATCCGCCTGGAAGAAGTCCAGCGGCCGGTCGGACGGCTGGGGAACCCAATGGAACTTCCAGGGACCGTGGAGTGAAAGCCAGTACGGCGACTGGCTGCGATCGCCTATCGCTGCGGACTGCGCATCCGCGTAGATCATCATTGTCGCGTGAGGCGACTCCGTGCCGACCGCCGTGATTTGCGGATTCTCCCAATCGTTGATCTCGGCCTGCGCAGGCGTCCGGCTGGCGAGTAAAGCAAGGCCAACCACAAGACTTAGTCGGAGGAGGCGACCAGACATCATCAGATCCTCGTTGTGAAATGTTCTCATGGGCCTAGGGTACGCGGCTTGCGTGCCCATCCGGCATCGGAGATTATCGCATCGCGGGCTGACAAGTACCATCCGGGTTAACCATCCGGGTTAAACGCGTTCGGTTGCGGCTAGGAATGCGTGCCGAAAAAGACTCCCGACTTGGCTCGCCGATTACAACCACGGTCTTTGGCCAGCGGACCCTGTCAAGGATGTGGTACAGGTACATCTCAAGGGCGTCTTGGAGGTCGTTCCAAAATCCGAAATAATGCATCTTGCTGCGAGAATCTTCTTAGCCCACCGCTTCGTTGCGAGAGGGAACAGAGGAAAATTCGGGGACGGCTTGGCAGGCTTGCTTTCGGCTTGCTTTTTGGTAGACTGTTCGCTTGTCATCGCGGTGTTAACTTAGGTTGTCTGGTGTCACGCCTGGTGGAACAGCAAGAATTACAGGCGACGACCAGCAAAAAATAGGTCCTTGATTTAGTAGCACTTGCACCCATAGCTCAATTGGATAGAGCATCGGTCTACGGAACCGAAGGTTACAGGTTCGAGCCCTGTTGGGTGTACTAAGCTAAAGTCTTTCCAGTAAGGGCTTTAGCTTTTTTCGTTTCTTGGGGCGAGCGTGGCAGGAGGCGATTGTCCCCCCACTAATCCCCCCACTAATTCGCTTTTTGTGCATCGCCGCCGAGCCTGTTGCGGACGCGAACTTGACTTGGTGCTTGAAGCGTCGGACGGGGGCACCGGTCGGCCTTGGCAGGGGCGTAGCCAGTGACGCGAGCCTGCATCATGTGAAAATCTGCGGTGGCGGGATCGACGGTGGTCCTAGATCGAATTCAGCAACTGCTTGAGCTTCTTGAGTTGCTCGCTGTTGAGCTTGCCCAGGTCCTCCAGGCCGCGATTTGGTTCGTCTGCTGAGCCTGTAGCGAGGAGCTTCTGGTGAACTTCGGTGGCCGCAGACTGGGCCGCCCGTTTGGCTCCATAGAACTTCCGCGTCGTGGCGAAGTCCTTGTGCCGCATGATGACCATCAAGGTCTCGGCCGAAATCCCGGCGTTGATCAGACGTTCGGCACAGCTCCGTCTCAGGTCGTGGGCACTGGCGTACTTGATCCGCCGGCCGGTTTCCTTGTCCGGCTGTCGAACAATGACCTTCGCCATTTCGCCGATCTTGGCGATGTTCCGGCTGACCCGTTCGGTCGTGAGTCGCCCGGACGAATCTTGGTGCTTGGTACAGGCCGCGTGTTTCTTCAGGCCGGCGACCACGTCCACCGGAATCTCTTCGCCCAGACGGGCAACCTTGCCCAGACGTTCCAACGCAGACTTTTGAAGCCAGTTCCTGACCGTTTGTTCGCTGACGCCACAGGCCCTGGCGATGGAGCAGTTGCTGTAGTCGCCGATCAATCGTCTGAGGTCGGCATGCGTTGGCATGAACCAGTTGCCCTGCGAACAAAGCTCGAATTCGACGGGAGCGGGGTTCACAACGAAGCCACTACGCTGATCCTCCGGCACCTGGTTCAGCAGCTTGGTTAAGCCCGGCAGCATCGGGATTTCTTCATTCTTCCCGTTTTTCTGCGTCGACGGAATGATCAACGTGGGGTGCTGCCCCTGACGACGAGGCCAGACGGGGTAAATACGCGTGATGTCATCCCAGGAGAAGTCCATCACATCTGCGATTCTGAAGCCGCTCTCCCAGAGAACGTTCAGCAGAAACTGCCATGAAGCTGCCGGCCCATCGCCGACGATCTTTGGGACGACCGCCAGCATCCGGTCAAATTCCTCGCCGGTGATCGGCCGGCCCCGCATCACGTCGTCTACGCTGATCTTCTCCAGGGGAGGCACTCGATCAATCCATTCGTGACGGTAGCAGTATCGCACGAAGGCCAGCGTGGCTCCGAGCATGCTATTCACCGTGTTCGGCGACCGGGAGTCGTAGCGACTCTCGGCACCGTCCAACAGCTGGTCCTGCAAGTACTCCAGGGCGTCCAGGGTGGTGCATTCACGGAGCGTGACACCCGGCGGCGAGTCGGATGCGGCACGCCGAGCTTCGAAGATCCGTCCGGCGATTTCGATTCGCGAGTCGGAATCCTGGCTCGACTTATCGCGTCTCCGCTTCTTGCCATGATCCCGATACTGCTCGAACGCCTGATCCCACGTCCGCTCGTCGTTGTTGAGCAACTGGGTGCGAAGGGCCGCCGGGGCTTGGAACTGCTCCTCCTCGGCCTTGGTGATCACGCCGCCCGATCTTGCGTATTCGCCGCTGAGCAATCGCTCTTGGCATTCACGCTGAATGCGGCGGGCCTCGCGACGATCCTGCGTGCCGCAGTTTTTCCGGATACGCTGGCCGCGTAGCGGGCAGAAGAACCGCAACTGAAAACCGTTCTTGTCGCTCGTCCTTAACGGCCGATTGGGATACAGTTGCACGTTTCCGATTTCTGGTTTTCGTGCCATAGGCTCCTCCGTCATCCGGGTTCTGGTTGTTGCGGGGCCGTCGCCTCGTTCTTGCGTACGGAGTGTTCGGCCAGAAAGTTGAGTACGTCCTGACCTCGGACCCAGCGGGAATGCCCCACGTTGGTGTACGGCAGACCTTCGTCCAGCATCTTGTCCCAGAATCGCTGGGAGATGCCGAGTCGTTTCATCAAGTCATTTTTCGAGTACGCTTCCGTCGCGTTGACAACTCCAGTTGAGAGATTGGACATGTCGATCGGTGTTTCCTCAGTCCGCCTCTTCGGCGGCACGGCCGCGACGTGGTCGCGGCTTTAGCCCACCTGACTATGTGGGGACGCCGCTGGAACCGGGCAGGTTCGCAGCATGCGAGCATCCACACGTCGGGTTCATCGCGTTCAAGGCCCGATACCTGCTCGACTGACTCGTGCAGTCTCGTAGCCCCGACTCGTGTCACAGTGTGCAGAACCCCGGGGACGACGGGAATTGAGTTCGTCGGATCGGGATCACCGATGCGGCAATCATCGTTACCTGACTTCATTCTCATCTTCCCGCCTCCTGTCGAAGTTCACGCCCCGTCCACTGGCAGACAAATCGGCCAGTGACACTGCACACGACTTTCTCCGAACATTCCGCCCAGTCCAATGACCGCACCGGCAACTCGCTGTTCGACCGGCGATCACCCAGGCACGCACTATTCTTCATCTCCAAAAAACGGTCTCGACCTCTTTGCTTGGCCGATGTTTATAATTAGAATGTAGCAACCTAAAAAGAATTATCAAGGGGGTGACCGTGAAGAGACCTGCGAACCGACGTGAGTCCGGTGGATCGGTGGATTTGAGGAAACGACTTAACGAACTTTGCGAACGGCTGTGGGCCGGCAACAAGGCTCAAATGGCCGCTGACATCGACGTGTCACCATCGCTCCTGTCCAAAGTGCTGCAAGGCGGACAGTCTCCGCCCGGCAAGCTCATCGAGAACGTCGCCCGCGATCCGCGGGTGAACTTGGCTTGGCTGCTCCGGGGTGAAGGGCTACCCACCGACCAGGAACC
Source organism: Planctomycetota bacterium (assembly GCA_026692885.1). The sequence goes on along the minus strand of JAPLNJ010001124.1, from coordinate 5,707 downwards.
CTTGCAGGCAATGGCGATGCCCATTTCGAAGCAGGTCCTCCCCGGCCCGCCCGAGAAGCACGTGGGATCGCTGTCAGGCGAGTCCTACGCGGTGGCCGCTCACCTATACCGGCAGACCCGGTACTGGTTGGAGGTCCAGCCGGGCGAATCGGTACTGCGAGCGGAGTTGGGAATCAAGGTTCGCGACCTGCTCCTGATGGATACGAATCGGGCCGAGATCCCTGACGAACATAGGCTGTATCAGCATCTCTGTGGCGTGCGGGTCAACGTCGAGGGTACGGTCAGGCTGAAGCTCGGTCGCGTCGACTACATTCCGGGAAGTCCAGGCTCCGGCCCGGCACGGCTGGAACTGGATACATTCGACCTGGCGGTGGACCCGGCTGAGATCAAACGGAAAGTCGCGGTCCACGAGCTACGTGGCCGCAAGCGGGCGGTAGAGACGTATCATCGGGCGGTCGGCGGGGAGGACGTTCCCGTCAGTGATCTCGACATGGCCCCCATCCTGCCCACGATCTCGTACGCGGACATCGTCGCCATCGCCGTACTGCTGGTCCGGCGAAGTCCGCACGGGGCCTGAGGCGGGACGATGAATCAATCCGCAGGAATTGGGGACTCAGTTGTACGATCCCCACAGAGGTATTTGCCGGGAAGGGGCACGGGATTTTAGTGCCTCGCCAAAAAGAAAGGTTCTCCGGCAGCATGTGCTTGGCCCTTCGCGGGCCGGGCGGTGTGTGGGACGGGCGACGCTGGTGTCGCCCGCCGAGCTTATTAAGGAGCTTTTTGTGAGCGGACAGGAGCTGAATTGGCACTTACGGCGTGTGGAACTGCACCGCGGCGACGACGAAGACTTCGCCACGCGGTTGAAGATTACGGCTAAGCGAGCCCTCGATAATCACGAAGAAGGCGTCAAGGCTTTCGCGAAGCACATGGTTCGTTGGATCGCGGATGAACGGAACCTGAATCTGGCATTTGAGCACTTACAGACCCACGGAGGAGCGAGTCCCGGGCCGGACGGCCTGACATTCGATGCGATCGAGACGGTACCGCAGAAGTTCCAGTTCCTGAGGGGCCTTCGCGATGACATCCTAGAGCAGGTCTACATTGCGGGACCGACGCGGAAAGTGCAAATCTCCAAGCGATCGGGGAACGGGCACCGGACCCTGATGGTCCAGGACATCGGAGACAGGATCGTCCATCGCGGGATCATGCAGGTGATGCGGGCGATACTTGACCCGCAGTTCGACAATCGCTCGTTCGGATTCCGCCCGCGGCGAAACCGTTGCCAAGCCCTCGCACTTGTCGAGCGGCTGACGCTCACGGAGCATCGCAAGGTGTGGGTGACGGAGGACATTCGCGACGCCTTTCCAAATGTTCCCATCACGCCGCTCCTGGAAATCGTCCGCCGCTACCTTCCGGCGAAGAATTTGGTTCAGCTTATCCGCAAAGCAATCGACACCGGAGCCAAACGGGGACTGGGGCAGGGCAGTCCACTATCGCCGTTGTTGCTGAACTTGTACCTGCACCACCACCTCGATCGCCGGTGGCGACGGAAGTTCCCTTCGATCCCGCTGATTCGCGTGGCCGACGACCTCCTGCTGCTCTGTCGCACCGCGGACGAAGGAATCGAGGCCCGATCCGAACTGGCGGCGATCTTAACGCCGGCCGGCATGCCGCTGAAGGGCACCGCGGAAGATTCGGTGCGGAGCTTGGCGAGGGGTCAGAAGGCCGAGTGGCTGGGCTATGCCTGTGGGTACCGCAAGAAGCGGCTGGTCATCGAATTGGCGGAACAGGCGGTGGACTCTCTGATCGACACACTCGACGACGCCGCCTGGGAACCAAACGCCGGGATCTTGGCAGACCAAATCGTCCGCGGATGGCTGGAGCAGGCTGGCCCGGCCTACAGGATCGCCTACGCCGATACTGTGTGTGACAGGATCGCCTCCACCCTCCAGGATCTGGACTTGAGCGACGTGCGAATCAAGCGACCGAATGGGAAGAAGGTTCGACTAACAGATGGACGTTGGATGCGTAGGCACTGGAAACACGCTCACGACGAATGGCGAAATAGAAAGTCCACACCGGCCAGCGTTTGACGACCGAGGCCAGTCACACCAAGAAAAAAGGAAGGGGATGCTGTTGAGCATCCCCTTCCTCATGAGACGCGAACGAATTCGCAGTGGGGTCGTGGCGGAGCCACGAGGCAAAGCACACATATCACCCGGAAGCCGTCTCAAGGCTCCTACACCCGCCTAAGCAGATGTCCCGTGACAGGAGACTGGGTAAACCCTATGCGGATCTACAGTTTCCCGCACGGCGGACCATTGGTGTTCGGTTTACTCCGCAGAGTCCTCGCAACCCATCTACGTCTGCAACGAACATGCGTTCGGGCTGGCGTAGACTGTCGTGCCGGAACTGAGCGTATAGCCCTGTTCTTCCACCCTCGGCCTCAAAGTGTGGCATGTTGGGTGGAACCGACTTTCATATTATCACCTTCTCCATCCACGGCGGTCAATATGGCTTGAACATGTGTGGTGGTACCTTTGGTGATTGTCGCCTCACCAACGCCGTGTTGCAGTGCATGTCTCGTCACGTTCCACGTTCTCTTTCTCTGCGTTCCCTTTGTCTCCCGTCCCGTGTTTCCTGCCACTCCATCCCTTCCGCCCACGTTTCCGGCGTATGCACCCCGCGTGCACTCCACTTCCGATATCACAGTTCCCGCCTGTCCTGTCCTTCACTCCCTTGCTTGCGGAGCCTATTGCCTTGCTCGTCGCGTACCGGACGTCTGGTACGTCGTTTCAATTTCAAATCCAGATTTGTCGGACACACAGTCCAGAACCACCTCGCCCGTCATGTCTGCTCGGTCTCAGGTGTGATGTGCGTGGAGTAACCAACATGGATTACGCCATCAACGCGGCGATCGCACGTGCGAGGTTCTCGCGGGCGTTCTGCTCAAACCGTTGCTGGAAGAACGCCGTGCTATAGATCGAGGGCCTGTCTGCAAACCGCAGCAGCACCTCGCGACGTTTTTCACGAAACGTGGTTTCGGGGACCCAGGAATACTCCTGCCGAATCTGCGTCTCGTACTGCTGAAAACGCTCACTCCCCGAGCCCAGGATCGCCAAGTCGATGTCGACCAGCACCGCTTCGTCGCCAGTTTCCGGTGGTGCCGAGTGGCTGGTCGTCAGAATCAACGCCTGCACCCGACTGCTGACTTCGGCAATGGCCCCCGCATCGCGTAATGCGATCGACGCCAGTTCCGCACTCCGCTGTTCGTTGTCTGCTGCGTGCGTGTCGTACACCGCGTCATGGAACCAGATCGCGACCGCGACTTCACCTGGACGCGAACACAGGTGCCGTGCGGCAGCGAACAGCTGCTCGCATTCGCTGATGTGCTGCAGGTTGTGATAGGCACGATGCGGCTCGGCATACCGCCGCAGCAGAGCTTCGTGCATGCGATCTGATCCACGAAGCCCGAGGGCATCCCAGGCTGCCAGCCAGAATTCTGTCAGCGACATCGGCCACTCCAGCCAAAACGCGTCCGGTCCCAATCCGTGCCCGCGTTTGTCGCAGATCCAAGTGGCAAGTCAAGCGGCGTGCATGTAGTAGCCCGCTCTCGTGGCGTGGGATACGATGGCAATCAGCCGGGATGTGCCAGACGCTGATCTGGAAAGCCCTGCGGCTTCCGCCGCAACCTAACCTCGACAACTGCTCGTATGTCCCTACTCGACGACGACTCCCTGGAACGCTCCTCCGTCGTTGCCAACTCGCGAATGAATCGCGAGCGGCGTGCCGTTGGCGTCAACAGTTACGAGAGAGAACTGCGGGTCGATCCGATCGTCTTCCTGACCGACCGCGTGGCCAAGAACGGATCAGCGGCCTGGCTCGACCTGTGCTGTGGCCGTGGCTGTGCCCTGATCGATGCCGCAAATCACTTCCGTGGTCGCTGCACGCCACGCCAACTGACGCTGCACGGTGTCGATCTGGTCAGCATGTTCGACGCGGTGCCTGACGACGTAGATTTCCTGCAACTGGAATCAGCATCGCTGCATGGCTGGACCCCGTCCAGAAAGTACGACCTGATCACCTGCGTGCATGGCCTGCACTACATCGGCGACAAACTTGGACTTGTCGAGCGGGCTGTGACCTGGCTCTCGGTGGACGGGACGCTGGTCGCGAACCTCGACCTGACAAATCTCCGTTTCACGGATGGCACGCCGCTGCGTAACACGATCGTACGCCGATTCCGCGACTGTGGCCTGGCCTACGATGGTCGACGGCACGTGCTTTCCTGCGTGGGATCAAGTGTCGTTTCACTCGGCTTCCGGTACGTTGGGGCGGACGACAACGCGGGGCCGAATTACAGTGGACAGGAGGCGGTGGACTCGTACTACGAAGCACGCCACTGACCACTTGGCTTCGTACCGCTGCCACGACGCGAAGGAGTTACACTGGTGCAGCCCAACTCCGCTCCAAGCATCGGTCGATTCCAATTCCGGCTGCGGACGCTGATTCTGGTTGTGACCGCTTCGGCGTTTATTTCGTGGGCTGCCAGATTGACGGGGCCAGCTTGGTCGGGCACGCTGATTTTCTTCAGTGGTGCCGGGTTGTTCTGGATCGGTGCAGCGATTCGGTCCGTGTTGACCCTGGTTGCCGCATTCCTCTTGTCGTGCATCGGATTGGTGCTGGCCCTGTAAGTCAATTGGTAGCTGCAAGAAGTCCGGCGACGAATCATGACGGAAACGCCAAACGACGGACCCGCAACGCAACAGCCTCGCTTCCAGTTCGGAATCCGTAGCGTGCTGGTGCTGACCACGGTCTGTGCCGTGGCCGCTGCGATTGCGGGTTCGATGCAGGTGCCGATCGCTGTCCAGGTGGTGGTGGCTTTGTACTTGATCGTGCTGGCAACGTACGCCGTGCTGCGGTTGCCGTACATCTGCCGGAGAATCCTGCAAGGGATTGCCGGGCTGAAACGGCTGCGACGACAGCGTTCGGACTTGGAGGCAATCGTCTCCATAATGCAGCAACAGCTCCAGCAGGCGAAGTCCACCACTGACACGAATTCAACACCAGACCCATCATCGCCAAGCGAGTCCCAGCTCCCGCGTCCGAGCGTCACCACCCCTATCAGTTTCGGCGACAATGTCTGCGTTCGGGTGACACCAGCGACAACGACGGCGGGTCTGGCCGGGCTAACTGGGCATGTCTACGGCCACACGACTCCCTCCGTCACTGGGGTCGAAGTTATCGGCGACCTGACGGAGGACTTTGCGGTCAACGTCCACTTCGAGGATCGCGGGGAGTCGTTCTGGTTTGCTGCGGAACAGCTGGAATTCGTCGACCACGCACCGGGGACGGAAATCCAACTGGCGGGCGTGTCGAAGAAATGGGTGCGGACCGAAAGCGGAGAGTGGCAGGAGATCGAGCTGGCGGAGAAACGGTCAGAGACCACTGCTCCTGCCAAACGCCGGACTCGCTTCCACCAGCTTCTGTTGATCGCCACGTTCCTGCCGCTGTGTTGGTTTGCGATGATGGCGGTCCACGAACTTGGCCACGTGATCGGAGCGTTTGCCAGCGGCGGATTGGTCGCCAGAGTCGTTCTTCATCCGCTGACGATCTCCCGCACCGATCTGTCCGTGAATCCGCATCCGCTGTTCGTCGCGTGGGCCGGACCCGTCGCTGGTGTCCTTCTGCCGCTCGTTCTCCTGGC
>JAPLNJ010001123.1 GCA_026692885.1 Planctomycetota bacterium | reverse complement strand
CTGGCTGGGAGCGATCGACTCAAAGCACCGCTTCAGCAGGCCAATTGCTTCGTCGGTGTTGCCCAGCGCTGCCTGCAAGCGGGCCAGACTATAGGTCATGCCCGGCCCGCTGTCGTTCCCGAGTTCGATGGCTTTGGCGATCTGTCGGGCCTCGTCAGTCTTGCCCTGCCGAGCCAACGCCAGCCCCTGCAAGGCCCGCGTGCCGGGAGTGTGTTCACTCGCTTCGAGGGCTGCGAGCACCTCGCCGGCTTCTGTGTTGCGGTTGAGCACCAATTGCGTCTCAGCTAGCAGCGTAGCAGAGTGCGCGGTGTTGAGCCGCTTGTGGATTTGCCGGTCTAGGGGCAACGCCTCGGCATATAACGCCTGACCGATGTAGAAGGCATGCAGCCCGCGCGCGACGTATTCCCACTGCCCGGCATCTTGTTCGGTGGCCAAGCGTTTTCGCAGCCCTACGATCTGATTGACCATGGCGTAGTGCTGCACGTACTCGGGTTTGGTCCGGTCAGTTTTCGCGGCTTGGGCGAACGCCTTGAGTGCGCCATCGAAGTCGGCTTTGGCCAGCAACTTTTCCCCGCTGGCAAAAGCCTGTTCCGCTGACTCAGCGAAGACCGTCTGCGTCTGTAGCGACAGCAGTACCACCAACATTGCGAATCGGAGAAGTTCGAGTTTCATCGTAGGACTCCTTGAGACCAGGTAGATTCCCGTTCGGGTGAAAAGTTTATCGCCTTGCCATGCATCGCCACTTCAACGTTTTGAATCGCGCTGGCCGCCACGCCGGCAAGTGCGCAATTATTTCACACCAAGATTGGATTGGTCTGACACAAATCGTCACCCCTCGAATGCCAGAGGGACGAGCCATCGGCAACCATCCAGTGTGCGTATCGCCAGCCATTCGTCGTTTCCCCTGCTCACCGATCCTCGGCGGTCGCCACGAAAGTCAGTTCTTAGCAACTCGGGTGCCACGGTGAATTGTCTCTGGGTGCGTGCCGCCGCGCCTTCATCGTTGGCGGGCACGGCTTTACTCGTCTCGGTCATAGGCTCGGCCCTTCATCACGGGCAACATCACGGACAACAGGCTTTGGCAGCTCAGCCTCTTTCGGCTACACTGGCTGCCGAAGGCGCGGATGAGGTCGTTTGGCACTTGAGTTGCCTGCGTCTGCTGCGGCGTGCTGACGTTGCTCACAAGATTCCCCTGGACATCGCCATGGATGTACTGACGCTATCCCGGCTGCAATTCGCCTTCACGATCATGTTCCACTACCTGTTCCCGCCGTTGACCATCGGGCTGAGTGTGGTGCTGGTCTACCTGGAGGGCATGTACCTGTGGACCAAGGATCCGCTGTACGAAACAGCGACGAAGTTCTGGACGAAAATCTTCGGTCTGAACTTTGCCATGGGCGTCGTGACTGGCATTGTGATGGAGTTCGAGTTTGGCACGAATTGGGCGGTCTACTCGCGTTACGTGGGTGACGTGTTTGGCTCGGCTTTGGCCGCGGAGGGAATTTTCGCATTCTTCCTCGAGTCCGGGTTCCTCGCCTTGCTCATCTTCGGTTGGGAGCGGGTCGGGCCGAAGATGCACTTCTTTGCGACAGTCATGGTCTCCCTGGGCAGCATCTTCTCGTCGATCTGGATCACTGTGGCCAATTCGTGGCAGCAGACGCCGGCCGGGTACGAACTGCGGGAGCATATCGTCAATCAGCGGGTGTCTTACCGCGCCGAAATCACGGATTTCTGGGCCATGGTCCTGAATCCTTCGTCCGTGCATCGGCTGGTCCACGTCTGGATCGGAGCGTTCATTCTGGGTGCATTTTTCGTCATGAGCATCTCGGCGTGGTATCTCTTGCGCAACAAGCACATCGAGTTTGCGCGGCGCTCGTTTGCCGGGGCCCTGGTCCTGGCAACCATCTCGTCGCTGGCGCAGTTTGTCTCCGGCGACTTCACGGCCAAGAATGTCGCCCAGCACCAGCCGGCCAAACTGGCGGCGATGGAGGGCTTGTTCCACACGCAGGCCGCTGCGCCCCTGACGCTCATGGGCTGGCCCAATCAGGAGCAACAACAGCTCAAGTACGGTCTGGCCGTTCCCGGTCTGCTGAGTTGGTTGATTCATGGCGACACGGCGAAAGAAGTCGCAGGGCTGGATGACCTTGGCCCACAGTGGGGCGTACCGCCGGTCTGGATGACATTTCAAGCGTATCACTTGATGGTGGCGATCGGCATGTTGTTCATCACCTCGACGCTGTACGCGTCGTGGGCCCGATTGCGTGGCAAGTTGTTTCAGCAACGCTGGCTGCTGTGGTTCTTCGTGTTTGCGGTGTTGCCCGCCTTTGCCGCCAACGAACTCGGCTGGGTGACGGCCGAAGTCGGGCGCCAACCGTGGATCGTCTATCCGGCGTTGGTGGACGGTCAGCCAGTGGGCGGATTGCGCACCAGCGAGGCGTTGTCCGAAGTCGTTCGGTCGGAGCAAGTGCTCGCTTCGATCATCATGTTTGCGTTGATCTACGCGATGCTGTTCCTGCTGTGGGTCATCGTGCTGAATCACAAGATCCAACAAGGTCCCGAAACGGCCGACGACGTCCACCCTCCGACGGGATCACAACTGCTCGACGCGGTTGCGGAACGCGTGAGTCACCACGGATCGCTGACGGAAGCGAAACAGGCGTAGGCGGAGGCGGGAAGATGGAATCGCAGGTGATTTGGTTCGTGCTGTTGGGCGTATTGTTGGTGGGCTACGCCATTCTGGACGGTTTCGATTTCGGCGTTGGCATCCTGCATCTCTTGGGACGCAACGACACCGAACGGCGGATCATGATCAACAGCATCGGCCCGCTCTGGGACGGGAACGAGGTCTGGTTAGTCACCTTTGGCGGGGCCCTGTTCGCCGCGTTTCCCGAAGCCTACGCGACCGTCTTCTCCGGCTTCTATGCCGCCTTCATGTTGGTGCTGTTTGCCTTGATCTTCCGCGCGATCTCCCTGGAGTTTCACGGCAAAATGAACTCCTTGCTCTGGCGCCAGTTCTGGGACGTAGCCTTCTTCAGTTCCAGTCTGTTGGCCCCGCTGCTGTTTGGCGTCGCCGTTGGGGCGGCCATGCTCGGCATACCCTTGGACGAACGCGGCGTGTTCGCCGGCAGATTCTTGGACCTACTGCAGCCCTACACGCTGGTCGTGGGCCTGATGACCGTGGCCATGTTCACGATGCACGGAGCCATTTTCCTGTACCTCAAGACCGAAGGCGAACTGCAAACGCGAATCCACGCCTGGATGTGGCGTGGCTTCGGCTTCTTTCTGGTCACGTACATGCTGGCGACGATCACGACGCTGGTCACGGTGCCACGGGCGGTAGAGAACTTCCGACAGTATCCCCGGGCCTGGGGCATCGTGCTGCTGAACATCTTGGCGATTGCGAATATACCCCGAGCGATCCATCAGCGGCGCCCCGGTTACGCGTTCGTCTCCTCGTGCGCGACCATTGCCGCCTTGGTCTTCCTGTTCGGGATGGGGCTCTTTCCGAACCTGGTCACCTCGAACCCGAACCCGGCAAATAGCCTGACGATCTACAACGCCGCGTCTTCGCCGAAGACCCTCGGCATCATGTTGATCATCGCGGCCATCGGCATGCCCTTTGTGTTGGCCTACACGGGAATCGTGTATTGGACTTTCCGCGGCAAGGTGAGCTTGGATCGCCACAGCTATTAGACAGGAAGGATTACCCAAAATAGCAAGTTCGGCGGATGCGCTGAGAGCAGTAAAGCGGCGGTTTTTTTCCCAAACCATCGGGGTGTTGGCGCCGGGAAGAAATCCGTTTTCGGGCGTTGCCCTCCGGGCCGGGCTGCTCCGGGCTACGCTTCCGCTCGGTCTGCCGGCTGCCTGGCAGCCGGCAGACCGCTGCGCGCCCTGCACATCCCTAACGCAGTCCGCGCGCGGCGATCGTCACAGGTGGACCTCGCGTGACGCTTCCTGCGTCAAAATCGGTGGACCTGGCGTGACATTTTCGTGAAATTAGGTGGACCTCCCGTGACAAAACGGTGACCGCTGGCAGGCAACCAGTCGTCGGCAAGTGTCCCAAACCACAGGAGATTTGCCAGGCGGCAGCGTCGGTTTCGCTCGGCCGTACAAAGTATTGTTTCAAAGAAGTACTTGTAGACAAAGGAGAACTTGCCAAAGAAAGGGAACGGATTCCCCCGCTAACGCGACTGCCTGGCTGGTCGACGATAACACGAATCGTGAGACTCCTCGGCAAAGCGCCGGGCGTTCCGGAGGGCATCCGCCTCGCTCTGTCCCGCGGCCAGGAAGTGCGCCCGTAGGTCGGAAGTCAACTCGTCCAGGGTTCGATTCAAGTTAAGCGCCCGGTTACCGGATGAGGCTGCTGGGGCTGCGGTTTTCGGCTGGGACGCCGACCGGCGCGTCCGCAATCGTCGTGCAGCGTCGCCGCGGCGTTGGTGCTCCTCTTGGCGAAGGGACCAGAACCATTCGGGCGGCGTCCGTTTCCCACGGGCTGCCTGCTGAATGTTGTCCATGAAGAACGCCTGTGGGCTTCGACGAAAGAACGACTGCCCCCTGCGCTCGATGGCGGCCAGGGTGACATCGGCCCACAACTGAATCTGTTCCACACGGAAGCGTGCGAGAATCCGACCAATGGCCGCTGGGTCGAAGCCGATGGTACGCAACGGGTCGTGCAGCGGAGAGTCTTCGATGGCGAGGCGATTCTGTGGTGGACGCTGACGGTCGAAGTAGGCCCCGCGCAGGAACTGTGCCATGTACCGGCCCTTGCCTTGTTTGCGGAAGAGAGGGGCGGTCGTGTCCGCTGGCGTGGCCAGCAGTTCATGCCTCTGCAATACGCCGACGCAGCGCTCAACCTTCGCCTTGAGCGTGCGGGTCGTCAGGCTGTCCGAGAACCCCAGCACGTGGACCGACAAATGCTGCACGTCGAAGCACGGCGAGTACCTCCTCCGCCAGAAGACCTTGCTCAGCAGTAGAAACAGTCTGCGACTGGCATGGTCAAGATTGCGGTATGTCGCCAAGTCGAAGCTCAGTTGGCTGGCAGCGGCTTGGCAGTACTCGAAGAACAACGGGTCCCAGAGGATCCGCCAGGCTCGCGATGAATCGGGTCCAAGCGGCAGGCTGTAGCTGAGGAATCCGAACGCGACCTCGCGGTGCTCCCGACGTATCGGGTCGTAGAATCGCTCGTTTTGATAGCGGACGGCCGATAACCGACGCAGGGCGTCGCGAAACAGACGGTAACTCTTGCCGCCCTTCGAGTCCGGGGAGATCAGCCCTAGCTTCCGCAGACAGAAATGGGGTGTGGCCTGGAACTCGATCTGTGGCTCCGGCTGGGCAAGACTCAGCGCCAATAGCCCCCAGAGGTAGAACTCGTCGCCGGACGAGAGACCGGCGGGGCAGTGCACGACGACTCTGGCGGTCTGGGCGCGGCCATCGGCATCGGTGAAGCGGTATTCCGACGTGTGACGGAGGTTATCTCGCAGCGAGGCCCGGGAATCCAGCGGGCAAAGGGCGTGCTCCACCAGCGAAAGCTGGCCAACGCCGGTCCGTTCCCCGTGTTGTAAGCGGCTTCGTAGCCTCCGTGGTTCGTTCATGTCGCCCCGATTCATCGCCTGCCGGTTTTCCGCGATCCCAAGTCCGGTAACACAGTTCACAACCGCAGGGAAGCGAAAACCCGTCTCCGCACAGCGTCGCCCCCCCTGCTAACGCTCTTAGCGGTTCCTGCCAGCCCTGGTCGACTTCGTTTGTGGACGTCAAATGACGCGAGGCTGGATCCCCAACTGCCCAGCGTTACCGGGGCTGATTGAGCCCTTCGGCTGCCTCCGAGTCGGACTCCCGGCGATGGCCCGGAAGGGCCATCTAGCCACATCAAGTTTTCCTTGACGACCTTGCGGCGGCTGTGCCAGGGTATCCGTAGCGATCTTCGACGCTTAGACCGAATTGCCACGGGCAATCGATTCCGCGTCGCCGGGCAGTCATGCGAACAGGAGGGCCATGCGACCGACCACTATCGGCTTGATCAACCAGAAGGGAGGCTGCGGGAAGAGTTCCATCTGCTTCCACCTGGCTGGCGCCTTTGCCCAGGCGGGCGAGCGCGTGCTGCTGGTGGATGCCGACCCGCAGGGTTCGCTCAGCCAAGGTTTTTTCGGGTCCAATCTCGTCGAGTGCTTGGAACCGCAAGAGACGTTGGCGGCCCTGTTCCGCGATGATGCATTCCTGCCCCCCGAAGCCCTTTGCGTCCGCACTTCATTGCCGAATGTCACCATCGTGCGTGCCAACCAGCACCTGGCCGCCCACAACACGCCGTGCCCGGAGACAACCGGACTCCGGCAGTTTGCGTTGCAGTCCTGGTTGGGCCAATGCCACGGCTCCGGATTGGTGCTGGTGGATTGCCCGCCGAATCTGTACCAGTGCAGTTGGAATGCGTTGTTGGCAGCCGATTTCGTGCTCATTCCCGTCCCCCCGGAGGATTTCGGGACCCAAGGCTTACGGCCGGTACACCAGGCGATCGAACGGGCGCAGCTTCTAAACCCGCAACTTGCCCTCTTGGGCCATGTCGTCAGCCGGCACGACCGACGGCTCTTGGTACACCAGACGTATGAGCAAAAGCTGCGGCGGCTGTATGGGAGTACCGTTTTCCGCACGATTCTGCCGGAAGCCTCCGCGTTCAAGGTCTCGTTGGCCTGCCGCCAGCCGGTCAGCCACTACGCCCCACGATCGCAAGCCGCCCGTTTGATGAGTCAACTCGCCGATGAAATCACCGAGCGCATCCGATTAAGCCGGTGCCAACAGAGGATTGCCTGATGGCCGGCACGCGGAGCACACTCGCCAGCATCGAATCGAACCTGCTGGAATCCATGGGGAGTCGAGCCGACACCCGGCTCTCGCGACCGGTTGTGGCACCACACCCGCAGGATATCGGACGGCGTCCCTTGCCCGGCTTCGGCACGTTGGCGGTCGATCAGCTGATTCCAGACCCGGCGCAACCGCGTACGGATTTCTCCCCGGAGGCTTTGGGCCGCCTGGCCGACAGCATTCGCGAGCAGGGACAATTGGCGCCGATTCGCGTCCGCTGGTCAGACGAACTTGGGAAATGGGTGATTATCGCCGGCGAACGCCGCTGGCAGGCCGCCAAACTGGCCGGACTGCCGACCATCGAGTGCTGCTTCCAGACCCGCGAGTTGTCGCCGTCCAAAGTCCTGGAGCAACAGTTGATCGAGAATCTGCTGCGGGAGGACCTCAAGCCCATCGAACAAGCCCGGGCGTTTGCGTCCTTGATGCGGCTCAACGGCTGGAACGGCAAGCAGGTCGCCGAGCGACTACGCGTCCCCGCATCGCAGGTCAGCCGGGCCCTGGCACTGTTAAGATTGCCGGAGGACCTTCAGCAGCGGGTCGACGACGGCGAAATCCCCACTCGGGCCGCTTACGAATTGTCGAAACTCGACAACGAGGGGCAGCAACGGCTGCTTGCCGATCAGCTCACCAGGGGCAATCTGACGCACGGGGAGGCCGCCCGTCTGGTCCGCCAGCGTCGCGGCAGACGCCGCGACACGCCACGCCACACGAAACTCTGCTTTCCCACCGAGGCAGGGTGGAAAGTCGTCGTCTCAGCCCAACGAAAAGGCACCTACGACGAAATCGAGCAGGCCCTGGAAGAGGCCCTGGCCGAAGTCCGGCACCGCATCCAGAACAACGTGCAGCTCTTCTAAGGCGGCCATCGCACAGGAAGCAATCCCGCGGAATCCGGCCATGGGCCGATCAACCGACTGAGCGGGCAATTCCTTGCCTTTTCGTCGGGATTGTGATACGGCTGGTCAGGCCAGACCATTCAAGCTGTTCTTTCTCCTTACCGCTTCGGGCAGATGTGAAGTCACAGGGCTTCGCGTCGCGGCAACCCCGCGACGCGAAGCCGGTGGCGTGCACCGGTTTTCTCTCAGGTTCCCGTAGTTGCCCGAAGACAAGGAGATCCAAACATGCCTGGTGAAATCCGACTGGCCTGTTTCTATTGCGACACGGTCGAGTGCGATGGCGTCGCCGAGGTTCCTCCCGGCTGGACCGAGGTGGACGAATTCCAATCGTACGCTGCATCGCTGGAGGAAGTTTTGCCGAACGATCCGACGCGGTCGCCGCTGGACTGGTACACGCATCTGGGCGTCTGCCCAGAGTGCCGCAAGATTTACAGTTAGCTGCCGCTCGGCCCTTCTGATTGTGTCACGGCGTTCAAGGTCCGCGCCCGCAAGCGGGCGCTGCTGCTTGGCCCTGCGGGCCAAGACTCCACCTTGACCTGCCGTGGGTGGCTCGCAAGTCGGGCCGCCGGCAGGCTCACTTCTCAGATTCACCGCTGCACATGCCGGTTGCAGCATCTTCGACGGAGCAACGTCATGAAACAGGATGAAGCCAAACAACTTGCAGATCAGGCCATTGTAGAACTTAAAGAGGCGCTTCAGGCGGGACACAGTGAAACGCTCAAGCGATACCTCGATTGTATGGGCCGTTTCCACGACTATTCTTGGCACAACTGCCTGCTGATCGCCTTCCAGATGCCGGAGGCCAGTTTCGTCGCCGGCTTTCGACGCTGGCTGGAGCTGGGACGCCACGTGTGCGAAGGACAAAAGGGCATCGGCATCCTGGCCCCGCTGGCCTACCGCAAGAAGCAGGACAGCAACGACGCGGGTGACGAGTCCGACACGGTCGTTCGCGGCTTCAAAGTGGTCCACGTATTCGATGTCAGCCAGACCGATGGTGAGGCCCTGCCCCAGCTTGCCAGCATCCATGGCGAACCCGGCGAGTTGCTCTTCCGGATGGAGAGCCTGATTCGCGGTAATGGTATCACGCTCAAGGACGAGGTGCTGCCGCTGGGCACCAAGGGCGTTTCTCGCAGGGGTGAGATCTCGATTGCCGAGAGCCTGCCCACCGCCGAGCGGTTCGCGGTCTTGACGCACGAGCTGGCTCACGAGTGGATGCACGACGAAGAGCACCGTCGGCGCATGCCCAGAACCGTTCGCGAGACGGAAGCCGAAGCCGTGGCGTACGTTGTCTGTCGGGCCTTCGGCTTCGATTGTTCGACCCGAAGCTCGGATTACATCCAGCTCTACCAAGGTGACGAGATGACGCTGGCCGAATCGCTTCAGCGAATTCAGCGGACGGCGACGCGGATCATCCAGTCGCTCGACGAAGCACAACAAACCGCCGAGGAGGGCCAATGCCATGTTGCATAGCAAACGTATCTGGTCTGTAGTCCCCACTCCCGGCGCCGAGTGGTTGGCCGAACAACTGACGCAGTGCACCTACTGCGGCTGCAACGGCTTCCGCCTGGGTGAATACCTGTTCGTCAACGACGCCACCTGTGCCGATGGCGCTCAGGAATATGGCGTCCTACGGCCAGCGGGTGACCACTTCGTGCAGATCGAGTCGCTGACGTTTTCCTGGATGACGCAAACGCAGGCCCTCGACATCATCCGCCGCGTCTTGGCCGGCGAGTTCGACCACGAGCAATACGGCACGATCGACCGCCGACGGCTTGAAACGTCGGAGGAGCACGGCCGCTGCCATCTTTGCGCCTAGCCACCCCAGACGATCCGGGTCAGGCCAGCCGCAGTCGCGGTTTTCGCCTTTGGTTCCGCACGCCGCCGGATCGTCTACATGCTCACGTCGACCGGATTCCCCCTATCCTTGCCGCTCTACGGATTCCACTCCCAGATCTCCGCCCCGCCCTCGCAAGGCTCCCCGCTTGGTTCCGCTCGGTTCCGCCTGGCTTGCGTTTTCTTCCGTCCCGCCCGAAGATAGATCCCCGCTGCCGTCGCTCAAGAAATCACTTGCCAATCGCGTTCAGTTGTTCACCTGCTGGGTGTATTGTGGAGATGAATATGGTGCAGCAATCTCGGATGTACGACTCGATGGGTAACGAGAAGCGGACTGGTGCTGCTCCGTCGATCCCGTGGGCTGTTGATTGCTGCTTCGCCATCGCGTCGATTTTCGGGGCATGTTTGGCCTTTTCGATGGTGCCCCGGTCCATTCCCGGTTACTACATAACGCTACCGAGTCAAGTCGCACCCAAAGCGCCTACGAAAGATTGCGAGGCGTTCGGAAGTCCGATTGGCAAAGTCTTCGAAGACCCGGCTCGCACCGACATGACCATCACAGACCTTCTGCGAACCTACACGGTGTTTCCACGCGTCGCGTTGCCGCTGGTCTATTTTCCCCAACCGACTGGTGACCTTATTCACATCGCCATTCAAGTCCTGCTTTCCGGTATCTACGCCGCGGCCTACTTCACCTTTCCTTTCTTTGCGATTCGACTCGCCTGCCGGTGGCTCGGCCTCGTCCTTTCCTCTGGCCGTCTCTTCCTCTTGCAGAGCACCCTGCGAGAAAGCGACGAACCCATCCCCACGAGGCTGTTCTCCGTCGCGTGGGTACTGCTTCCCGTCGCGATACTGATTGCGAACGGCTCTGGCCAACTCCCGCTACCAGCATTCGCCATCGGGTATCTGTGTCTCGTCGCGATTATGAGCCTCCAGGCATTCAGCAACTACGTATTCGACAAAACGGAAGCAATCCAGCAACGAACGCCAGGCGGAGAGGACGTTGATGCCGCAAATGGGGCATCCCCTTCTCGCATTCCGGAGCGGATCCTCGTACAGGATTCTCTTCGCGGCGGCTGGCTCGGTGCACTCGCCGGACAACAACTTCTTCGCCACAAGACAAGTGACAGGAAGTCGGCTTTCCGTGCGAAGTCCCGAGCCGCTTTCGTGCTGCACCTTGTCCTCGTGGCCGTTGTGGCAGCGGGAGCGATCTGGAATACCGCGGAGAGGTTGAAGCTACGGCTGCGCGAGGAACAACACCATCTCGCTACCGTCTTGTTGTCGGATTGGTGGACCAACCGTCGAGCCCAGTTCAGCCAGCCTCTTTGGGCACTTGGGTATCGCGGCGCACAAACAACGTTCCCCTTGGGGGCGGTGGTGCTGCTCCGTCACAGCCAGCCTGGCTCGTCCACGCTCATCGCTTGTGCGTTCTCGGATGGCGACGCTTCGCCGGCAGTCAAACAGTGGCGAGTCTCCGATCCGCCGTTTGATACTACCGACACCAATGGCTTGCTCGCGATGCATCGCGACCTCGCCACGGTCTCTACCGAACTTGACCGTTTTCTTCGGGCACACAAAGTGAAACTAGCTGTGGTGGAACAGTTCAAGGCAAAGTCGGCCGACGAGAGCCAAGAAGTCGTCGCGCAGTTGATAAAGATGAGCAGACGCGACACGCTCCCGCAGATGCTGGAGGTGTACGATGCACCTTTCGATGCCTACCAGTAGTTCAGTTTCGGAGTCCCAAGCCATCACCACGACGATTGCAGTTGACGCCCGCAAGCCCGTGCCGGCTCCGCCCGAGCGGAGTCGGGCCCTCCGCGCTGCCGGCGTGTTGGTCCGGCACTTGCCTTGCAGGGCCCCGCCGCCGCTACCACGCCCCCGCCACGCCACATCAACCCCGGCGACTTGCGTCGCCGCCCGGTAATTCGGACTCGCACTGCGTGCTCAGCTCGCCATCGGGTGGTCTCTGCTCGGATTCCCGCCCGTGGCGGGAAATGCCTCGTCAGAGTCCACAGCTCTGCCCCGCATTCCCCGGTGCTGCGCACAGGGGAGATGTGGTGCTGCGCCCGCCCCCCACCTGCGACTCGCTTTTTCCGCTTCGCGGAACACGCTCGTCGCACAGGACTGGAGGCCGCCGAACCGAGTGCAACGACCGCGCCCGTGTCTTCGCCCCGGTCACGGTCGTTGCACTCTCGGTCCGGCCCCCCTCTTCCCTCGCCGCACCGGCGGCTGAACGCCGCCTGCGGCGCTGTTCCGCTGGACGCTCCACCGGCCTGAACGGCCCCTGGGCAACCCGACTTGGGTCGGGTGTGCCCGGCGGGCTGAACGCCCGCCTGTGTTCGCTGTCGCTCACACCGGGTCGACGCCGCTGGGGCGGCGTGCGACCCGTTCGGGCTCCGCTGGACGCTCCGCCCCCGCGCCTCGCTGTCGCTCGGCGCGGGACCCCCACACGCCGCCTTCGGCGGCTTCTTTTGGGAAAATGGGCAACATTCACACGCTTTCGGTGGGGTCTGACAACTGCGTTGACCTGCTCTTGGCTTTTTGGGCAAATTCGATCGCCCGTTACGCTTTCGGTGGGGTCTGACAACTGCGTTGACCTGTTTTTTTCTTTTCGGCGAATTCGCGTGCCCGTTTTTCCTGTCACTCACGGTCTACAGAGTAGCCCCCCAACACATCATCGCCAAGCCATCGTGTGGCTAGCCGTAGGGGGGAATCAAGCATCCGCAACTCAAAAGGATCAAACATGGACAGCACCGCATTGCCAAGACATGAACTCGGCACAGTCACGCTAGAGCTCGAACGGGGTGGTCGCAGGTACTCCCCGTACCCACAGTCCCAAGATGCTCCGTCACGGCCTCCACAATCACGTATCCGCAAACTCCAGCAACGACAAGAGGAGGCTGAACTCCCTGAGTTGCTCCGCGAGGCCATCTGGAATCGCCTCGCCTGGTGTACGGCATCACCGGACGGAAGCGAACGACAGCCGTTCGTCGAGGCCTACGTACGCAGTTTGAACCAACTGGGCCAGTTTCGACAGGACGTAGAGGACTTGGTCCGCGAAGCTTGCCGCGCGAACTTGGAGTTTCGTCAGGCTGGCGGCACGACAAACGTAATCGCCCGCGATGCCGTGTTGAGCGCGAAGCTTAATGAGATGCTCGTCCAAGCTGCCTGCGACTGGCTGCCGGCGAGAAACATCCTTGACGGGCCGTTGGTTTCGCAGCCTGTCTCGATTATCCGAAGTCGGCTGGAGACTGCGTTGGCCGACGCCGTTTCCGAGTTCGTGAAGCAGTTCTCCGAACTCCTCGCTAAGCTCGTGGAGCGACAGCTGTTTGGACTCGTGGAGTGGCTGCCGAATCAATGCTGCTGCTACCACTTCTTCAAGAGCGTGGTCATTCAAGAGAACGAGGGTGCATCACGCCGCATCGTCAGCGAGGAGTGGTTCGACGGGGGTGCACAGCCCGATTCGGAGACTCGACCGGACACTCTGGGCAAACGCACCATTGAAGAGACGCGGGGCCACGGAACACACGCCCATCGCTTCGCCCGGCACGAACACGCCTTGATGAATGCGGTGCATACGACGATCCGCAACAGCCGGGTTGTCATGCCGCCCCAAGTCGCTCGCTTCGTGGACCGGGTCCCCGAGTGGCTCTATCCGTTCGTGGAAGTGATCGACGGAGACATTGTCCGCGAACGCATCATCGAGCAGGACATCAAGGTCGAGAACTGGGCCGATGTCTCCGTTTATGATGAACCGATTTCCGGCCGCGATCCGGGAGTAGTGGTCGGTCCGTACGTTCTCACCGGCTGGGGCCCCCGTGAAGTCCAACAGGAACAGGGCCGGCGTCAGATGCTTCTGAGAACCTCGTCGCGAGAGCTGGTTCGGGATACCGCCTGCCACCGAGCCAAGTGGTTCGTTGCAGGAACTGTTGCGATGACCTTGGTCGCCCTGCTGCTCATCATTCAGTCGCTGCGCGGTGGCGGGGGCGCCCTGTTCGCCGTGCTGGCCACCGCCGCGGCCATTGGCTCGGTCTGGCAGGCAGCCTTTGACTTCGCCACCGCGCGTGGGTCTGCGGCGGCCGCAGTCACCGCTCACCGCGTCGCGGCCACCATCGGTCCACAGATACTGTTGGCGGAATGGCTTGTTACCCGTTGGTTTCAACCGATGACCTGGGTGACCCCGGTCGCCCTGGTCATGGGAGCTATCCTGTCACACACCATCGGGCGTCGATTCGAGTAGTTTACGAACCGGAATTGCTCAACTTTCGAGGAGACGTTGGTTATGAGCATGGGAATGCCTACACCGATTGCGCAGAAGCGATTTTCCAGTCCTACAGTCCGTATGCTGTTGCTGATTTGGGTGACCGTGGTCGTCGGAGCGTACCTTCTCTTCCGTTTCACGGGTCAGGAGACTTCAGACCTACAGATACCGGCCATACCGAATCCACCCGCTGTGTACCCTCCGCTCCTGGGTCGTTTGCCTGAACCTTTGCTACCACCCGGCGTGCAACCCCAAACGGTTCCCGTCCCCCCGCGTCCTAATCCTGAAGAGATCGCTGTGGCCAAGTCGCGCTGGATCGACTTTAGTTCACATGTCGACGAAATCCGCGAGCAAGTCGACGCGGTCTCGAAGGACGTCGATGTCTGGTCAACGCTCTGCAAGGATCTGCCTAACAACGAAGCTGGCCGCAGAATTGCTGGGAGCCCGACTCATGCTGACCAGTACCAAGCTCTCGTTGAAAAGCGCCGGACACCCGCTCGTGCAATCGCGGCGATTCGCGCGACACTGCAGATGCTGTTGGAGGCGGCTCAGAAATACCCGGGTCAGACAGACAACACGACCATCCCCAGCGCAAAACTGATACAGGAACTAGGTCGGGTGAAAGGGGACGTAGAAACGGTAGCCCTGGAGTACCGCACGGATCGGAAGCTCCTGGAGACCCTGGTATCCGACACCGCCGGCCTAACGCCGGCGGACGGGACTCTCGAACAGGTGCTCGAACAACGCGCGGCGGCGGCGGCCCGCCAGTTTTGCGAACAGCTTGCCAAAGCGGTGAAGGAGGCCAAGGCGGAGGCCCAGCGAGTACTCCGCGAGACCGACGAGAAAGCGATCAAGGAGACGACCCAAGCCGAAGCCGAACGCCGCGCCCGACTCGCGGCACTGGGAGTCCAGCGGATTCGCGACGAAACCGAACAAGACGTCATCGCCGCGCAAAAAGCCGCGGCTGAGGAGAAGCGGGTTGCCGAGGCCCAACGGCTAGATTCCCTCGCCAAGGACCCTAGGATACAGAGAAAGTACTCCGCCTTCCTGGAAAAGGGACTCCTGCAATTCGCAAGCGTAATGATGAGAAAGTCTGATCGTCCCGCTCCGGTTTCTCTCGGTGACCTCGACAAACACGATTGGCTGAAAAGTGTTGAACGTTTCGCCATGGCAATGTCCAGGTCACCGGCCCCGAACTGGAGCGCCATTAACGACCGCCCCACTCATCCGTATCCAAAGACGGCAGCGGAGTGGGCAGAGATGGAAAGACTTCTGGAGCAGTTCAAACTCCTCGCACCAATCTGGGTCAACATGAAGTTGCTTAACCCTTAGACGTCCACGACACAAGCCGGAAGAAGTGCGGCACAGCGAATTAGCGCCGACGCAAAGAAATGGCTTTCTGCGTGGCTGACAGACTTACCCCGCTGGAAGCCAAGCTGGTAGCCGCCAAGTTCCGTAAACCACAATGAGTTACGTACGGTTTCTGCCTGAAGTGTCAGGTAGGCGTGTCCGCTGACAGGATGGTTGACACCCTATCCGGCCACCACCACGGCAGGGCCGGCCGGCCGAGCGAATGAGCCATGACCCTTTCTGACCATCGACAAAACGACGAACGCCGCACCATCATGGTGCGAGGTCGGCCACGGACCTTCCTCGATTGCAGACGAATTGGGCGCCGCGACTTGTATCTTCTGGAACGTATCGGCAGCCCGCTTCGCGAACGCTATCTGGCATTTGATCCTCATGAGGGGCCGGGAGGCGACTTCTTCCTGGTGCAAATCTGCTGGCCCTACGGACCCTTGGCCCAACAGCAACTTCGCGTGCAGAGGCGGCTCAAGCACGATTCCTTGCCCCGCGTGGTCGAATGGCAACGCCGAGACAGCGAGGTGGATGCTGTGCTTACTTGGATCGAGGGTATCAGCCTTGCCCAATACTTCGATAACATCCGCGAAGGACGCCGGCCGCCGGTTGGGCCGAGCGAAGCCATCCGCCTAATCCATGGACTTGCCACCGCCGTATGCCGACTCCATCACAAGCAACAGGTCGCCCACGGTGACATTCAGCCGGCAAACGTGATCATTACGGCGCACACCAGTCGTCTGGTGCTGATTGATTTCGGCAGCGCATGGACCACGGAGTCCACCGTCTTGCGCGAAGATGGCGACGGACTGAACCGCTGCTACGCCGCTCCGGAGCTGCAGGCGGAGGGGACGCCACTTGGTTTCTTCGTAGACCAGTTCTCCGTCTCCGTCCTGCTCTATGAACTACTGACCGGGGAACTGCCTTACAGGGGTCTCGGTGGCAAGGCTGGCCGGCCCGAGTACATCGTCCGGGCGAGAGACTCACTTTTTGCGCCCAGCCAAGTCAGCCCCGCCTGCCGCCAATTACCCCGGTCGCTGCGCGACGGAATCGACCGCGTGACGATGCGAGGTCTCGCACTCCGATCGCACCAGCGTTACCCGGATCGTCATGCTTGGCTGAACGACCTGTTTCAGGTCTCCGCCCGCTTTCGTCTCGTGCCCGAGCTACCGCCCTTCCCGAACGCCCTGACCCGGGTCATTCGCTGGCTCGTAACACCCCGTGCTGCTGACTGAGCCCGCGGGTCCAACCACCAGTCACCAAGAAACTGATGTCTATGCAACCGAAGGCAATCCGAGGATTTTTTCCGATGACCCAACCGCCACAAAAAATCGAAACCCAGTTTGTTTACTTGGACCCGTTTCTTCTCGACCGCGCCCGCCTTGATTTGGGGCTGTCCAGAAAGAACCTCAGTGGTCACAGGGACCTGCGTCTTTCGGTGAACACTCTGTTGGAAGCCTTCAACGGTGCTGGCTTGCAGCCCGGCACCGCCAAGCGGATTGCTGACTTCTTCGAGTGCGAAGTGGTCGACCTGTTGGCACCGTGGGATCCGCGGTACGTTCGGCCTCCTGAGCCGCCTGGGCCGTGGTCTGGGGCACCCGAGTGGGAGGCCACGGGCTATCTCGACCAAGGTCGGCTTGCGCCCAACGGGCTGTATTACATCGTCTGCCGGATGCAACATCGGCATACGGCAGCCAAACAGGGGCGTGGTAAGTTCTACCACCTGAGCTGGCTGCCCCCAGCCAAGCGTGAGGCGATGCGGCATCAGCTGTCTCGGCACGCCGACGTCTGCGCCCGCGTGGGAGTTCGTCCTCAGATCGCGGCAAATCTCACCTCGACCCCAGTCGCCAACGATGAGGGATGGTGGGTAATCGACGATTGGGTTAGCGAAAGAACACTGGCCGATCACCTGCGGGCGGCGCCGTGGCCTCGGGAGCAACTTCCACAGCTCTTGTTTCAGATCGCGCTGGGGCTGGATGCGCTCCACGCCACCGGAATCGTATTTCGCGAGTTGGCGCCGTCACGGGTGTTGATCTCGGCAAATGGTGGACGCGTGGTGCTGACCGATTTTGAGTTAGCCAAGCTCCTGGATGGGAGCCCGTCAGTCTCCGGTGAATGGCCCGAAGATCCGTTCCGGGCGCCTGAGGTCGATGGCGGGATGACAACCGAGAGGGCCGACCTCTATAGCTTGGCCCTGGTGGCGGCCGCCGCGATCGCCGGTCCCACGTTCGAGTCGGGCCGCGTTGTTGAATTGCTCGGTGACGCGGGCATGCCCAAGCGTCTGCACCGACTCGCGGTCGATTGTTCGGAGCCGGTGCCAGATCGCCGGCCACCCGACTTGTCAGCGTTACTCAAAGAATTGGCCCGCTGGGCCGAAAGGAAATCAAATGGAACGGCGTCTCCACTCTGATGTACCACGCGGAAGCGGCGGGGCGGGCAGCGAGTACAAGTCGGTCGGCGTGCATGTTCTGAGTGAGCACTTCTTCTGCCCGCGAGCGGCCGTTTTGGCTCTCGAATCGGGCGCAGACGATGGCGAGGAAGAACCTCCACTCGGGCCGCGGCTGGACGGATTCGCAGATTACAGCGAGCATCGCTTCGTTGAGGAGGTGCAGACGGCTTGGGCGGAGTTACGGCTCTGCCTCACCCTACTAGCCCCGGCGACCCTGCTGGTGCTGGTTGTCTGGCGGCTGTGTTCAGTGTTGCCCGTAGTGCTAACCACTTTGCCGCTGTTCTACCTCGCGGCGCGGCTGTGGGACGGAACGATGCGGATCCTGGAACTCGTGCACGAACAGTCCATATTCAAGGCCGCGGCTCCCGCGACGGTCGATCTCGCGCCGCAGCAGATTCACACGATCAATTGGTGGTCGCTTCGAAAGGCCGGATTCGATTGCCTAAAGCCGATTGACCCGCACCACAATTTCGCCCTGGGGATCAAGGGACGCCCGTGGCGGTTGCTCACAAATGACACGACCTTGAAGATTCCGGTCATCCGCAAGCACCGCGGCGAACGTGTGTGGCGACCACAGCACGTGCTCCGCATCGCGGCGTATTGCCGGCTCATCGAGACCTGTGAAGGGGGCCAAGCTCCCTTCGGCGTATTGATGTTTGCCGGTTCCTACGAGTGCCTGATCGTTCCCAACACGACTGTGGCGAAATTCCAATTCGAGCACGCCATGGAAGACGTCCGGGAGTTCTTGCGTGTTCATGAAGAAGGCAAATTCGAACCGCCAGCCCCCGGCGACAATCGTTGCCGCGGTTGTCATTTGGGTAAACCGCGACAGTATGTGGCCGGCCAGACTGATACGATCCTGAATGGCAAACCCCTCACGCCGCTTCGCACGCGCGCGGTGAATAATCGGCTGTATCACTGTCCGTGCGGCGACCGATTTAGCTGGGTCCCGCCGCACGATGACGCCGTCAGCCGGGGGATCGCCGAACGACGCGAGCCCAACTAGCCCCTAAATGGGCGAAGCACGATGGTTTTTCGCCACAGAAGCAACCGCCACACGTGGGCACGCACCGAGCCGGTGGCTTGGTCAAGCCGCATCTTGTCGAACAGTTGTTGTCCGTGGGCACCAAGCCAGGGCCGGATGCTTCGCGGCAAGGACAAGTGGCTCGCATCCTTGTCGTGTCCTTCCGTCTGCGGCCCGAAAGGACAATCCCCTGACACAGAAATGCTTGCTGGTCCAGATTCCGCTGGCCGACCAACCCATCGTCGTCGAACGGGCGATCGGGTTCGCTTGGGACTGCACCGTCTCTGTTGCAGCCGTCGTGGACGTGCTGCTCATCTCCTTCGACGGCGATCCGGTGACAGGGACGAACCGGCAACGGCTCCTATTGGGCGATCCGCGGTATCCGAAAACGTTCAACCACTTGCTGAATGCTACGGAAGACGCGGGCCAGACGAGCCGTAAGAGAGCATTCTTCCCGTTCTGCCACGAGCCGGTCGATTGCTTCCGTCACGCGAGTCAGCCGCCGGTCCAGGCCCGCGGCCATCTCCAAGGCAACGTCAATCTTTGCGGCCAGCGCTGAAACGGCGGATTCGGTCATCGTGGTTGCCTCCTCCATGCGGTTGAGGCGTTCTGTGCAGGCAGCCAACTCGGCTTCGTGCGGACGCTGCTTGGCAGACGCTTCCATGTCGCAGCGGATTGCGCCGATGCCGGCCTGCAGCCGCTCCACGACCTCGCTGATGACTTTGTCTTGGTTGTTGAGCCGGTCGCGTAGCTCCAAACCGCGGCTCACCAAGTTATCCTGAAGTGTCTTCGTGGCGTTCTCTTGGTCGTTGAGCCGTTCTTTTTGGCTTTCGGCCAAAACGACTGCGCCAAGAATGTCGTCGTCGAGCCGCCTTGCCTCGTTCTCGTGCGCCTTGTGAACAATCGAGACGATGGCCTGCATCAGCATCCCAGCGGCTTCCGCGTCTACCGCGGTGTCGGTCTTGCTGTCAACTGGATCGCCGACGGCACTCTTGCGGTTCCCGACGCCATTGCCGTTCACGACGCCCTTGCCGTTCACGGGGGTCTTGTCGTTCTGGGGCGTGTACTTCGTCATAACAGTGGACTCCTTAATGGGGACCAAACGGTTGGGAACGATGCCTTTGTGGTGTTCGGCGAAACAGTCAAAATCGGAGTGTGTGCCGACGTGCAGCACACAAGCCCCACCATCGACAAGCCGAAATGTCACTCGAATGGACCTGGTGATACGGAAGTGAGACAGGCCGTACCGGGGATGGCCTTTGAGCTTTTCGCAGCGACCTTGCTCGATCGGAACGCTCAGGGCCCGGCAGACCTTCGGGCGAAGCGGCGCGGAAAGCGACTCGATGTCCTTCTCGACCGAGGGAGTCATCCAGCGCATCAGGAGACCCCCTCGGTGTAGGTCGGCCGGTGCGGCGGCCATGGGCCCGGCGAGTGGCCGAGGGCTACTGGTTCTGATCATGGGCAGGTCTCCCTGAGAACAGCGTTCGTGCGTTGGTTCCTGCCAGGGCTGATGCGGCTTTCTTCGCTCACGACGGTCTGTGAATCCCAACCAACAACACCCGGCTAGGGATCAACACGAAACCGGCAACGAAAACGGGCGGACGAATAAAAAAAGAAAAAACTGCCACTACAGTTGCCCGTTTTTCTCGGCAGTCACGGTTACCTAGGTAGTGACAGTTGCGTCATCACCGCAGACGCCTTCGGCAATGACGCGCAACCCATTACACGATAGGAGGTTAAAGACCATGATTGCGATTCACGAAGCAGCGGCGCATAATACGGCGAACTTGCCACGGCGTGTGGCAAAGCGTCCCCCGTCTTGTGAAAGGTCGCGACCAATGAACGAACGTGGCGCCCGGGAACCGAAGCTGCGATTCTTACTGCCTGAGGAGGCGGTGGAGGTCCAATCCTGCCTGGACTTACTCCGCCAACATGCCGACGAGGGAGTAGTCAATCGTCTGGTTTCAATCGTGGTGCGGCACCTAAGCCGGTTGACTTCCCGGAAAATACAGGGCCGACTGGCCCGCCGGGAGTCAGACGAGGATCTTGCCCAAGAAGTGGCGATGCGATTGTGGAGCAAGCTGGCGCGAAAGCGGCCTGAGCAGATTCCGCCGACCGCTTACGCCCTCGAGGGCCTTGTCTATCTGGAGATAAGGTGCACCTTAATCGACCTGTGCCGTCACCACTTAGGTCCTCAAGGCTCGGAAGCGAATCGTGAGAGCAGGCATGCCGTACGAGCTACGGACGGTGGATCAGACGTCGATTTTATGGGGCAGGTCCCTGATGAGGCGAGCGGTCCTGCGACTTGTGCAGAGCACGCCGAGTGTCACCTGCTCGTTGAGAAGCTTCCACAGCCTGAACGCGAGGTCTTCCTGTTGCGTTATTACGAGGGGTATTCCTCGGCAGATGTTGCCGTGATTCTCAGCGTGAATGAGAGGACTGTGAGACGGCATTTTATGGACGCGGAGAAACAGCTAGACCAGTTACGTGACGGCAAGAAGCCTCCCATCTGAACAGCAATCGCTGCCGTTCATAGCCATGACTTGGGCACCTCAGGCGCTCGGCTCCGAACCCAAGAACGCCGCAGCGCCATCCTACCTGGATGAGGTGCGAACAGACACTCGAAATGACGATTGGGGTAATCAACATGGACGACGACTTGTTTGATGAATTGATCCTCCGGTGGGATGAATTCCGTGAGCAGGGGCGCAAGCTAACACCGGACGCCCTAATGGCGACCGCGCAGGAATCAGGGCTACTGCCCAAGAGAATGTCGCCAGCGGAACGAGAGGCGTTGCTGGAGAAGTTGACGAAAGAGATCGGAATCCACGCGAATTTTCCCAGGCCGGAGGGGCCGGTACCACCGATTCGCTTCCTGACCGAGTATGACACCGTGCGTTTCCATGATCGAGGAGGCCTGGGCGTTGTCAGCCTAGCGTTTGATCCGACTCTCGAACGGGAGATCGCAATCAAGTGCATCAGTAGCAACCTGGTTGACGATCCGGCCAGCCAGGAGCGATTCCGCCGGGAGGCCCTTATCACGGCCAAGTTGGAGCACCCTGGTGTCGTGCCGATTCACGGCTTTGGCTACGATAAGGAAGGAAACCCTTGCTATGCCATGAAGTTCATCGAAGGGCAGACGCTCGGAGCCGCAATTCAAGAACTGCACTTGGACCGAAAAAGCAGTCGCAACAAGGCAGATCGCATACGGCGTTATCGTCGATTGATCACCCAGTTCGTATCCGTCTGTCGCACCGTCGCCTTCGCGCATAGCCGGCAGTTCATTCACCGCGACCTGAAACCTGCCAACATCATGCTCGGCGAATACGGCGAGACGATCATCTTCGACTGGGGGTTGGCCAAGTCGTTGAGCAAATCAAGTGCACCATCCGAACCTGCTGGTTCGGAGCAGGATGGCAAGCTGCCGCACGCTTCTTCACCTGTTCAAGAAAGCCTGACGGACGACATGGTCGGTAGCCCGGGTTATACGAGCCCTGAGCAGGCTCGTAACGATCCAGATATCGGCCCAGCGGCGGATATTTTCGCCCTGGGGGCCACGCTGTACACCATCCTAGCTGGACGAAGCCCTAAGAGACTTTCCTCATCAAAGGTTTTTTGGAAGGAAATCTCCTGTTGGGACAAAACTACGTCGCCACGCGTCGTCAACCACGACGTCCCAAAACCGCTGGACGCAATCTGCCGCAAGGCGATGGAGTTTGCGCCGGTAGATCGGTATTCCTCCGCCGAGAACTTGGCTGTGGATACCGAAGCGTGGCTCGCTGACAGCCGCGTATCAGCCCATGAAGACAGATGGTACGAAAGGGCAGCACGCTGGGCACGGCATCACCTCGCATGGATCGTGTCGGGAGTGGTCGCCATGATAATCGCGATTGCCGTGTCTGCGTTCTTCTTCCTCGCAGAACGGAATGCTCGAACGGCCGAAGGCGTTGCTCGCAATGACGCGGAGCGCAATGCGGGTCAGCTTGAGATAGCTCTTCAGAACGAAACGACAGCCAAGCAGGCGACCGACGATCTAAACCAGCGACTTACGTGTCAACTGGCAGTGAGTCTCATCGAGCGAGGCGCAGTCGATTGCTCCTCCGGCCACCCGGACCGTGGCGTCGCCTATTTTGCGAGGGCGTACCGGGAACTGGCTAAACCGGAATCGCCGACCGCCGCCACGGCACTGCGTGCGAGTGCATTTCGTTTGCTCGCAGCTTGGGCACGGGAGCTTGGCGAGCCGCTCCTTTATGACGACCGTCTTTTGCCTAACGATTGGCCTCCCAGCGTATGCACAGGCCGCGTTCAATTTAGTCCTGAGGGAGGACAATTGCTGATGGTGGTCGGCAAGCTGGTATACCTTTGGGACGCGACGACAGGCGAGCCAATCGGCGAACCGATGCGTCATGACTACGATGTGAGCGGTGTATGCTTCAGCCCGGACGGAGAAATCCTGATGATGAGAAGTAATTGGGATCGTACCGTTCGGATCTGGGACACCGCCACGACGAAACTAATTGGTGAAGGGCCGAAACATGAAGCTGAAGTTACCGCCATGTGCTGTGCTTCGGACGGAAAGACAGCGGCGACCGGAGACGCTCATGGCACGGTACACGTTTGGCACATATCCACCGGTCGAACAATCGGCCAGTCTCTGAAGGATGAAGCGGCAATCGCCGCCGTGAACCTGACACCCGACAGTAAGAGAACGCTCACTCAGAACTCAAACGATACGTGCCGCCTTTGGGATGTGACTTCAGGCTTGCCAATTGGGGAACCATCGGGACATGATATTCGCCAGAACTCACGCCATGATTCCCCGCCCATTGTCGGGGGCGATCGCATCCTTGCCGCGACAGACCACAACACGATTTCAGGCAATTACCGCGACGGTAGCGTGAGGATCTTGAAACGCGGAAGTTATCCCCTCATGTCCGTTGGTGAGCCGTTACAGCATGAGGGGGAGGTGCTTATTGCATGCTTCAGTGCAGATGGGAAGCAAGTTCTTACAGGAGGCGCTGATAGAACGGCGCGGCTATGGGACGTCGACACGGCCAAACCGATCGGTGAGCCTCTACAACACAATGCGAGGGTGGCGGTCGTATGCTTCAGCCCAGACGGGAAGACAATCGCCACAGGAAGCGAGGACATGACGGCGCGGCTGTGGGACGCGGCCACAGGGAAAGCGATTGGCGAGCCGTTGCAGCATCAGGGCGAGGTCCTGACGGCACGCTTCAGTGCAGATGGCAGCAAACTTCTTACGAAGGCTGCTGACAAGACGGCGCGGCTGTGGGACGTCGCCACTACCCGTCAGATCATTGCGTCGCTAACTCACGATGCTCGGATAACCTTTGTAGACTTTAGCCCAGACGAGAAAGAAATCGTCACATTTAGCGAAGATATGGCGGCTCGGTTGTGGGATGCGGCGACGGGGAAAGCGATTGGCGAGCCGTTGCAGCATGAGGGCAAGGTGCTGGCGGTTTGCTTCAGCCCAGACGGCCGAAAAGTGCTCACCGGCAGCGGCGACCAGACGGCACGACTTTGGGACGCAGAGACAGCAAAGCTGATCGCTCAAACCATGAAGCATGCGGGCGAGGTCAAGGCGGTATCCTTCAGCACAGATGGTCGGACGTTGCTCACCGAAGATTACACCGGAAAGCATGTGTGGGAAGCCACGACCTGTCATCCAGAGGTTGTGTTGCGGGACTGCAGACCCACCACCGCCCTAATTAGTCCCGATGGACTGACGGTGCTCACGTTAGGCCATCAGTTCGGCGGCCCTCGTATATGGGACGCGACGACCGGCAAACTGATCACGGACGCGTGGTCCGCACCGGGGTTCGTGGAATACGACGGCAGCTACAGTCGTCTTGACAACGCATGTTTCAGTCCCGACGGGCGAATGGTGGTAACGGTAATGCAGGGCGGCGTCACTCTTTACGACGCCCGTACAGGCGAGATAATCAAGAGCAGGACATTATCGAGCCTTACGGCGGATCGTCCGACCCTTGTGAAGGCAGAGGACCCACGGGCCGTATGCGTCAGTCCCGACGGGTTGACGGTAGCCGCCGCAAACGGCAAGAGAATCACCGTGTTGGGTATTGACGGGAGTAATCGTTGCAAGCCACTGTGGCACGAGGCGCCGGTCAGAACTGTGTCGTTTACGGCGGACAATCGGATGCTTATCGTCCAAACCGATTCCTCCAATGCGATATCTCATCTGTGGGATGTTGTCACGGGCGAGTTGTTGTGGAAACCTACCAAGTCGTTGTCTGTAGACTGCGTTAGTCCAGATGGCTGGAAAGTCGTCACAACAAGCCATGAAGGCTTGGTGTGCCTTAGCCCAACAACCGCTAGTACATGGACAAACGAGTCCACGGTACACGGCGAGGCTTTGGGACGCTACCACCGGCAACGCAACTTTCCCACCGTTGCTGCATGAGGATGCGGTGTCGTGTATCTCCTTCAGCGCTGACAGCAAGAGAATCATTACCGGAACCAGTGGGCGAAAAGCATGCATTTGGGATACAGCTACGGGAGGGCTAATTGCGGGTCCGCTTCGGGATCCTTACGAGGGTTGGAAACTAGCGGCAGTCTGTCTCAGCCCAGACGGCCGTAAGGCGGTCACCGTAAGCGCAGACCACTCTCCGCAGCTGTGGGACGTAGTTACCGGCGAGGACATCCGGCAGCCGTTATCGTTACCGCACTCTGAAGTTGAGACGGCTTGCTTCAGCCCGAATGGAGAAACCCTGGCTACTGGAAGCAGGAACGGAAGCGTGGTTTTCTGGAACGCTCATACAGCCAAGCCGATGGAAAAGACGTTGCGGCTCAGGGGTTCCATTGTTGGCATGGCTTTCAGTCTGGACTCGAACACGCTGGCCGCGGTAAGCAAATTCGGCGATGCGCGACTTTGGGACGTGGCCGCAGGAAAGACCGTGTGTGAGCCGCTGCCGTACGACCTGGGCGTCATTTCCACGTCTTTCAGCGGCGGACGAGAGACTGTCGTGAGCTGGGATCATCGCGGCCACGCTCAGCTCTGGGATGTAATCACAGGCAAACCACTGGGTAAATCACTCTGGCACTTGAACGCTGCAACAGATTTCGTCGTAAGTCCGGACGGTGTATCCGTTGCTGCAGGCGGCGAAGACGGCGTTCTCCGCTTCTGGGAACTGGCGGTGGCCATACCAGAGGATCCTGTGCAGGCGCAAGCATGGTCTGCGGTACATACCGCTTGGGAAGTTGGAGAGAATGGTTTCCTTCGCCGCATCAATCGGGAGGAGTGGTCTGCGCATCAGCAAACAATCGCTCCAGTCGTCGCCAAGCAAAGAGCAGAGGCAGAACAGCAGAAGGTTCGGTGGCACCGACAGCAAGCGTCCAATTCGGAGACGAACGGACTCTGGTCTGCGGTGGAGTTTCACTTGACTTGCCTTGTCAATCGAAAGCCGGATGACGCCGGACTTCGTGCATATCTCGAGCGTGCTCGTAGGAGGCAGCAGTCATGGAAAGAATCCGGTTCCGACCTCCCTAACATTCATTTTCCCTTAGTTGCGGACGCAGGAATTGCGTATAATTATGGCCTCAGACTGTTCGCAACCTACCATTATACGGCGTACAATGTTTGGAAAGATACTATCGCGCGATTTGGGGACTCATCCGACCCAAACGAAGCACACAAAGCGGTTTCTTTGGCCGTGCTTTGGCCAGTCGGTGTAAGACATCGCGACAGATTGGTGGCGATCGCGAAGAGAGTGGCGGCCAGTCGTCCGGACGATTTGGAATACATGACGACACTTGGCGCTGCGTTGCTCCGGGCCGGAAAGAATAGCGAGGCGCTGCACATACTCGAAATGGCCGCGCAGAAGGATGATGAAAGAACTCGCGTTTGCACTATGCTGTTCCTAGCAATGACCCTCTTACTAAAGGATAGTGGCGACTTGCAGGCTCAGCAGTGGATAGAGAAGGCATACGCGGAAACGGAGCAACCTTCGCAGTTTATAGATTGGGAGGAAGCAGTGCGTCGTAAGATATTGTGGGACGAAGTGGACGAGGCGATCCAGTCAAGACTCCGAAATTGACACGGCAAACGCGACGCTGCGAAGGCTCGAATCTAGACCTCAGGCTGTGCCCGGCCCGCACTGGACGAGACCGGGCGCGGTGTCGGAACGAGGTTTGGCGCCATGAGGGCGACGGATGATGCGATTCTTGATGCGGGATTGCTGACAGCCGGGCGAGATCTTTGTAGAATACTTAGCGACAAGCATCGTCAGAGCAGTTCAGGCAACTTTCGTAAGATCTTGTGCATGTGTGGGTTTCGACCGTTTCTCGCCGACGGTCTCTGCGAGCGGAGGCAGTGGCCTCATAATCCATTGGTTTTGCGTGCGAAGAGTCAACAGCCCCACGGCGAATCCTCCGGCGAAAGCCCTGCTGACTTGGTTTGTTGGTACGGCAACGCCTGGAGTCGGTTTTGGGACCCTGAATCTCTCTCCGTTCTCGTTCGTGGCTCGCCATCGACGCGATTTTGGTCGCTCACCAATCAGCGCCGGTTTGCTGGGGACAAACTGGGGACAGGGTTGGCGACGCAAGCCCAACTTGGTTACAATTCAAAGCACACGTCAGTTTTTCGTATCCGACACCTTGGAAGGAACTTGCAGCACATTGCCGACGCAAAGGCAACCCAAACACAACCCCCTTAAGTAGACTTAGGATCCCGCAAGGGGTGCAGGTTCAAATCCTGCCTCCCGTACCTGGCCATAAGTTCAAGCTGAATCGAGACTTGCGATACCTTCCGACGTTTGGAAACGCGGCGTTTTCAGGTGGAAACGACGGGGCGCAAAACGGTATGACTACCGTTTTGGCTCCCGCAATCCTGGAGGTCCGCACTATGCCGAAGCTCGTCAACGCAGTCCGACCCGGGTGTGATCGTCTCGTCCGACGACAAGTAGAACGCCACGGTCCAATCGGCCGTCTGCGCAACAGTTCCGAAGTTCGACACTTGTACATCCATCCCCAGTTGCTCGCCTTGCTTCACGGTTGTCACGTACCCGAACTCTGTGATCCATAAATCGGGCAACGGCACGTCGTCATTCCGGATCGTACCCACGCTCTGCCACGTGGAGATCACGGCGGGATGCAACCAAGACTTCCCACAAACATGTCCGCGACCAGTTCAAAGTGTGTGCCCTCGCCGTGCAGTACTACGGTATGGCCGAACAATCGCTCGCCTTGAAGCTCGGACAGTCGCAGGCTCACGCACGGCAACTGCTGCAACTTCACCGGCAGACGTACCCGAACTTCTGGCAGTGGTCCGAAAACGCGGTGATGTACGCGATGCTGCACGGAAAACTGCATACGACGTTCGGCTGGCAAGTCCGAGGCGGGACCGAGTCGAATCCCCGCAGCTTGGCCAACTTCCCCGTGCAGGCCAACGGTGCCGAGATGCTGCGACTGGCGTGCTCGTTGGCCACGGAGGCTGGGGTCACGGTCTGCGCCCCGGTGCATGACGCCGTGCTGATCGAAGGCCCGGCTTCGCAGATTGAAACCGTCGTCGAGCAGGCCAGGCAGGCAATGGCCGAAGCCAGCCGCATCGTCCTCAAGGGGTTCGAAATCAGGACCGACGTGGTCACCGTGCGTGCCCCCGACAGGTACGTCGACGACCGCGGCAAGCAGATGTGGGAAACCATAAATCAAATTCTCAACGACATCTCAGCAGACACGATCAGGGAACAATGATCGACTTTGCCCAAGGCCGGAAAGCTCAGCTCTAACGTGGGGGCCACCCAGTGCTCAAATTCAATCAAGACGAAATCGAAACGACCTTGTCCCCCCAATCCCTCGCCCGTCGCCACAAGAAGCAAGCCCGTTGTGCCGGGAAGTTCATCAAGGGCCCGATCCCGTTGACCTGGTGGACCACAGCCGCGGCCTTGCCGGGCAAAGCCCTTGCCCTCGCGTCTGCGATCTGATTCAAGGCGGGGGTCAGCAGCACCGAAACCAACATCGTGGTCGGCGAACAACTGGCAAAGCAGTTCGGCGTTCACGGCGGTGCCCGATACCGTGCCCTGGATGAACTGCAAGCGGCCGGGCTGATTACTGTCGATCAGAAACCCGGCTCCGAGCCGCGAGTGTCGTTGATCACGAAGACGAAACAACCAAAACGAAAAACTGCGAATATCTGGAGTCAAGCAATATGAAAACCAACCGTTCAGTATCGAAGATCAAAATCACCGACCTCTTCCCACGCGACGCCCTCGCTGCTCCGCTGCTGCTGGAGGCCGCACACAGCTGGTGGCTGAGTCGGGCCAGCTGGGCCCTGCCAAAGGCGATGCCCGCCGAACCGGAACCCGTCGCCCGCATCAAGCTCACGTGCAACGACTGGGACTTGTACGTTTTCGGATACGACCGAACACAGAACGAGTTCATTGGGCGACTTCGCCACAAGACAACCGGCACTCGCCACACGTACCTGTTCGGGTGCCAAGGCTTCGTCGACTGGTGCCGAGAACACGGGTTTGACGTGAGGAGGGACGGGACGTGGGAACCGAAACCGATCGGTCAGTGCGGCCAGTAGGCGCGAGGTGGGTTGGCCTGTGGGGGCGGTCCTGGTAGCCACATGCCGCCGATCGACGGTCGCTCCACCGCAGGAAAAGCGCCACGGATGGCCGTGTCATCCCAGTTGCTACTGCGGGGTTGCGTGTATAAACTAGGCGTGTTGCGGCGATTGCGCGGGGGACCAACGACCCTACCGTCAACTGGACCGTTCGCCTTATTCGGAATCGGACATTAGACCAATCTGTACCCACGGTCGCGTCATGCCGAGCTCACTTCCGTCATCAGCACGCATCCCGTGGACATCGCCACTGCTTCGCTGGGCGGGCAGCAAGCGTCAACTGCTCCCGGACCTCCTGTCGCACGTGCCAGCGTCCTACAATCGCTACATCGAGCCCTTCGCAGGCTGCGCGTGTCTATTCTTCGCACTAAGGCCAAAGCTGGCCGTATTGGGGGATCTCAACCAGGAGTTGATCCAGCTTTACTCCGCCGTAAGGGAGCACCCTCGTTTGGTCGTGCGTACGGCACTTAAGTGGGAGAACGCCGAGGACACGTATTACACGGTGCGATCGCTCCAACCCCAACAGATGGATCCGGTTAATCGAGCCGCCAGGTTTCTCTACCTTAATCGTTTCTGCTTCAATGGCGTATACCGAACCAATCGCACGGGCGCATTTAACGTACCACGCGGAAATCGTACGGGCGAGATGCCGACGGAGGCAGTTTCTTATCGTTGTTCCGTTGCGTTGCGCAACGCTGACCTCCGCGCCGCCGATTTTGAGCAGTGCCTCACCGGTGTTCGTCCCGGAGATTTTGTTTACCTGGACCCCCCATACGCCCAGGGCAAACGTCCGACATTTGGCGAATACGGCTACGGGGCCTTCGCCCACACCGACGTCGCACGGCTACTTGCATGCCTCGCGCGAATAGACCGGGTCGGGGCGACATTCCTGCTGTCCTATTGCGACAGTAGGCCGATCAGGGAATACGTAAAGAATTGGCACTGCCGACGAGTCACAGTCCGGCGCCATGTTGCCGGATTTGCGGACTGTCGAAGAAACGTCCATGAACTCCTTGTGTCGAACGCACATTTCTAGAGCATCGATCCGCATGGCACGCAAGACGAAGCCCTCCATCGACAACTCGCCGACAAGAGCTGTGCCCCCCCAGGAGTTCACTGCCGCCGTGCTCAGCGATCTCCACGCGTATAGTGATGCAAAGCCCGATGACGCCCCATCGCACTACTGTATAAAGGACCCAGAAACCGATCCTTCTAAAAACCCGATAGCGGGGCTGAAGCGGCTCATTGATAACCACGGCTTGCGGGCTGACGCCCTCGTTTGTCCGGGAGATCTCGCCCACCAGGCGGATCCCTTGGCCCTTCAGCAAGCATGGCGAGAAGTCAACGAACTTCGCTCAAGGCTTTCTGCCAGTCTTCTCGCGCCAACCTCCGGAAATCACGACGTTGACTCTCGCTACGTTTACAATGACCACGACGCCAAAGGCTACCTGCAAACCTTGTCGCCGCCATACCCGTTCCCCCAGTCAGACCTAAACGACAGGTACTGGTCCCGACATTTCGTCCTCCTCCAGCACAGCCCGTGTTCTCTTCTCGTTCTGAACAGCAGCGCTCTTCACGGAGAAGGGCGGTACGGCGACAGCAAGCGGTACGAATTTGAGCATGGACGAGTATCGAGTTACACTCTCGCGGCCATCGAAAGGGAGCTGGTCGGCGTCGAACTAAACCCAGTGCGGGTCTTACTGTGTCACCATCACCCGCATCAGCACTCTGAGCTCCGACTTGGAGCTGACGACCTTATGGCTGGCGGACAACAGCTACTAGAACTTTTGGGCTCAGGGAGATTTGGCCGATGGCTTGTCATCCACGGCCACAAGCACCATCCCAAGCTCGAAAACGCGGCCGGCGGGGCCATGTCCCCCGTTGTCTTCGCCTCTGGCAGCTTGGCTGCGACCCTCTTCAGAGAACTCCAGACGGTGGCGCGAAATCAGTTCTACATTCTTACCTTCCCATATCCCGAATATGGAGCAATGGGTTTCGTTGGTCGTTTTCGGGCGTGGGACTGGTGTGTTGGCCAAGGCTGGTTGCCAGCGACCGAGAGGTCCGGCCTTCCGTCTGAGGGAGGTTTTGGCTGGAGGGGCGATATCTCGGTGCTAGCCAACCAACTGGCGACGATTGTGGACACCGGCTTTGTCACCTGGGAGTCCCTAAAGGTTCAACGACCTGAGCTCAACTATCTTCTTCCCCAAGACATCAGTACA
This sequence comes from Planctomycetota bacterium, assembly GCA_026692885.1. Next base: position 6,943 of record JAPLNJ010001123.1, on the reverse strand, counting down.
CTTCGCCAGATTCTCGAGTTCCAACATTCCATCAAAACCCTCCCGCCATTCGGCGTTCCCGTTCAACTTGGGAGGACCTCATGACAGTATCTGCGGCTCCGAGTATTTTTGATGCGTTTAACGCCAGAAACCTTACGCCGCAAGAAGTGGCCAGGAGGTTTGTACCATCGGACCATTTCGATACGCTAGCTCACGCATCGCACACCTTAGTCGTTGGGCCGCGGGGCAGCGGAAAGACGACGCTCTTGAAGATGCTTCATCCTCTCGCGTTAGAGAGCTGGCGCCATCCAACAGCTGACAAGTTCCGATCTGCAGTTGACTTCACTGGCGTCTTCATTCCTACAGACTTGAATTGGAGCATGCAGCTGGAATCGCTGGGCGAGCGTAAACTTGACTCAGACGCAGCTCAAGTCCTAGAACAAGCCGCGTTCACAACTCACATTCTTCACAGTTTGACAGAAGCGATGCTGTGCAGGATTGGTCGATTCGGTTCAGAGTCGATGGTTCAGCATCGGCGAGTGCAAATGTCGATTGATGACGAGGTCTCCGTCGTGCGAACGGTTGCAGATGCGTGGCAGCTAAAGGGGATGCTTCCCAGCTTCGAAGGCGTTCGCAACGCTCTTTCAGCGAGGCTTTCCGAGATTTCAGTGCTCGCATCCCAAGAGGCGTTGCGCGCGACCAAGCGAGAGCCGTCTCAACTATCGGATCTTGCGTTTCTCCATCTCGATTACCTAAGCTCAGCTGCTGTTGCAGTCGAGGTGTTCAATGACAAAGTTCATGAGCCGTATTCGAAGTGGGCGCTGCTGTTCGACGAGCTAGAATTGGCGCCCAGATGGATTCGGAACAAGCTGATTCGTTCCCTTCGAAGCGTGGACGAAAGGTTTCTTTTCAAGCTGTCTCTGAGCCCGTATTGCGAGGAACTCAGCCTGCAGCTGACGTCTGGCCAGGGCGCCAGCCTGCGGCAAGACTATGAAGAGGTACGTTTGTGGTATGTCCATAAGGAGGACAGCTACGCGTTCTGTCGCGACTTGGTCCGCAGGATGCTTCAAGACCGGGGGCTTCCAGAGACGACTGCAGCTGAGCTTTTCGGGCCATCCGTCTTTAGCACCGACCGCTCGGAATGGAGCAGTTTTGGAACCGCGTATCGGCGTGGATCCGCCATTGCAAATCGTTTTGTGCGTTTGGCAGAAAAGGACCCAACATTTCGTGACTACCTTGATCGCAAACATATTTCCTGCGAGAACCTTGAGGCTGTGGCTGGAGACAAACGGGCCGCCGACATTCGAAAGGTGACATCCATCGTGGCGATCCGAGAGTACTTTCGTCCCGATTCGAAGAAAGAGTCCAGTAGCTCCAAACAACGCCGAAGGAGCGTAAGCGTTCCCACGGTCTACGCTGGTGCAACATCGCTGTTTGCGATGGTGGAAGGCAATCCACGATGGTTGATCGGGATTGTCGGCAACCTCCTTCGCGACGTGTCGCGGGACTCTCTGCGGGTCGACGATTCCAAACAGGTCCGGGAGATAATGGGGTCGGCGAATACATTTCGCGCTATGCTCAAGACGATTCTATGCGCCCCCGTAGGTGGGTCACGTCGGGGCCTCCTGTCGATGCTTGACGCACTAGGAGATTTCTTTGCGAGGGCCTCGATTGACGAGCCGTTCGATCCTGAACCCCACTGCAGTTTTATTGTAGATTCGCGGTCAGAGGAAGGTACGCTGCGTGCCCTGGGGGAGGCACTGAACGCTGGCGCCATCGTTTACGCGCCAGGAATTGATGACGCCGGATTCGTGGATTCTCTTCGGGGTAAGCGATTTCGGTTGTCGTACCTGCTTGCCCCCCACTATCACTTTCCGCTGATGCTGGGGCGGGAGATCTCGCTTAGTGAGATTCTTCGTCGAAAGGCCCCAAATCGCATGCAGGAACCTACCTTGTTTGGACCTCTCGATGACGACGAATAGCCCTATCTCAGTGGCTCCTTGGCATTGTGCCACGGACCGGTCGCAGCGCTATGATGCTTTTGTCGCAGCGGTCGGGTACGAGGAGCGAGCTCGACACATTGGGGAGAAACTCTCACCCAACGCCGACCTTCGAGTAGCCTGCGCGTTTGACCGACAGAAGATGCACTCTTTCGAGGAGAATAGACGGTGGTTCCTGTCTAATGGCTATGACTACTCAGAGGTTTCGGATGGTGAATTTGAAACGTGGGCTGTCAGTCTGTGCTCGCGGCTGGCGGCATTGGGCCGTAGAAGTCTTCACGTATGTGTTGACATTTCAAGTCAGTCGCGGTTTCGACTGGCCGCTTTGATTCGGGCGTTTCAGGAGCTCGGAACAACCATTCCGCTGTGTGCGGACTTCCTATATGCGATCGCGTCCTTCGGAAGACCACAGGAGGAGGAAGGCCCTTTCCCTGCTGCAAGCCCCGTTTTACCTTGGTTCGCGGGCTGGTCAACACGGCTCGACCTCCCCACCGTTGCAGTTGTCGGTCTAGGATACGAGCCAGACAAGGCGGTCGGCGCGTACGAATACTTGGAAGCGACGAGGATCTGGGTGTTCGTTCCGGAAGGTGAGGACAGCAGGTACGATGCGGCCGTGGTACGGGCCAATAGTAGCCTATTGGAACGCCTCTCAGCGGAACAGGTGTTGCGGTATCGAGTTGACGAGCCGTTTTCGTGCTTGGAAAGGCTCGAGTCATTGACGTTCGGAGCTGGGGAGGTCGGTCGTCCTGTCTTGTTGCCATTCGGCCCGAAGATCTTTGCTCTGTGCTGTTTAATTGTGGGGGTCGTGCACCGCGATGTGGCCGTGTGGCGAGTAAGCTCTGGACCGTTTGGGCTCGCCCTGAATCGGCGCGCGTCAGGAAAGGTGGTCGGTCTTCGCGTTCGGCTAGGGAGTTCGGTCTTGAGCGGACTGGAAGACCTCCGACTCGACGGATTAGGTCGCGGTGATATCAATGGAGCAGCCCCACCATAAATCGACCGATGGTGACGGGTCGAGGGTGGCTTTCCAAGTCTGACGCATTGGCGAACTGACTGGCACCCGAAGATTCTTGCCCGATCGCTCTCGCCTCGCTGGGTGCTGCGGAGTGTTGCCAGGGCAGCATCCTCGCGGCGCGACCTACGCCCAGCCTCGATTGCGGAGGAAGTGCCAAGGCGTTAAACATGACGGAAATGGATCCGGCTCGATTAGTTACGGCAATTGCGAAGAGGCAATTGGACCATCTGGCCTGGGGAACTTTCGGCGAGTCATCAGTGGTAGGATGACGAGGCTTCAGGGAGGGCGTGGCATGAAAGCAGGGCATGACATTCTGGACGTTATCAGGCTCACCGCGTCAGTGCTTCTCGATATCGAGTGCGCCACCAAGTGCGTTCCAGGCTCGGCGATCTTGCTCAAGACGCTGCAGGAGATGGGCTTCCCAAAGGCGTACCCGCTGTCGGTCCGCGTGAAGATAGTGAATCCAACGCGACCCGATACTGGGATAATGCTGGGCAAAGGCACGGACCCGACGCCCGGCAAGTGGCCCGGACACCTCGTGATCATTGTCCCGAACCATGACGGCGACGATCACCTGTTGATTGATCTGACCGTGGTTCAGGTTAACGGAAAGGTCTGCGGTATCGACCTCGATCCGGTCCTCGGCATAGTCGACGATGGATTCGTAAAGGGCAAACGACCGACTGGATGGCCGGCGAACGGGTGCGAGTTGGTATATGAAGCGTTCCCGGAAGACGACAGTTTTGTTCGGGAAACCGATTGGTCGAGGGTTCAGGGACTGGATCGAGCTGTCAAGATGGTGACCGATCGTTTGGGCTACCGTGCACAACATGTCGCCGTGCCGTCGCCGGTATCAAACCAAAGACCACCCTCGTAGTCCGGTGCGGCTTCGGCCAGCTGGACAAAGCGGTACGTCTCTGTGGTCTCGGCGTTCGATCGCTCTTTGAGACCGGCATCCCGGAGACCGTCCAGGAACGTCTGCCAGGGCAAATCTGGCCGTAGGCGGTAGCAGGTGCTCATGTTCTTTCCTGGCTCAGCGATGCGGTGGCTGGCGGACGGTATCATGCCTGTCCGCTTCGGACGGCGTCGTGCTGCCGGATATCCTCGTCGGTCATGTCCCGCCACTCGCCAGCCATGCACTCGTGGCTCGTGCAGATGCGGACAGCCCAGTGATCACCCCATACCCCCACGGACTGGGCTGGCCAGTTTCTCGGGACTACAAGATGTGGGGTAGAAAGGCAGTGCTGTCACAAGATATGGGCATCACTGCGTCCGCCGATTCGGCCCGTTGGATCGTGGACGGCCTAATGTGGCTACCGATAGTAGATGCGAGTCCATGCAAGCACAACATCTTGTGTTTCAGAAATTGACCAGGCCGCCCACGGACTCCTGCCGTCCGTCCGGGTAGCGGATGTTTATTTCGCTTGAACGTCCCTCGCTCCAGTGGAGGCGAGTATCCGGGTCAGACAGCTCTACCATCGGGGCATCAGTCCACTCGTCGACGATCAGCGTCGCGTCGTAGACTTGGCCGGTTCGGCTGGTCAGCGACCACTTAACCGATTCGGCTTTCTGGTCGGCAGCCTCAACCAGCAAGTATTCGCAGCGTTGGGCGATCTTCTGCATGAATGTCTGACCGCCGATCCTTCGCCAAGATATAGCCCCTCCGGTCTTGGTCGTGGTTGCACCGGCGTCCGGGTCGGCACAGGCCCGGACACCCAATCCCATCCCCGCCACCACGAAGTAACCCGCTGCAAATCCAGGGCAACCTCGCCGTTCAGTTTGCGATCCAGGAAGAAGTCTTGGAAATCGCCAAACTCGCCGACGGAGTTTTCGAGGTCGTACTCGCTGCTGATGAGCGTGCCCAGCCAACCTTGGGCAGCCCGAGCGCCCTGCTCGTCCAAATGGTGGGTGGCCAGTTCGCTGGCGAAGTTCACCAAGTCGAGCACTTTCGCCCTGACCGGCAGTGTCCGCTGCCGCTTCACAGACAGCGCGTCCATGTTGGCCAGACCGTACAGGCTCGACACGTCGCCTGTCATGCGATGGAACGCGGCGATGATCGGGTTGCCTGCTTCGACAACCTCGGCGGACAGCGAAAGGTCCTGCGGTTCCGTCGAAAGCCCCGCGACGCCTGGAGCGTCGGCAGTCGCGACACCGTCCCAGCCGATCTGCTTGCGGGCCAGCATCCTGACGAGTTTCCGGTAGGGTGACTGGGCCTCGTAGACACTGGCCCACGAGACGGCGGCTGCCTCGAAACGCTGACGCAACGCCGCGTAGCCTTCATCGTTCCCGAAGCCGTCCAGTGCGCGGACGATCGAGAACATGACATCATCCTCGCCACGTCCAAGGCAGGGTGCTGCGAAACGCCGGAGCGAACCCGACTGCCCCGTTGCTGCAAATCTGCCGCAGCAAGGACACGAGAATGCTGGGCTGGCCGTAGCCATCGATGGGGGAACTAGCCACGAAACGATTGGCGAAGTTGTCGCCCGCGACCTGGAACGTGTTGGCCCCGGCACGCGGGATGTGCGTGGACCGGACCACGCCATCGCAGTACCGGATCTTCTGGCCCTCGTACCGTTCCAGCATTTCAACCAGGGCATCGTGCCGTACGACCGGCTTCGCCGGATTCGAGGACGCCAACAGTCGCGAGTCGCCGCTCTCGGTGTCGCGCTCGATGCAGAGCCGCAGCCGGTCACGGGGCTCGACGGTCGAGATTCGCTGGAAGACTTCCTCGTGACCGAAGAATTTGAAGATGGCACTGTTGAAGCCGAAGCGACTGTAAAGGCTCTGCCACCATCGGTCCGTCGGCTTGACCGGCTCGTCATGCACGAGCAACCACGCGGTCGAAACGCATCTCACCGCGTTCATCGACGGCCATAGCCGCTACATCGTCGAATCCCAGATTTCTTATGTCCACGTAGCTCCGGTAAGCTATGGGGACGGAGCATGGCATAAAACTCGGCATAAAACAGGGGCAAAAAAGGCTAAAAATGGGGCATTTGAGGGCAATTGGAAGTGCTTCAAAGAATGCGACAAGGCGTTGCTAAATAAGCACTTATCGCCACGAGCCAGAGTTATCCAATTGAGCTACGGGGACGTATTTCAGACTATCCGTACAAAACCTGGGTCATATCGATACCGTTGAATCGTTGGCAGAAAAATATAGCAGAAAACAACGACCTTCTCTGCCAACTGGCAAACGGAACCCTTGATGTAACTGCAACTGGCGACGTTCGTGGAATCGATACGCTGCGCACCCACTTGGCTATTCCTGGGCGACTCAACCTAACAACCACCGCAGATTATATCAACCATTCTCAACCTCAGGTAGACCCCGCCAAGGGAGATTAACATGGGAGAGCTGGGAAGAGAAAAACGAGGGCACAATCGGGGCTACGGCCTTGATGGCTTTGATCATAACCTTGCGCACGGCTGTCGGTGCCGGCAATGATCCGGGTGGCTGGTGGCTGAGCCTAAGCGAAGCCCCAGTCCCAGGTTTCTGGGGCATCGCTGCACTCTGCCCCAGCCACCCTAACCTCCTGCTGCTAGCGTTTTGCGCCACGTTATGATCAAGGCCGCGTTGATCGTAACACTGCGAAATGCCGTCACTGCTAGCTGGTCCCGTCCAAGAAGCTCCCGACGTAAGTCGGTGAGAGCAGTCCCGCCAACTCCTAACACCGCGGCGCCTCACCGAGTTCTCCCGACGAGTCGGGCCGGTCGGATATGGGGCTCCGGGTTAGGCACAGGGCGGGCCGCGAAAAATTGTGGAGTCGGGGCGTCAAACGGATGGTCCTGTTTTCGTTCCGCCCCCATCCGGGCTTGCCCCGGTGGAGCGAGGTTTTTGGACTACGCCACGGGTCCGCAACCGCCTGACTTCTTCCGCCGCATCCTGCCCGCCGCCTCCGCAGATTGTCCCACTTTGTTGGATGGATGGGGGGTTGGGGTAAGAAACTGG
>JAPLNJ010001122.1 GCA_026692885.1 Planctomycetota bacterium | reverse complement strand
GCCGATCATTCGCCATCCCTCTGGCTTCGCGTAATTCGTTACCTCCTTACGTGCAAAGTTCTGTTCTGACCCGGTGGTTAGCCTTTGGCCAGGCCGGATTGTCCGGCTGATTTGCAGCAGCTTATCTTGGCGCACTCACGGAAGATCTCCAGCTCGCGTCGGAACTGCCGACGCGAGCTATTCTGACCTGGCGCGACCTCGGCCTCCTGGCCGAGGGCTCTTGAGCCCAGGGCATTTTCGCCGCACATCTTCCACGTCCTTCCGGAGCTGCCGCGCGCCAGATGACGGCCGAATGTTCTTCGTTGGCGAAAACATGCAACAGCGACGCGAAGTCCTGGCACGTTTGTCCGCCTTTATGTTGCCGTCGAAGGTGGACCAGACACGGCTCACGAGGCGGCGGTGGCCATGAACCAAGGAGCCTGCGGGCCTTGGTCATAACGTTACCCGCAACGCGTGAGAGCCGCAGACGCCATGGCTGTCGACGTCTGTCCCCTTTTCGCACCACTTCGGCGGTGCAACCAGGTATCACCTCGATCATCGCCTGAGCGAAGAACGCTTTCGATCGCTTGGCCCTGACCGCCAACCGCGCCTGGTCGAAGGTGTTCTCGGTCCTGGTCGCGTCTGAATCATCGCAAGAATCTTCGGGGTTGGTACCGTTCTGGGTCTCAACTGATCGGCGGTCCGTTGTTTAATGCCTGCTGAGTTGACCACGGTGAGTCAACATTCCATTTCCACACTTTTCCGCCGGAAGCGCGCCATGAACAAACTCCTCTCCCTATTTTTGGACCGACTCGCGGAACGATTCTACGGCTTGATGGCCGGAGTCGTCAGTTCGCGGGTGGAAAGCCTGCACGCAGTAGTCCAGGCCGACCAGCAGAGCCAACTCGAAGACCTAGCCCGTAAGTACGAGACGGAGGGCAAGACCGAGATTGCGGCAACACTTCGCCAAAGAGCAGCCCGATTGACTTCCACGGACTTGGCGGAGGAAGCGATGGAGGTAATGCAGCGGATGACGGACGAACATCCGCGGCTGGCCGCGCCAGAAAGGGCCAGCCCGCAGTCCGATCTCCGCGGGCTGCCAGACTTCAACGTCTCGCGCTCGGCACCCGGTAGGAAACGTCGCAAGTCGACCGACAGCATCGATCCGCAGGGTGACACGGGAGCCGCTTCATGCACAACACCGTCCACATGACACATCGCGACCAGGAACTCCTGCAGGCCCTGGTGGAGAAGGTCCGGCTCTTCAGTCAGCGGCAGATCGCCGACCATTGGTGGCAGGGCGAACTGCCGAACGCTAGGCGGCGACTGAAGCGGCTGGCGCAGATGGGCTTGCTTGCCCGAATGACCGTCCACGCCCGGCCAGTTCCGCCAATCGAGTCGCCACTCGTGAGCTGGCAACCTGGCAACCCTGCTCCCGACTTCGGCCAGGTTGCCTATCGCTGCCAACAGCGCTGGCGGATGCGGCCCACTCGCCCCTGCACGGCCTGGATCGTCACGGAACGCGGCGCTCAACTGTTCGGCGGTGTGGGGCGAGGCTATCTCAAGCACGCTACCCAGGCTACACACGACCTCGGGGTCGCGGCCGTCTGGCTCCGATTGAAAGAGGTCTCGCCGCCGTGGGCGGCAGCCTGGCGGGGCGAAGACTCGCTGGCCCATACGCGTCGCGGCGAGAAGGTGCCGGACGCTTTCATCGTCGATCAGGCTGGGCAAGTGGCCTGGGTGGTTGAGTTCGGTGGCGGGTACGACGCCCAGCGTGTGGAGGCGTTCCATGCGGACTGTGCGGCTCGCGTTCTTCCCTATCAGTTGTGGTGATCGTCATGAACGCTCCGAAGACCCAAACAAGACGCCGACTGAAACTTCGCGACCGAAAGATCATCGACCATGTGGCACGCTATCGGCTTACTACGGTCGAGGTCCTGCGCCGTGTCGAGTTGACCACTCTGTCGCACAACGCTCTGACGAAAGTCCTCAACCGCTTGTGCGACGCTGAGTATCTCCGCAAGTACACGCTCCTGCATCCCACGCGTTACTTCGTCCTGGGCGAGGTCGGCGCCAACCTGCTCGGGATTGGCGTCCATCGGGCCGCGCCACTCGGCCCGCAGTCGCTTCCCATGGAGTATGCCGTGGTGGTCTACGCCGCACTGGGCAAGCAGCCCCGCCGGCGATTGACACCGGCGGAAGTGCTACAGAAGTACCCGTGGTTCACGCCTACGATGGCGGATGCTCCCCACTGCGCGGACGCACCACACGGCGTGCTGGAACTGATTCGGGTCGACCTGGGCGGACCCGCAGACCATGTGGCTCGCAAGTGTGTTGCTGACGTGACCGAGCGCCGCCGGCTGCGGGAGTTCTTGGCCTTGGTCGCGAAACGCCAATTCCGGCTGGTGATCGTCACCGCGACTAAGGAAAAGGCGGCTGCCGTCCGGCAGGCGCTGGACCGGCATGACTGGCCCACCGGCTTGTTGGTCCATTATTCCGTTGTCCCCCAACTCTTGTCCCTTACCGCGAGTCGAAATCATGCGTGACAGCTACTACCAATCCGTCGGCAACCCTCTACAACTCGACCGGCTGCCAACAACGCGGCCGGAGATGGAGATGCTCCCGCCCGCCGTGGCGACGACAGTGACGCTATCCGAAGTGGCGGCCATTTTCCTGACAGCGGCCGCCGCGGCGATCACTGCATTGGTCATGTATCGCTGCCCCGGTTTGCCCTGGCTGGAACCCTACGACCTGATCTTCGCCAGCCCCACCGTCGTCGCCGGACTCGGCGCATGTTTCATCACGCGTCACGTGCGTTGGTTCCTCCACCCGCTCCTATTGGTGGCCATCCTCCTCATCTTTGTGAACCACCGAATGCCTTGGGGCCTCCAGGTCGTTGTCATCTCCGGCACGATGGGGTTGTTGGTCTACGTCTTTGGCCGCCACTGGAGTACCGTCTGCACGGCAAATCCGACCCCGCGTGCGACCGCTGAGCTTTTCCGGACGCAATCGCAGCAACAACTTTTCGTGCTGGCCGGCATCGCCAGCGTGCTGACCGGCGCGGTCCTTTGGACGGATGCAGCGATTCTCAAGCTCGCGGTGGTTACGCTGCCCCTGGCGGCCCTCGCAGTTCGCCGCCCCGCCGGGCTGCGCTCCGCTCGCTGGCGAGTGGTCTTCGACAGCCTCACTTCCTGGATCATGTACCATGCCCGGCCGCTGCCCGGACTCCTGCAGAGTCCTGTGGGACCGGCCGGACACCGGCGTGGGCTCATGATTTTTGCCACGGTGCTGACCACCGTGGTCTTGCTGCGCTGGCCAGATTCGCCCCTCCCGCGGTTGATCGACATGGCCTGGAAACAACATCAATCGGTGACCCAACAACTTCACGCCCGGAGGGCAGGCATCTTCGAACACTTGCGTTACGGAGGCATCACCTGGGGCCTCACGTTCATCGCGATCGTGTCTCTTCCAGTCTTACTGCCGTGGGCGCTGACCATCCCGTTGACGATGCCCGTGCTGTTGGAAGCCGCAGCCGAGCGCGACCGGGCCAAGTCCTCTAACAGCATCGAGGTCATGCTCACCGACCTGCGACGATCGCCTGATTTAACAGAACGCCACAGTATTTACATGGGGCGCGTGGTCGCGGACGGTAGTCCAGTCCTTGTTCCCCGCGACGTATTCCGAGAGCACGCTCACGGTCTGGGGGACGCCGGGGCCGGCAAGACATCTTTGTTCTTGTGCCCGCTCATCGAGCAGTTGGTCATGGCGGGTGTCCATTACCGCAAGAGCCACCCTCGCTTGGCCAGTTCGTGGATCAGCCAGCATGCCCTTCCCAAGGCCGGATACCGCCTCAAAGACCCGGACGCATTGTTGCGTCACGCCAACGGGCGTGTGCTCCGTGTGATCCAAGCCGCTGGCCGCTGGAATGCGGCGCAGGTCGCGAGTTTTCACGAGTATTGCATCCAATCAGATCTCCCCTATGAACTTTGGTGATTTCATGCTCCGCAACATGCCCACGAACGACTCCGTGTCCAAAGAGTTCGTCGACGCCGTGCTTGATCACCTCGCGCGCTATCACCTGAGCGTATTCGCGGCCGTCGAACGATTACCCGTGTTCTCGCCGTGTAACCCGCGGCAGATCAAGGATGTGCTGCGAGACTGCCAGCGGCAATCGCTGATCGACGCCGCGCCGCTCCATCACAGTGCCCGCTACTGGTACCTGAACTCGCTCGGTGCCCAGGCCTGCGGTCTGGACGACGAGCGGGTTGGTCCGCTGTCGGAACCGGCCAAGATTCGGGCCCTGGCGATGCTGCGGTTCTGCTGCCTGTCCGACAGACCACGACGCCGGCTCACTTCTCAAGAACTTGTACGGAGCTTCCCCGGCCTGGAACGGCCGGGCTTGCCTAGCGGGTACTACTTCGACCCCGCTGGATCGGGACGTCTCGGCTTGGTCCGCATCGACGCTGGCCGGCGTGGCCGCTGGGACCGCATCGTCCAATCCGTTCGCGAAGACATCAATGACCACTTGCACCAGCCCGGATTCAGGCAGTTTATCCAGGCCGGCCGTTTCGAGATCACGGTATTGACCGTTTTTCGCCAAAAGGCTCGGCGAATCTATGAGTCCGTACTTCGCCACGCGCAGGGTGTTCCCGTGCAAGTAGTGGCGTTACCTGAACTGTTGCCCCTGATCACCTCATGCCGCTGAAAGGAGCTACCCCGACTACTCGATATTCTTTGACTCCCACCCATGGGTTTCATCGCTCCTGGCCCTGGAGCAGGGAAAAACAACGGGCAATAGACCTTCGCAAACCGGAGGAGTAGACGGGCCCGACGCTCAGGGGAGCGCAAGCACGTCGAATTACTGGAGATAACCAGGATGTACCGTGTCCATAACAATCGAAAGCGTTGGAGAATGAAGTGGCCGTGGAGATTGCTATTCCCCCTCAAGGTAGATGAACGTTTCTGCCGCGAGTGCGGAATGCCTTTTCACGAGGGGCCACTTCCTCGGGAAGTGAATCGCTACCGCGACGGCAACGTCGAGGGGCTGGTGTTTCCCGCTGGAGGCTTTCGTCGCAGCGAATTCGTCGTCCGCTTCGGACGCTGGAAGGCGGGAGGCCACAAGTTCTTCCTCTCGGAGTTCATCCCTGAGGACGAGCTGGACTCACTACTCGAAGTCGTAACGCAGGCACGAGAGAAGTATCGCACGCGCACGCGCGACAGACGTGCGCGTCGGTAGGTTTGCCATAAGGTTTTCTGTTTGGTTTTCGGGCTGTCCGAGGACAGCCCGCAACTTGAGTTGCAGCGGTGATGGACGCCGCTGCTGTGTAACAATGATAGATGGTTTGAGGGACAATTGGATTGTCCCGACGACCTTAATACGAAAGAGGTGCTTATGGCACAAAAGCAAAAACCGGCAAACGAGATCCGGCTGGGACGCATCCGAGCGACGATTTGGGCCAATCAGAATGGAGGTCAAGACATCTGGTTCAACGTCACGATTACGCGTCTATACAAGGATGGCGATCAGTGGAAGGACACGACGGCGTTTCGCCGAGATGACCTCCCCATTGTCGCCAAGGTGGCGGACATGGCTTACGCCTGGATCTGGGGGCAGGACGTTCCAGCCGACTCAGACGAGGCAGTTGAGTAACGGATGACCAACCCGCCGGCCGGATGCAATCCGGCCGGTTTCCTCACGGAGGAAGAAAGCCATGGCCAAGATCATCTCTGGCGGGAAATTCCCGATAGGAAGAGTTGTCATCACCCCTGGAGCGGAAGCCGAGTTGCTGCGTGAGGAGGCCCATATGGGCCTCCTGCGTCACACGGTGGGCGACTGGGGTGAACTGGACGAGCATGACTGGAAGGAAAACGAAGACGCGCTTGAGCACGGCTTTCGTCTCTTCTCCCGGTATGTGACTCTGGGCGGAACGTTGTTCTATGTCATCACTGAACACGATCGTTCCGTCACGACCATCCTGTTGCCGGAAGAGTACTAGTCAATCACCGGTTTTGCGACAGGTTTTACACCTGGTTTTTCGCCGGCTGGTTCGCCAGCCGGCCTTTCTCCTTGATACCTCGCCGCGACGTGCAAACGCCGCGGAGGGGCAGCAATAAGTGCTGGCGTACCTCGGTCACAACGCATCAGCAAAAAGGAGAAAGACCGTATGGACAATTACAGAGAAAAACGTTTTGCGGGGCAACGAGCACTTTGCACCAGAGAATTCTGGAATGCATTCCTACTCGTCTTCAACCACTACATCATCTGGGAGCTTGCAAACTTCTGCGTCTACCCGGAAGGTCGAAGGCCCCCCCAGGAAATTGTTGATGCTGTCCGACTGCTCGATTCTTGGCGGGATGTCGTCAACGAGGAGGGATGGGCAGAGGAAGAGTAGATGAATTGACCCCTACCGGCATGGAGAGCGAGTGACCGCTCTCCATGCCTCTTTATTGTTCGCTCAACACCGCGTTAAGTGTCTAGCCGCATACCCGTACAGTAGTGATTAACAATACACATACATGAGGAGGCCAGGAGCACAATGACACGAAGCACACCGCCGACTACGTCGAAGCCTTACGCCATGCTGGGCGCTGGCCAGCTAGTTTCCGCTGTCTGGAAGGCCGGTGACGAACGGGCCGGCTGGTTATATCGCTTTAATATCTACCGCATGGGCCAGCGTAACGGGCAGGTTTCCCAACTGCTGCGACCCGCGGACGTGCAGGATCTCGTCAAACTCTGCCAGGTCTTGGCGGCGACCCTAGCAGATGACGGCTGTATCCCGACCCGCCAACGCCTCATGCTCACAGACCTCGCCGTCAAGCTGGACGGCATCACCCGAACGGAGACATGAACCATGCCAGGAAACCCAACACACGAACTCCGCCGCGGACTGATCAAGATCCGCATCTGGCGAAAACGCACTCGTTCCGGACTGCGACACACCATCGCGGTGACTCGGCTGTTCCGCAACGGCGACGTCTGGAAGGAATCGAGCCGCTTCGGCCGCGATGACATTCCATTGCTCCGGCTGGCTCTCGATGAGGCTCACACCTGGATCTTCCACCACTCTCAACGCGCCGACTGGTGACTCCACAATTTCCTAGTCTTGAAGCTGACCGCCCGCAGGACGACTTAGGCGATCGCATCGATGGTCATTGCAAACCATACATGAAGTAATACACATGTCCTTTTAGGGTATACATTTAGGAATTTTCTGCTGAGCTGGAGAGGCTCTTGGACTGGCGGTAATTGCGGGGGAAACCTGCGAAGGTGACCGGTTCCGAATTCTCCGTGAATCAAGGTTCAGTGATCGATGTTGGACATCGAAGACGTAGCACAACACCTGGGCTGTACCGTAAGCGGAGTCCGCAAGCTGGTTGCACGTGGCGAGATTCGGTATTTCCAACACGGCAGGCGCGGGCGACTGAAGTTCAAGTCAGAGTGGGTGGAGGAGTTCGTCGCGAAGCACACGGTCGGTCCAAAGAGTGAAGAGCCTCGTCGCGCGCCCGCAAAACCCGCAAGAAAGCCGAAGACTCCCAGCGAAATCGGAGATGTCTTCGGCTTCAGTTGGGACTTGCTCAGGAGGCAGGCTTAGCGGTGATCGCCTCCCAAAGGGGGTCGGTGTAATTGTCGCACCATTTGGCATAGTGGTCCCAGCAGACTTGGCGAGTGTTTCCCATCAGCCCCGCCAACTGTTCAATCGTGCAGGGTTTCCCTGTCCAGTAACCTCCCAGAGTCCGTTTGGCAAACGTATGCCGACAGCTGTACATGCACGCATCCTTATCCAGTGCAATTTTCTTCTTCGCAAGGCGGCTCTTCAGACGCAGGAAAGCCCGCCGGAGGGCGTTAAGCGTCCACGGTTCCCCATGCTGGTTTCGGAAAAGGGGACCGTGCGAGTACCTCTTCAGGAGCGGACGCACAAGCTCGGCGATCTCCGGGGCGACGTAGATCGTGCGGAGCTTGTGGGTCTTGCTTTCGTCGGGAGAGAACCTCCATAGCATTCCCTTGGGCGTCTCTTCGACGTGAGCAGCGGTCAACGTGGTAAATTCGCTGCCATGTCTGGCCCCCGTGCGAATACAAACCCGAATGGCGGTCCTGAGAGCCTCGAATGCATTTTGGTACAACCCCTGCTCCATTTCCGGCGTGAAAAACGTGATCCGTTTGCCACCTGTGCCGACCTTAAATCCTTTGATCGGGTTGCAGGGCGTCAGCTTCATCGACACGGCGTAATTGAACGCCCGCTTGAGGCCCTGGAGAGCGATACGCCGCGTGCCTTTGCCCCAGGTCGGGTGCTTGTCGAGCCATTGCTGTACGTCCATCGGAATAAGCTGCCCCACGGGTGTCGAACCGTAGCCGTCATGGATGTAATCGTCCTTACCGGGCTTGGGGACTTTTCGCCCGATGCCGTAGTCCCAAAATCGGGGTGAGAGTCCGTAGCAGAAGTCGAACAGGTATTCGCCGCGCTTGCGGAACGTCGAATCTCGGTTCGCGGCTTTGCAGTGTTGCAGATAAGCCTGGACGATTCGCAGCACAGGGGTCGTATCCCCGACTGCCAGACGCCTCGCCTGCTCTTGCTGTCCGAGCAGGTGGCGAGCGTATGCCCGGTCCAGTTCGTCGGCAGGCGTTTCCTCGGCCTTCAGGCAGTCGCCGTTTTCAGCTCGTAACGGAATGGGTTTGCCGTTCTGCGTGGCGCACCAACCGCGACCCTTGCGGAACCAGTAACCTCGGTTGTGCCCACCCGCCTGCCGTCCCCGCACACGTTCTTTCGGCTTCCGTTTGCCCACCATTGAACGGCCCCTCACGACTGGATATACTTTAGGGTCTTGGCACTTTTGGGAAGGCGACCAGATGCAAACCAGCAAGCCGTTTTCGAGGACGCAGAATCACGCGAATCGGGCTGCCAAATCGCTCTTTTTAATGCCATGTTTTATGCCACAGGCAACTTTTGTGAATTGTAACTCCTTGTCGCATAACGGTCAATGACATTTTGTCCCCGTAGCTCAATTGGATAGAGCGTCGGCCTCCGGAGCCGAAGGTTTCGTGTTCGAATCACGACGGGGATACTAAGCTAAAGGCTTTCCAGTAAAGCCTTTAGCTTTTTTTGTTGATCAGCCGTGAGCGTGAGATTCTGCGGAAGTCCCCCCACTAATCCCCCCACTAATTCAGATTTCCTGCTTCCGGCGGCCAGCTTCTCGTAGACTTCAGCCGCTGCGGCCTGGGCCTGCTTGGTGCCGCTGTAGAACTTCTGCGTGGTCGCGAAGTCCTCGTGACGCATGATCACCTGGAGCGACTCGGTCGAGACCCCAAGGTTGATCAGCCTGACGGCACACCCCCGCCGCAGGTCATGGGCCGAGCCGTATTTGACCCGCTTTCCCTTTTGCTCGTCCGCCTACGACGTTGGCCTTCTTGCCGATCTTGCAGATGATCCGGCTCACTCGCTCGGTGGTCAACCGGCCGGTGCCCCGGCGGACTCGACGGGTAAGCCTCCGTGAGGCTCGGGATTTCAGTCCAGCCACTTCGTCGGCCGGGACCTGGGCGGCCCTGGCGATTCCCTTCCTGCGACTGGACATGCCCAGCTTGCTGAGCCACTTCCGCACCGTCGTCTCCGATACGCCGCAGGCTCGGGCGATGGCACTATTGCTGTAGGTCGACGCCAGATGCTCCATGTCAGCGGGAGCCGGCATGAACCACCCGGTGCGTTGGCACTCCATCTCGTACTCAACAGGCATCGGGTTCACCACCCAGCCCACGCGACGAGCGTTGGGAGGTCGGACATCTGAATCTGGTGGTGGGGCCCGCCCGGGGTGGCGGATAGTTCGCCGGCCCGCCGAATCAGCAGCTTAACTGCTGCCTTGATCCACTCAACTTCCGCTGGCGTGTGGGGCCGAAAAGTACTTCCGGCATCAACCTTCCTGGCGGTGGTCTCGTCTCCGACTTCCGACGTTAACTCCCCAAGTTTGTCCAAGACGTCAAGATGTACCTGATACGTCGCAGCCGCTTTCCTACGGCCGCCCGCATCCGCCTGAATCACAGACAGAAGTAGCCCATGCCCGTCAGCGGCTCCTTGTTCTCTAGGAAGTTCCGATACCGGTGCCATAAGGTGGATACGATCGGGGACATGGAAAAATTAGCAGGAGGTGGCGGATACGAGAGCTTTTGGGCGTAGCCCTCTGCTGAAGACCAGACGGCCACATTCCCGCATGCACTGCCTTTGGGCACGTCGGTCGATCCACGCGGTGGCGGCCTTCGGTCAATAATCTCGTATGAGTCAAACTCAAAATCCAAGTTGCCTGGACCGAAATCCAGAACTGCTTGAATCTCCCATGCTCGCAAGTATGCATCGACCGCTTCCTGAGCACTACCCACCATGGCGTAATGTGTCTTGATCATCACCCTCAAGAGGCCATCAATCATTTCGCCGTCGAACTCCGGCGTGGTCCAGCGGATGCTCGTGCCGGGTTTGTACGACACATCGAGGCCGGCTCGCAGTCTGTATTTCAGGAGGGAGACATGAGGATCGTTCATCTATGTTCTCCTTTCATTAGGGTGTCATCATGTACCTAGGAGGTTAGTTATGTGGGGCGGGGAGAAACAAAGTCCGGCATGCTGCCTTGCCCATGCGGAATTGTCGAATTCGCGGCATCAGCCCGAAATCGCTGCCCTCGCCCCCAGAAAAAGCGACACTTCATCGCGATCGCATTGCTGGATACCGGCTTCCAACATGATGACCGAAAGCCCGCCTGCAACAAGCCGGCTTGGAGACGCAACAGGCCCCAGACGGCGATGCTGATACAGGTCAAACCACTCAATCCCTGGCGAAGTCGTCCGCTGCAACCAACCGCGTCACGGCGGGATGGTGCAAACGGTTAGACTGCGACCGAGGCAACAGCCGCACAGATTACCTGACCGAAAGTAAGTCCCTGACCGGTTAAGGATCTCTGGGCCTTTGCGGCGGATACTGGCGGCGGGATTGTCCTGGGAGTAAATTAGGCACTCGAACTTGCACGCCACCCCACTACTTGAGGTTTGGGTCTTTGCCTCGTGCGATTGCGGCTGCTACCTTGCTTGCCGATGACGAGGCGAGGTCAGCAGATTTGGACCGCCGACAGCCGGGGACTGGCTGTGACTGGTTGGAACGGACGTCCTGACGTAATACCGGGATCGACGACATGTACGTGGTATCGGAATGAAATCAACAATACCGCCCCCTGAAGTTGGACAGGCCGTGCGTGTCCGCAACCGACTGGCGACAGTTCGGGCGGTGGAACCCTACGACAGCCGCACGGTCCAGGGACGGCTTCACATTGTCGAGGTCGAATACCTGGACGATTTCCATTACCCCGAAGCCGAGCAACTCCTGTGGGAAGTCGAAGCCACTGCCCAGCCGCTCGGAAAAACGAACCTGCCCAGTGTCGATGCCAACCGGCCGGACAGCCCCCAAGCCCTCCTGGCATTCGTCAACGCTCACCGCTGGACCCGGCTGAACCGGCTCCGGGAATCAGATGGCATCGAGGATGAGCCGCTGCTCGGCGTCTGGAATTCGGCGATCCAAGTTCACCCGTACCAATTGGAGCCGGTGATCCGAGCCTTGTTCATGGCTCGCGTCAGCTTGCTGCTGGCCGATGGCGTGGGGTTGGGCAAGACAATTCAATCCGGCTTGGTCCTCGAAGAACTGCTCCTGCGTCGTCGGATTCGGCGAATCCTGGTGATCTGCCCGGCCATGCTTCAGCGGCAGTGGAAGTACGAGCTGCGGCGAAAGTTCAACCTGGATTTCGAAGTCATCGACTCCGACTCGACCTTTCAGCTTCGCCGCCGGATGGGAATCGACACGAATCCCTGGAAGGCTTTCCCCCGGATCATCACGTCGATGGACTACTTGCGGATGCCCGACGTGTTGCAGCAGTTTCTTCAGGCATCCGGGGCAGGAGCGGAAGCCGAAGCCGACCGCAACCGCACCACGGCCCACGCCCCGTGGGACTTGTTGATCGTGGACGAATGCCATCACTTCGCCCCTCAGAGCGGCGGCCGGGCCAGCCAGCGAACGCGGATGCTGCGGGAGATTCGGTTCCTGTTCGAGCATCGCATCTTCGTCTCGGCGACGCCGCACAACGGCAAGACCGTTTGCTTCACCGGGCTTCTGGAACTGCTCGATCCGGTTCGCTTCCAGATGACGGTCCAGATGGACGAGCAGGACAAGTCCAATCTGACCGAGGTCCGCGTTCGCCGGCTGAAGGACGACATCAACCAGCAATCGCTTCGTCCGCTGTTCGCCGAACAGTTGCCACCCGTCGAACTGCCGATCAGTCTGTCGGCAGCGGAATCCGCCCTCTACGAAGCTCTCCGGGAGTATCGCCAGAAAGGCCACGCCGGCCTCGCGAATTCCTCGTCCAAGGAACGCTGGCTCGGACAGTTCATCTACTCGCTGCTGACGAAGCGTCTGCTCTCATGTCCCCACGCCTTTGCCCGGACCTGGTGGCGACACCTGGAAGAAGACAGCGATGCCGACACGCCGACCCTGTTCGACATGGCTCGTGTGTCCGCTGAGCGGGCTGAGGAGCAGACCAAGAGCGACGACGAACGCACCGTTCTCGAAGAAGACGCCGCTCGCCACAGCGGTGCCTGGTTCCGCACTCAGGGCACGACGGTTGAGGACCTGCAACGTCGCGTCAACAAGGCTCTCGAAGCTCTCGGTTACGACCGGCGTACCGTCGAAGATCCGCACAAGCTGGCCGCCCTCGCCAAGAAGTCGGAATCCAAGACCGAAGCCCTGGTCGCTTGGATCAAGAAAAACCTGTTCGACAAGGGCCAGCTCCGTGACGACGAACGGCTGATCATCTTCACCGAGTATAAGGAGACGCTGTTTTACCTAGAGCAGCGACTGCTCCAGATAGGCTTTGACAAGAACACGTTGCGGCTCCTGTACGGCGGCATGGATCTGGACGAATTCGAGGGTGTAAAATCTGAATTTGAAGATCCCACCGCCGCTGTCCGACTCCTGTTGGCGACCGATGCGGCCTCGGAAGGTATCAACATGCAGGAGTGCTGCCGCTGGATCATCCACTACGACATCCCGTGGTCGCCCTCCAAGCTCCAGCAACGCAACGGACGTGTCTCCCGCCACGGTCAGGTACGGGATGTCAGCGTGCATTACTTCCGGTGCAACGAAGAAGAGGACATGGACTTCCTGTTCCGCGTCGCCCAGAAGGTTGAGCAGGTCCGCCAAGACCTCGGCAGTGTGGAACGTATCTTTGACGCGGCCGTACAGCGGCATTTTCAGGGAAAGAAGACTCCGCTGGAGCAGGTGGACTTGTTCGTCAAACAGCGGCTGGAATCGAGTCCAGAAAAAGCCGACCTGGGATGCAACTCGCCAGGCCAGATCGCGGACCTCACCCGCCGGGCCAAGGAACTACTCGAAAGCACCGACACGCGGCTGGGCATTTCACCGCAGGCCCTCGCGGACATCTTGCGGGCGGCCATCGCCGTGGAGGGCCACGGCTCGCTGGAAGAAATCGCCGGACGCCCCGGCTTCTACCGTCTGAAGCCGCCGCCCCGTTGGGAAGGCTTGGCCCGTCAGACGCTCACCGTGGGCTCACGCACCGATCGCATGGAACTGGTTTTCGACGCCGCTCTGGTGGAATATGAGGTTGGCAATCATCGGGTCATGCGGCTCAAGAAGCACCAGGTTCTCCTGCGGCTCGGTCATCCGATCATGCGGCAGGCAATGGGCACACTTTGCCGTCAGTTGCACGATCCGGAAGGCCAGAACGCCGTCTTCCGGTGGTCGATTGCCGGCCTGCATCGTTCAGGTTTCGAGGCCCTAGCGGTGCTGCACTACGCGGTCACAGGCATCAACGAACTTCGCGAACCGCTCCACGACGAAGTCATGTCCACTGTGTTCCGTATCGAAGGCGACCAGCTGGCTGCGGTCGAAGACGGCTTCGCCCAGATCGTACTTCAAAGCGAGTTCCACCCGATCAAGTCGGCCAAACGCCGCGAGGATTGGGTTCGCACGATTCGCGGTCACTGGTTCCAACACAAGGGCGAACTGGAATCCTTCCTGCGGCAGCAGGAGGGCGAGCAGGGAAAGCTGTTCAGCCGCCGGGCCAAAGCGGCCCTCCGCCGAGAACTCGACGCGGCCAAGGAAAGCTACCGTTACCGGCTGAAAGAATTGCAGGATCGCAGCCGAGAACAGGAACTCAGCAAATTGGCCAAAGAACTGCTGCGAGAACAGGTGGAGGCCCAGCAGCCCATGCTGTTTGAGGAATTTCAAGCGGAAACAGAATTTCGCGTGCAGGAGATCGAAGAGCAGATGGCCGTGCTGCGGCAGGATGTGGACCGGACCCGCCAGTTGCTGACCAAGGAACGCGATCACCGGCTAAATGTCGTGCTGCCCAAGCGATTCGAGGTCCGCGAGGTTCGAGTGTTGCCGCTCGCGTTAACCTATCTTGTCCCGGCGACGGCGGAGGACCTCTTCGTTTAACCGCGACCCAACGGGGAGCGAGTCCTGGCGGTCGTCTAACTCGGAGCCGCCTACCCGCTTGCGGATGGCGACGGCGGGCGTGAAAATCGAGCCGAAAAGAGCCATTGACAGACGAGCGGTTTTGACGGGAAATGACAGATGGACGATCCGTTGGACTACGTTGACATCACGGATGTTGCCGTCCACGGCGATCCCGGCAAGTGGAGATTCCAGGGATGTAAGCAGGGCAGCCCGACGCCGGCCACCTCGGCAAATGCCCCGCTGGGGACGATGAAGCACTACGATTTGTACGCTGACGAATTCGGAGACGAAATCGAACTCCACTACTTCCGTTACACCGACGGATCAGTCGATGACGTGAAAGTCAGACCGCGCAGCTAAACGGCTTGAACCGGAATCGGACGAAAACATGCCTACCCAAACAGTCAATCTGGGCGAAATCCTCCGGAAGTTGAGAACCGGCCGATTCAACGTCGCCGATGCTACCTTCCTCGATACATTGTCCGCGCGTGAACTGATGGCCGATCTACAACGCTTGTACCCCGTCAAGTTCCAGGAACGCGACATCGGTCGCAAACACGAGATCGCCCTGGCCCGCTCGATCCGCTACGAACTGGGCTTTGGGAACCGCGATGTTTCGATTTTTTCACCGATCCGACTGCTTCCCGTGCTGCGAAATTGCGTCTTCGCTGGCTGGTACGGCGAGTCCCTCAGTGAGATCACCACGGCGACGTCCGTCTACGTCAAACCAACCCGGAAGCCCGCCAAAGGCTTGATCCTGAAAATGGGACGCGGCTTCAAGCTTGACAAGAGTCCCGACGGTTGGGCTCTCAATCCCATTGAGGGGCGGGCCGTCAATCTCTCGCTGGAATTCCTTGAGAAACGCGGTTGGCAGTTCGACGTCCTTGTCCCTTTCCGGAACGTCGTGCGGGAAGCGGCGGCTGAGCTAAGTCATGAAGGGTAGCCCCCCCGCCCACGCCTGGTGGTCCCGCTTGCGGCATCAAGGGTTGCTGCTTTCGCCCGTGGTGATGATCGAGCGGTATCCCGCGGCTCCCGATGCGATCACGTTTTTCCCCCTGGGCAAGCTCCGTGACGCCCACACTCGCTTCGCCACCAAAGCAAAGGCCGAGGCAGATGGGGCCGACCGAGACCAAGCCGCGACCCTCGGCTTCGTGGATTCCCTCTTCGAGAACCTGCTCGGGCACACGGGAATGCGACTTGCCAAACAGCACAACATCCAGGAGAAGTTCACGGTAGCCATCCGCATCGGCAGCCGGTCGGACACCATTCGTCCGCATCGGATCATCTTTGCGGACGACGCTGGCCAGACACCTGCTCTGCTCGTCATGGCAGACCCGTCGCCGCAGGTTGGGCGGGGGCGAGGCCGCACGAAGTATGCCCAGATGCTCGAACTGCTGCGAGGCACCGGCCAGCGACTGGGCGTGCTGACCAACGGCCAGCAGTTCCGGCTCGTGTACGCGGGCCTCGATTTTGAGTCCTGGTGCGAATGGGAAAGTGACCGCTGGTTCGACGACGGCGAAGGAACCGAAGAACTTTGCGGCCTGCGACAACTGCTGTCGCCGGAATCGCTGAAGCCGATCAAGGAAGGTAGCTCTGGGCTGCTCGATGCCGTCGAAGAATCCCGCAAGCGGCAGGCTGACCTATCGAGCGTACTCCGGGAGAACGTCCGGCAAGCTGTGGAACTGCTGCTGGAAGAAGTCTCCACGGCTTCTGTCTGTTTGCCGAGTCCCGACAACTGCTTCCGGTCAATGATCCGATCTTTGCCCAATCCTACGGCGTCCGTTCGCTGTACGAATCGCTTGATGAAGCCACTCGCCACGAAGGCGGCACCCACGTCCTGTTCAACCGGGAGACCGCTTGGCCCCGGCTGATGGCTATGTTCCGGCTGATCTACGGCGGTTCGGCCCACGGCAATTTCCCGTTGCGGGCCTACGGTGGCGTGCTGTTCCGTCCCGGTGCTGAAGCCAGCCACGATCCGGTCGTTCGTGCCCTGCACATCCTGGAGCACTGTGTCCCGGTCGGCGACGCCACGATCTACCACGTCCTTCGCAAGTTGCTGCGTGGCCCGCTGCCGGTCATCCGCGGCAAGTCGAAAACCTTCGTGGAAGGGCCGGTGGATTACACGGATCTCCGCACCGAGTTCATCGGCCTGATCTACGAAGGTCTGCTCGACTACCGAGTGAAGCGAACCGACGAACAGATCGGGCCCCAGGTGTTCCTCAATCTCGGTCGCGAGCCGGTCCTGCCGCTCTCCCGGCTGCAAGACATGCTGGCCAACGACAAGAAGGGCCTCAAGGATCTGTTGACGACGCTGCGGAAGGAGAAGGTCACGGCCTCCGCCGCTACCGAGGAAGAGGCAGAGGAAGAATCCGAGGATACCGACCAAGCCGAAGTGGAAAGCCCTGAGGAACCCACCGTTGAAGCCGAGGGCGGTGCCGACAATGTTCAACGCACAGGCGACTACCTTGACGCCGAGGAATCAGCCAAGCGTTGGGCGAGGGAAGCGGTCGTCCTGGCCGGGCTGATGCGGAAGCAAGGCAAGAAGGAATCCGACAGCCAGTACCAGCAGGAAGTGGAAGCCGAGGCCAATCGGCTGATAAGGCGGGTCGTGGCCACCGGCGAATTCTACCTGGTCCGGGCCGGTAACACTCGCAAGGGAACCGGTACGTTCTACACTCGGCCCCAACTGGCCGTTCCCACCGTTCACCGCACCCTGGAGCCGCTGTGCTACGTGCGGGAAAGCGAGACGACGACCCCCAAGGCCACGAAAGCAGAAGTTGTGACGGCCCCCGCCGAGCACGGCATCGCCGCGGAAGCTCCGCACGACTATCGCGTGTTGCGTGCTGTAGTTCCGAGGCCACCCGAAGAGATCCTATCGCTGCGGGTCTGCGACCCGGCCTGCGGCAGTGCCTCGTTCCTGGTAGCCGCTTTGCATTACTTGACCGACGCTCTCTACAAGTCGCTTTGCCACCACTGTCAGCTCGACGATCCCAGCAAAGCAAAGAAGATCACGCTGCCCTACGGTCGGCCTCGCACCGGCAAGGACGAGGAGGAACTCGTCCCCTTTCCGCCCGACGACCCGCAGCGAGGCCACACGTTCGAGGATCGCATCAAAGCCTTGCTGCGGCGGCATGTGGTTGAGCGGTGCATCTACGGCGTGGACATCAACCCGCTGGCCGTGGAATTTGCCCGCGTGTCCCTGTGGGTCGAAACGCTCGATCCCGAACTGCCGTTCTCGTTCCTGGACCACAAGATCAAGGTCGGCAATTCGCTCGTCGGTTGTTGGCTGGATCGCGTGGACGAATATCCGCTCAAAGCCTGGGAGCGGGAGGGCGGCGACGGCAAGAACGGCCCCCGCACCCAACGCATTGAGGAATTCCTCAAGGGCGAGAAGATCGGCAACCGCCGCAGTGGTGACGGCCGGATCAAGCAAGAGATGCGGAAGGTGATTGAGAGCCGGTTCAGCCACCAAACGGAGCTGTTTCCGAGAGAGCACTTCACGACAGGGCAAGTCGTCGCTCAGGCCCGTGCCGAATACGAACGGATGCACGAACTGCACGATACCGACCCGGACGAACGTGAGCAGTACTACCGCAGCCACATCGAAAACAGCCAGACGCTCCGCACGCTGAAAGCAGCGATGGACGAATGGTGTGCGGTCTGGTTCTGGCCCACCGACGCGGAGTCGCTGTGCCAGGTCCCCACGCCGCTGACGTTCCACAAGCCGTCCCAGGCGAGGGCTGCCATTTTGGAACGGCTGGCGTTGGCCGTGAAGTTCTTCCACTGGGAACTGGAGTTTCCGGATGTCTTCACGCCCGAGCGAACTGGCTTTGACGCAATGATCGGTAATCCGCCGTGGGACGTGATGAAGCCCAACTCGCAGGAGTTCTTCTCTGATTTTGATCCGCTATACCGCACCTACGACAAGCAAGCCGCCCTGCGGAAGCAAAGGGAATTGTTCCAGGCCGTTCTCGGCGT
This sequence comes from Planctomycetota bacterium, assembly GCA_026692885.1. The sequence goes on along the minus strand of JAPLNJ010001122.1, from coordinate 3,663 downwards.
GGCGGATCAGTGGGACGACTACAACGGCCGCTTCAAGGCTCTGGGCAACTGGGTCAGGAACGTCGCCGAGCCGTTCGACATGGTCTTGGTTCGGGGCAAGGAAGGTGAGGGGCTCGCCAACCTCTGGGCCAAGCACCGTAGCGAGCACGTCTGTTTCGCGGACGTCCAGCACCCGTTTCGGCTGCAAGGCAGTGCCGACCTGAACTCCTACAAAATGTTCACCGAAGTGTTCTGGCGACTACTTCGAACGGACGGCCGCCTTGGGGTGATCCTGCCCACCGGTATCTACTCGGACTTCGGCACTAGGGAGTTGCGGGAGGAGTTGCTCCAGCGAGGAAGAATCGACTTGCTGTACGCCTTTCAGAATGAGAAGAAAATCTTCGCGGCGGCGGACCACCGCTTCAAGCAGGTTGCTGTGCTCGCGGCAAGAGGAGGCTGTACCACTTCGTTCTGCACCCGCTTCCGCATGGGCGTCGGGGATTCACCCAATGCTCACGAGATTCCCGACGACATACTGCGTCACAACGGGTTGGCCATGCGGTTTACGCCTGAGGATGTCCGCCGCAACAGTCCGAAGACATTGAGCCTCGTGGAGTTGAGAAGCCCACGCGACTTGGAGATCTTCCGGAAGATCTACGCCAACTCGATACGCATCGGTGACAACGCTCCGGGCTGGGAGATCACCTACGCCCGTGAGTTCGACATGACGAACGACTCGAAGCACTTTCCCCCGGTGGACAAGTGGGAGTCGCAGGGCTACGAGGCAGACGTGTTCGGTCGTTGGATCGGGCCGCGTGGCGAGGTCGCGTTGCCACTTTACCAAGGTCGCATAATTCACCAGTTTGACTGTTCATGGCAGGGGTACGTTAGCGGAACTGGAAGAAACGCGGTCTGGCAGCCCATTCCGTCGGACAGGAAAAACTTCCAGCCGTCGAACCTGATGAGTGAGGACGTATTTCGGGAATTGGCTGCCAGCTCAGACCCTGTGCGACTCGTCTTTCGCGACATCGCACCAAACACAAATACCCGAACGGTGATTGCGTCAGTCGTACCGAGATTCCCCTGCAACAACAAGGTTCCGCTTCTTCGGCCCACCAACTTCGACTTTGTAACCGTCCTGGTTCTGTTGTCAGCAGTCGATTCCCTGACGTTTGACTTCGTCCTTCGTACCCGACTCTCCGGTGCGACCCTGAACTGGTTCATCGTTGCCGAGTGCCCCATACCAGACAGTATACCGAATTCCCACCGCTCTCAGTTGTCGGTTACGGCCGCTAGGCTGGATCTAATCCACCGCCGCTTCGCTCCGGAATGGCTGAAGCTCGCCCACCTGTCCCCCGACGTGTTCGGCTTCGATCCGCTCGGATCCGTTGCCAATCACCAATCACCAATTACCAAACAGTGGAAACACTGGTGGGCCGTAACCGAGGCCGACCGCCTGCGGCTGCGGGTCGAGATCGACGCCCTGTGTGCAGATCTTTACGGCTTGGACCCGGACGATTTCGACTGGATCGTGCGGGATGATCCAACCGACCCCAAGGGCTTCTACCGAGTGGACCGCCAGTATCCGTTCCGGGAGCGACTGACCGGCCTCGCTGCCGCCGCGTTCCGAGCGTTGAAGGAAGGCAAGTGGAGTGCCGAGTCCGCCGCAGGGCTTTCGAACGACCAGTTCTTCGAGATCCTCGGCATCCCCGAACTGACCAACGCCAAGGCCGCTACGGCCAAGGGCCTTCCTGGACCGTTGATCGAAAGGCGAAACGGCTGCCACGTCTGGAAGCCGGAAGACTTCCCGGCCGACGATCCCCGCCACGGCTGGACCTGGGACCACTGCTGGCAAGACGCCGTGGCCCTGTTGGGCAGCGAAGTCGCCGTGCGCAGGTACCTTGAGGACCAACCGGAGAAGCCCGACCAAGCGACGGCAGACGATGGGCCATTCACGTTGCAGAACAAGCCGCTGAAGCCCCAGCAGCGGCTGTTCTAGGACTTTGTCCCCTTGCATTTGCCGATATGACCGAGTGGCCCCAGGGGTTATCCCTGATCGTGATCCACGGGTTTTCGCCCCGAAGGGGCAGCCACAAATCAGCCCAGGGCAGAGCGGAGTGGCGTAGCCGCATAGCGCCGCCCTGGGTCAGGAGAGGATGGAGAACATTAGCCCTGAAGGGGCGCAACAAGCCTTGGCCGCATCGAACGAACCGTGTGAGAGGAACCGATTTGTTTCGCCCTTTCAGGGCTGCCATGTTGAATCGATACCGTACCCAGGGCGTCGCTTTGCGGCTGTCGCCGCGACGCTCTGCCCTGGGCTGATTTGTTTTGGCCCCTTCGGGGCGGAAGAGAGGTGCTCGCGATGGAGTGGCCCGATTGGTGGGAATGGGAACTCGAAGTCAGCTCTCACTGCGTCAAGCGAATGGACGAACGAGTCTTCCACGAAGCGGATCTGCGTGCCATGCTGGAAGATGCCACGGGGCTGGTCGAGCAGGTACACGGTACATTCCTGATCGAAACTCAGTTCGGCGGATGTCCCTGGGAAGTCATCGTCAGCCCGGATCTGGAAAAACATGTGATTGTCGTCGTAACAGCCTATCCCAACCCGTGAAGCGAGCGACGGGAGTTTGTCGAACCACGTTTTCAGAGGACCACGGCCATGCAAGGAACCTATCTGGAAGTGACTTTCAGGGGCGGACAGCCGCTCGCGGCATACCTTTACCTCCCTCGACAGGAAGGCGACCGAAGTGCTCGTGTCCAAAAACATCGAGCAGGGCTGCTGGTCGATTTGACCGCGGACGGCCGGCCGATTGGGATCGAAATTGCCATCCCCGCCCTTGTGACCGTCGAGGCAGTGAACGAGATTCTCGCCGCCTACGGTTTGGAGCCGATTGACTCTGTAGAACTGACTCCGCTCCGGAAAGTGGCGTAACGAGGAACGGCGAGCCCGGCAAGCGTTCACGCCGTGGTCACGAGCCCCAAGAAATGCAATCGCCGCCCCGAAGGACGGCGAAAGATCTCCTTCCACACGTGGTGGACGAGTCTGGGGGCATTTTACCCGCGACGGGTCGAGAGTCAACTCGGCGTTTCCCCTCGGTTGCATTCAACGAAAACATCGGCGTCTAGGAACACGGAGTGACCGGATGGGATATTCCCGAAGCTCACGGTGACTCCAGCACGCCGCACGCGTCGTCTTCGGCGATCCTACGAAGGACTGCCGAGTCTCCGGTCCAGCCGAGCAGCCCGTAGCTCCCCTCCACGATGCTGGCCTGACTCTCCGGGCCGAGAAGATACTGCAGGGCTTGCGGATCACCCGTCCACCGCAGCAGGCCGGCACTTTGCCCGATGCGACTGACTTTCGGCTTGACGGTGACGACAATACGCTCGTGTTCTTCGAAAGGTAACGGCCCATCCAGCTTCAGGATGCCATTTTCATACGTGGCTTCGACTTCCAGTGGCATGGCACCATCTCCCAGGGATTCAGTTCGGACAAAATAGATTATACTCATTTCCCTGCAGCCGATGGAACCCGGCTCTAGTTCGGCCCCTCACCCAACGCCGTTAAGGATTCTTTTTCGGTAAATTGGGCTTTTCAGGATAGCTGGAAAATGAAATAGGCCAGACTCCCCCATACATCTGACACGCGTCAGAAAGGAGTCTGGCCATGAGTGCGAGCAAGGATAG
>JAPLNJ010001121.1 GCA_026692885.1 Planctomycetota bacterium | reverse complement strand
TGGGACCGGGCCAGAAAAGGGAGCCGATTTCGGCAGGGAGGTGGGGACCAGGAGGCGGCTGCAGGACTATGGTGGCAGAGTCTGGCCCAGCTCGGCGCGTGGTTGTTTGAACGCGGAGTGAGTGGTGATGACCGGGATTTTGTCCTGCGAGGGCCAGAAGGCGCAGAGGGCGAGAGAGGCGGTGACGAAGGTCCGGATGGAGGTCGCCGCCCGCGGTGCAAGTCCGCTTGCGGTGCTCGCACGCACACCGCCGACTGCTTCCGAGGAACTCAACGGGCAGCCTACGTTTGAGACCGGCCGCCGAGATCGCCCCTGCGGGGCAAGTTCGGAAGGGCGAACTGGGCTCCTCCTACCAGAGCTTCAACACCGGGTACCGAGGGGCTACCGCAGTGGAGATCGCAGTGCCGGTATCGTTGGGGTATTGAAGACGCGGTCTTGCATAGTTCCATGAACTCAAAGTGGGACATTCGGGCATCAACTGATGCGCCCAATCGCGACAGCAATCCGGAACCCGAGTTTGAATCCGTGTTCGGAAGACAGAGAACGAGATCACATCGGTGATCCGCACGATCGGCAGGCCCTGCTGAAGCGAGCGTGACACACCTGCTGATCGTGCCTTGCCTCCGAATCGTTCCGGCCCGAACGGCAAGGAACGATCAATCGCGGCCGGGCGACGTGCGTCGAACGCGACGACGACGACGGCCCCAGTCCGCATGAGGGATGCTTGATCAGGACATTCGCATCGACGAACACCTGTCGGCGACTCAGTCCGTGGGTTTGCGGATCTGTTCGTGGATGCGTTCGACTTCCCGAAGCTCGGCTTCGGATTCGTCTCGCAAGGCGTCAATCTGGGCGTCGATTTCTTCCTTGGTCCGGGCGCAAATGCCGGACGCCTGACGCTGTCTTCGAATCCGCTCCAAGACACTTCCGGTGTCGGCTCCATCGACGCACGGCGGCGAACCCTGGACTGCTTCCAGGTCGGGATATTGTTCGCTGGCCTCCTTCTCGCGCGCGAGCTGACGCTCTTCTTCACGGAGGAGTAGAGCTCCGTCAGTGATTTCCTTCATGATCGGATCTCCCCGAAACATCCCCACCGTGCGTCGCCAGTCTTTGGCCGGCGTCTGCGGCTGGAAGGCTCCGGCCCGTACCAACTCGTCCACCCGTTGTTCTAACTTGGCGACCCGCTCTTCCAAGGTTGTTTCCGCCATGATTCCGTTCGCCGATTCTCTCCCGGTGCTGTGACGAAAATCACCGGTGTCCAGCAGAAGACTCACGGTTCGATCTCCGGTCGCGACCGCTGACGCGCCCGCCGGATCTCGGCCAGGAAGGCATCAAGCTCCTCGGCATCTTCCGTCCAGGCGCCGAACGCACGGCGCAGCCCCTCACCGAGCGGCAGTCTTTCCGCGTCCATGTTCACAGGTTGCACGGTGACACGTACTTCCAGTCCGTCGGGCAAGCCGATTTCCTGACCGAGTTCGATCGTCGATCCGTGGACGATTTCCGTACACGAGATTGCCTTCGACGGCATGCCTCACTCCCAAAGCGACTGGGTTCAATATCGACGGGAAGGTGACTACGTACCGGTGTGGGCGGTGCTCAGATCGTAACCGAGAATACCCGCCAGCCGGTCCAAGACGTCCGAGCGCAACGTGCGTTCGCCGGTTAAGAATTCGTCCAACAGGATCGGATCGATGCGGGCCTGCATCGCCATGGCAGACAGTGACATGGGGCTGGCGTGGATGGCGCGCCGCAACTCGCCACTGAGCGTGGCTTCCTCGCGTGCCTCCCTACGCAGTTGGTCTCGCGCCGTCATTTCGGGCAACTCCGCAACGATCTGTTCCCGCAGTTCCTGGAGCCGAGCCCGCTCTGGGCCAGTCAGTTCGCGAGTGACGCGACGTGCTTGTCGTTCGCTCATTCCTCGGTCTCCGGACGTCCACGCTCGCGATAAATCGACGCACGCAACTGGCGCAAGTCCTCCTGGTCGTCTTCCAATGCACCCGATTGGCCGAGCAGGATTCCCTTCCCCGATCTACCCCGGAGCCATTCTTGAACCGCCACCCGCCAGAAACGCCACTCCTTGTCGATCTGACGGCCAGGAATGCCGAATCGCGACGCATAACGTCGGACGGTTGACTCTGGAACTCGCAGGAAGTCGGCCAGTTCCTTGCTCGTCATCACTTCCGGTTCTTCCCGTACGGTGGCCATCGCTTCCTCACGCTCCAGAATGGTCTTCTCCCAATCACCAAAATTGTACGCTGTGCCTCCTTGTGGAAACGTCCCGTTTCCCCGGACGAACACAAGACCGCAAATCAACCGTTCAGGTTTGTTCCCAAGTACGCAGGAAAGCTTGCGGCGTCACGATGTCGTACGGGAGGCGATCCTGCACGTTCTCCGGCAATTCCAGCAGGTCGAGATCGTTGGTGATCAGGAACTCAGCACGTCCTGCGGTTGCGGTGGCCAGCAGGAGATTGTCGTCTGGATCCCGGCTCTCCGTGTAACGTCGGCCCAAGCCGACCAGCGTGGCCCGCCGGTCGGTCTCGAACCGCAATTGCCAGTCACGGACTGTTGTGTCGTCCATACCGAGTACCGCGGAGAAAATCTCCAAGTACTCAGCGATCAACTCGGCACTCACCACCAGTTGCAGCTTTCTTTCGATCAACCACAGCCGCACGACGCGACGGTTCGCGGTCGTCTGTGACCGGGCCTTGAAGGCGCGCACGAACACGTTGGTATCAGCCACGATCGGAGTTCGCTGCTTGCGAGGCACCACGGAACGGCCTTCCTACTTGCTTCTCGCGGAGCGTCGGTGATGCCGAACCACGTGCTCGCTTTCCTCGATGCGGAAGGGCGCGCGGCGTGCCGCCGCGGAGGATCGTTCCAAGAGTTCTTCGTCCGTGAAATGCTGGATGAAGTCGCGCAAGACATCCTGGGCCAAAGCTTCCGGCTTTCGTTTCCGTTTTTCCGCGATGGCCACGAAGTCGTCCCAGATCCCTTGGCTTATCTTCAATTCAGGCATTGTCCGTTCCTTTTGCTACTCCCGTGATTGCGTCACCTCTGGAAACGTCCAAGGTCTTTTTCCAATCACCCGACAAGGATTGTACGCTGTTGGCTGCGACGAGTCAGCCCTGCGTTCATGTCGCGGCCATCCACAGCGGTAAGTCATGGACTCGGTCCCCATGCATGCAGTTCGCTGGCGGGCATGAAGAGCGTGGGTTCGCGGACTTCAGTTTCCGGCGACTGTCTTGACGTTTCTGAGGTCGGACGAAAATCAGGTCAAGCCTGGGTACATGCAGCCCATTCCTGAATCCGTAAGTTGTTTGATTTCAGTATGTTATGAAAACACGGCCGCAGATTCGAAATCAGATGCCGGGCAACCGGTTGCGGGTTCGACTCCCGTGCCCTCCGCCTTCTTAACCCGTTGCCTCACAACGGGTTTGGCTTTGCGCAGATACAGTCCCCGGAACTGGAATTCATGACAACCGATGACATTCGGGGACATCGAATGGCAGGAGTTAGTGTAAGGTTTTGTGCCGGGGCTTCGTGTAGTCGCAGCAGATACGCCTGGGTGCGACGCGACTCGGTGAAGATCAGGGCCTTCGGTTTGGCCTTGAGTTCCACTGCCTTGGCGAAGCCGAGACGCAGTGCCTTGACGAGGGACTCCCTTGGCGTTCTGCCCGATCGACTCGGCCAGCGTCTTGCAATTGGTCAATTCCTGAGCCTCGGCCAGGAGGCTCCTCAGCAACTGGGCAGATGCCTCGACCGCCGGTTCTGACACCGGCACAGCGTCACCGTTGTCCGGAGCCGCTTCCTTCCATTCGTCTTCGACGGAGTCGGCCTGTTCAAAATCGTCGCCGACGATGTCGGCCAGCTGTCCCCCGCTTTCTTCCTGGGCCGTCCGTTCCAGTTTTTTCAGGCGATCGATCATCGTGCCGAAGGTGGCGCCGATGGCGAACGAGGAAGACGCGAGGATCTTCCGCAAGACCAGTTCGATAAGCTGGCGCTGACTGTTCGCCAGGGCATGCAGATTGTCTCGCTGAGCAACACCTTGGGCCGGCCGCGAACGGCGTCTCGCAGATCGCAGGCAATCTTGTTGTCTTTCTTGTAGACGTTCCGCAGCCGGTGGGCCTCATCAATGACCACCAAGTCCCACGGAACGGCTGTGATGTCGGCCGCCCTGGCGCGAGCGAATTGGTACGAGCAGATGCCGCAATACTCTGGCCGTCTGATTTTCTGATGATCGCCTCGCCTACCCGGCGGCCTCACGCCCTTGGGCAGATGGGGCGATTCGTCACTGCGCTACGGCTAACTCGCCTTGCGTCCGCGCGACCGTCACTGGAAACGAATGCTTAGCGTCGCCCCGGCCGGTGCGTTGGGGAACCTCGCCAGCAGCGTCGGACCGTCTTCTCGCAGATCGACCGGCAGCGTCTTGCCCGTCGTGTCGTGTGCGGCGGCTCCCTGGACGTCGCGGCCGGCGCGGAACACCCTCAAGACGGCGGGCGTTTCCGCCGGGCCACGAACGGTGACAAGCAGCTCGCGATCCGCGTATTGCTCGGACATCAGCCGGTGCGTCGTGTGCAGCGTGCAGGGGCGATCGTTTTTCGTCAGGACATCGGTCACATCGCGGTACAGGCCGCTGCTACCAGCCGGCAGCGTCGCGCCGTCGAGCACGGGGAACTCGGCGTGGAACAAATCGACGAACTTGCCGCTCAGTGTCAGAGACGTGCGCGACGCGTGCGCAACAACGAACGGCCCGCGTCTAAGGCACCACACGTCCGGCGTCTTCAGGCCGCCTGCGACGCCGGCTTGGCGCAGCGACTGATCAACGAGCGGGAGGTACTGCTCGCGCGCGGCGTCCGGGTTCGCGAAGGCGCGGGGCGACACGGCGCGGATGCACACGTAGCCCTTGCCGACCGCTTGCTCGCAGGGCACGCCAGCCAGAAGTTTGAGCGCGGCTAGCAAGTGCTGTAGCGGCGTACAGTAGCCAGCCTTCGTCCACCATGTGTCGATGCCGTCCATACCCTCGTCCGCGCCGAGAACGACCAGCGAGCCGCCACCCTGCACCCAGGTGGCCAGGGCCTCGTTGAATGCCGGCCCAGCAGGCTTCCAGGCCTCGAACGACAACACGATCGTCTTAAACTGCGACAGGTAGCCCGACTCGTCGGCCCGCTCGGCGACGCACGCCGAAACCGGCACGCCAGCCTTGACCAGCGGCAGTAGCAGGCCGTACACGCCGTCCAACGCCGGCGCAGGTTCCGCCTCCCACATCAGAGTATCCGCCACGGCGACGCCGACGCCGTGCGTGGGTTCGGTAGGCTTGCCATCCGCCGAGGCGCACCACGTTCCGCCGCCGGGTATCTCCTGCTGCACCTGGACGATGGAAAGGACGAGGATACGGAAGGGCTCGGGCGCAGGCGTTCCGCCGCCGGTGCTGTGGCCGGGCAGGAAGATTCGATCGGGCCACGGCATCACCTCATAGGAACTGACAGCCGGAAAGAGCAGCTGCGCGACCGTGCAGTGCTTGTACCACTTGTCGAACTCCGACCATTTGTGGTTCGGATCGTCCTCCACGGGATCGACAAGCAGGAAGAGCTTGCGGTCGCCAACAACGGCAATCTGCACGAAGTAGTCGTACAACGCATAGGCCGAGTCGAAGAAGGTCTTGTCGGGCGCGCCATAGTGCGCAAGCGCCCAATTGACCGGCCCGGTCCAAACCTGTCCAACGAGAGCGTCGGCGCCGCGAATGGACTTCGACGTGCCCAAGGGCGCCACAATGTGCGAAACCGTGTTGCTGTAGATGCTGTGAATCGGCAGCAGAAACGCGACATCGCGGCCGAGTTCCTTCGCACGCTTGCGGGTCGCGTCGGCGAGCCGCTGTTCGAGTTCGAGGTACAGTTCGCTCTTGAGCTGCGACGTCAGCCACATCGCCCCCGGCGAACTGCTCGCTCCCATCCAGGGCGTGCCGTACCGCTTCTGCCAGAGGGCGCGGAAGCTTTTCTCGTAGCCCGTGTCGCGGTGGGCGAGGGGCTCCTCGGGCAGGACGGCGTCGGCGCCGCCAGCGACGGAATCCTCGGCCATCTCCTCAAGGTGCTTCATCCAGCCTTCGGTGGGCAGCATATACGGACGGAAGCCGACGCAGAGGATCTTACGACCCGCTGCGTCTTCCTCGACATCGTCATCGTGGGGCGTGCCATCCCATTTGCCTTTCCAGTATTCGCAGCTCGCGTCGGAGTCGGCGAAAAACATGCGGCCGACGAGGTAACCATGTTTCTGCCAGCTTTCAATGTTCGCGCGAAGAGCGTCACCTTTCTCGCCGTGGCGGTGGATGACGACGGCGTCGGTCGCGACGGCGACTCGCGGGTCATACGGCGTGTTCGTTTGGAACCACGTCTTGGCCGCAAGAAACGGCGTCGCGGGCCTTGTCTCCTGGCCTGCGGCCATTGCCGCCAAGACGGAAAACAGAGACAGAAAGAGAACGACCGCAGGAGTATCTGCCTTCATGGCACGTTGACCTTGCGCGAGTACTGCTGGGAAGTTGAATTCGCGCGGGTGCGCGGAGGTGATCATTGTCGGCGCAAGGCCCTGACCCCACGGACAAATTGTCCCGGTCGCAGTCCGGCCCTGTCTCCAGTGGCGGCCGCTCCAGGCTTGTCACCCTGGTAGGTATGAAGCCCGATACACCCCGATTCTGCTCGGTCCGCGTGAAGCGGTAGGAGCAGGACGGGGGTAGGGCTATTAGGACAGCCAGCAGGCCCAGTCGTCCCCAATCCCCTGACCGCCGCGGACATTTTGGCCTAATCTGCCTGTCACTCGTCCCGGCTCGGACAAATTGTCTCAGATCCTGGCCGGTGATGGGTCGATCGCTGGCGGTTGCTTGTCGGTTAGGACAAATTGTCCGAGCGTTCTCGCTTTCCCATGCCAGGACAAATGGATTCCACGGACGTCCGTGGGATTGGTGGGCGGTAGGGTCGAGCTCGCGGCAAGGTAAGGTGCGTCTGGTGGATGTCCTTTCTTCTTCTGCAGGATTGTGCCGGGACGGAGAAAGGGCGTGCCCTCACTACCGACCCCTTGATTATCCAGTTTTCCCCGGATAGGCTCAATCCTATCGGTGGAAATCAAATTTCCTACAGCATTATCAGTTGTCTCCCGTCCCTTGCCAGACGTCCCTGTCCCAAAGTCGTCCAGCCATGACCATCCCCTCCCTTCGTGCCTCCGAGCACCTCCACGACGTCAAGTACGAGATTCGGGGGGCGCTGGCCCGTCGCGCCGAGCAACTTGAGCGCGAGGGGCACGAGATCATCAAGCTCAACATCGGCAACCCCGGCGCGTTCGGGTTTCGCATGCCGGATTCCATGCGGGTGGCGGTCGTCGAAAACCTGCATCAGGCCGATCCCTACTCGCACCAGAAGGGAATCTTCCCGGCCCGCGAGGCCGTGGTGATGCAGGCACAGAACCGCGGCCTAATGGATGTGACCACGGACGATGTGTTCATCGGCAACGGCGTCTCCGAACTGATCATGCTGGCGACGCGGGCGCTGCTCAACCCGGGGGACGAGGTGCTGGTGCCCAGCCCCGATTACCCGCTCTGGACGGCATCGGTGGTGATTCATGGTGCAAAGGCGGTGCATTATCCATGCCTGACTGAACGGGGATTCGTGCCTGACCCGGCGGAGGTGGAGGCGCTGGTCACCGACCGCACGCGGGCGATCGTGGTGATCAACCCCAACAATCCCACGGGCGCCGTCTATCCGCGCGCGGTGCTCGCGGCGTTGGCCGGCATCGCGGAGCGGCGGCACCTCGTGTTCTGCGCCGACGAGATCTACGACGAGATGCTCTATGATGGCGCGGAGTTCGTGCCGTCTGCCACGCTGGCGAAGCTGGCCTTGTGCCTCACGTTCGGCGGCTTGAGCAAGGTCTACCGGGCCTGTGGGCTCCGCGTGGGCTGGCTCGTGTTCTCCGGCGAGCGGGAGCACGCACGGGACTACATCCAGGCGGTGGAACTGCTCGCGTCGCTCCGGCTCTGCTCGAACGTGCCGGGGCAGTATGCCGTGCAGACGGCGCTCGGCGGTCATCAGTCGATCTTTGACCTCACGCGGCCCAGTGGCCGCCTGCATGCGACGCGGGCTGCTATGCTCGACGCGGTGCAGCGGAGCCGCTGGCTGTCGGTGGTGCCGCCGCAGGGGGCGATGTATGCCTTCATCCGCGTGCACGCCGAGCGGTTACCCGGCGGTGTGGATGCCTTCAAGGACCAGGCATTCGCACTCGATCTTCTGGAGCGCAAGCACGTGCTGGTGGCGCCGGGGTCGAGTTTCAACGTGCCGTACCGCGACCACTTCCGCGTCACGCTCCTGCCCGACATGGAGCAGATGGCCGACGTGTTTGCGCGGATCGAATCGCTGCTGGATGAATATGCCGCCGCGTGACGGGGCAGGGGGACGGGGGTAGGTGTCTTCGGGGCCTTGATCATAAGGTTGCGCAAAACGCTAGCAGGGTGGCTGGTGGCTTAGCCTAGGCGAAGCCGCAGCAACAGTGGACTGGGGCTTCGCCGTAGGCTCAGCCGCCAGCCACCCGGACCGTGGCCAGCACGGACAGCAG
>JAPLNJ010001120.1 GCA_026692885.1 Planctomycetota bacterium | reverse complement strand
GGCTAACCGTTCTGCTCAAAGTAAGCGGCATTGGGTTTGCTCATCCACGGTTCGCCGCACCCCGCGCCCCCGACCTGAGGGGCGCAAAACTGGGGAGTCGGGCGTCAAACGGATGGTCCTGTTTTCGTTCCGCCCCCATCCTGGCTTGCCCCGGTGGAGCGAGGTTTCTGGACTACGCCACGGGTCCGTAACCGCCTCACTTCTTCCGCCGCCTCCCGTCCGCCGCCTCCGGCGGCGGACGGGAGGCGGCGGAAGACAGTACGGCTGGCGGCTGCCGACGTAGTGTACGAAACCCAATTCCACCGGGGCGAGCCCGGATGGGGACCCGACATGCCAAGCTGGAACAAAAGCCGGACCAGATTTCACCATGGCAAGGACTCTCTGGGATACAACTTTGCGCGGGCCACCCCCGCCCCCTCTCCCCGGAGTACCGGGGCGGGGAGAGAAAATCGGGCGGACGTCAGGCTGGAAAGCCTGAAGTACGTGAGGTGCTAGTCGACTACGGACAACCAGCGCCGACAGACGGTGGCCTCCTTGGCGTCTTTCCCGGCAGGCCGGGCGACGGCTTTCAGAATGCAATCACCGGCGGTCTTCGGAACGGACAGCGAAACCTGGTAACTCCGCGAACCGAGCTCGGGAATGCTAAACGCCTGCTCCGTCTTGACCAACACCTCGCCCGCTCGGGTTTCCAGCGAGAGACTTAATTGACCCTCCAGCGGTTTACCTTCGTCGTTCACCATCATCACGGTGAACTCCTTCGCCACGCCGACCTTGAGCGTGGGCTGGAAGAAGTTGATGTATAGGCCCAGCGGCTTGAACGCTTCGCCCAGATAATCAGCGAAGGCCGGATCGAGTTCCAACTTGGTCACATCGAAGAAATGGTCGGACGTGTAGACGCCCGGATAGCTGCACGTCAGATACACGAAGTGCACGATGCCGGCGTATTGCCGGTGGGCACGCCAGAACTCCGTCTTGGCGCCGAGCAGGTACGCGTACATGTCCAATCGCTGCCGGGCCGTGACGTCCGTGCCCATCAGTTGGGCGTACACTTTCTCGGTCAGCAGCGTCGGCGAGCCATCCCGGTTGAGCCAGAGCCAGCCGTATTCGTTGATGATCGTGGCGTGTTTGTCGGACGCCAGTTTGCCGCGGGGCTTGCCATCCATCTTTTCCAGATCGGTCATCTTGAACGTCTGTTTGCCGAAGTGGCCGCTGATCATCAGATACGGGTGATCCTCGACCAGATCGTGCGGGCCAGCCGGCTCGTTGTAGCTGTTCTCCCAGGGACGATTCGAAAGGTCCAGTCCGCGGACGGCGGGGATGATCTGGCGGTGGAACGCTTCGTTCCGAGTTTCGTTATTTGCGTCCCAGACCGCGACGCTGGGGTGATTCCAGTTATCTCGCAGCCAGTCCTTGTACTGGCGGATCATCTCGTCCACGTCGTAAGTTCGCGAGTAGCCCGGATACCAACTCGGCTCGCCGGTCCACACGAAGAACTCATTCTGGATCAACAGACCCACTTCGTCGCAGATGTCCAGCCAGCGGTCCGGCACCGGCCCGATGCAGAAGCGGAAGTAGTTCCAGTGCATCTTCTTCGGCAACTCGCCCAACAGCTTGCGGACCCAGGCGTCCTGCCACGGCAAGTCGCGGCAGAGCGGGTCTTCCAGAAAGCGGTGCAAGGTGATGTTCGAACCGCGGAGATAGTAGACCTGGCCGTTCAGATAGGCCCGCTTGGTGGCCGCATCGAAACGGAACTCGCGCATGCCGAAGCGAGTGGTCAGCGAGTCGCCGCCCGTGCTGGAGTTGACGGTGTACAGAAACGGGTCTTCGGGCGACCAGAGATGCGCGGCGGGAATGCGAATCGTCTGGGTCAGCACCCGCTCTTCCCCGGCCGCCAGCGTAAGGGGTTCCGTCGCATTGGCGGCGACTTGGTCTCCAGCTTTCCACGCTTTGACGGTGTGCACCAGGGAAGCGGTGACAGCCACGGACCCGTGGTTCTTGACTTTCGTCTGCACGACGATTTCGTTGGTGGCGATACGCGGGGCGACCTGCAGGGTTTCGATGGCCGGATTGTCGCAGTAGATCAGTGACACGCTGTCGTAGATGCCGGGCGCCCATTTGATCTTTTCGAAGTCCGAGCCAGTGGGATAGTTGTCCGGCAGCACGGCCGGGTGAGCGCCGATGCGAACGACCAGCGTGTTCTCTGCGTCCCAGCGGATCGCCTGTTCGAGGTGGAAATAGCCAGCCGTGAAGCAGCCGGAGTATTCGCCGAGCTTCTGGCCGTTCATCCAGACGGCGGTGCCGAACTGAGCCTTGTTGATCTTCAGCAAGGCCACGCTCCGAGCGGACGGGGCGAGGAAGGTCTTGCGGTACCAGAAGTAGTCGCGGTCCTGGTCGACCTTGCCATTCGGGTACTGAGCGCGCCATTCCTCCGGGGCCCGCTTGGCGCGGATGCGATTGGCCAGATTCTCGCGGCTAATGAAGGCGTCCACGTTGGCAAACGCGGGTGTGGCGAGATTCGCCAGACCTGGCACGGGCACCGTGTGGGGGAACGCCGTGGGGATTTCCGCGGCGGTTTTGCCGTCGGTGATTTCCCACGTGCCATCCAGCGAGACCGTGTCGCGCCCTGCCCGTGCGGCATTCGCACAGCAGCCCAGGCACAGCGTTGCGAGAAGAAAATGCTTGGTCATGTTGGTGTTCTCCAAAGGGTGAATCGAATCAGGCCGTAGTGTACGGCCTGAAGTGACCTTCCTGCAACCTGCAAGATCGCGGCGCCGGGGAATGGACATTGAGCGGAGTGAACCCAAAGTTCATCTTGCTTTCGTTCCGGTAGACAAAAAGATTGATGACAAAAAGAGGAAAGGAAGCCCACGTTCCCAAGGAACATCTTTTTGTCATCAATGTTTTTGTCCTTTCAGTTCCGAAACCCCTGTTTTTGTCAGCCCACCCCCGGCACCTCTCGCCGGAGTACCGGGAACGCCCGACCGACGCCGTACAGTGTTGCGGTTCCTTGGGTATGGCCCATAGAATGACAACTGCCCCCGAAGCCAGTCGATATCTCACCACGATAGGAGACGTTCGTCATGATCGCCCAAGACACCCATCTGATCGGCCACGGTCCAGCAGCGAATGCCGTGTCAACAGCGAGGTTTTCCGGAAGTCGCGAGCCGGGGGTGAGGGCAGGGCAGATAGGAAAAGCGGCGACAAGTCGCCGCACTCCAAATTGGGTCGGGCTGGCGGCTGTGGCCGCGTTGATCATGGGGAGCGGACTGATGGCGGCGGAGCCTCCTGCGGTTCCATCCTCGCCAGCCGGCACGGCGGATCGCGGCGTGGTGTTGTTCGACTTCGAGACCGACGACACGATCGCGCTCTGGCACAACGAGGGCCAGACCACGCTGGGTGCAGGGAAGCAATTGACTCGCGTCTCGCGTTTCGCCACCTTGGGCAAATTCTCGATGGAGTTCCGCACGCCGGCTTGGAAGCAGGGTTCGGCGGAGTGGCCGGCATTCGAATGCCGGCCGCCCCGCACCGACTGGACCGGCTTCGACCGGCTGGTGTTCGACGCGAGTAATCAATCGTCAACCACCCAGCAGCTTGCGCTGTTCATCTCCGACTCCAAGAAGCCCACGCGGCAGGGGCTTGCCCACAGCGAACGCCTGAATCCCCGGAGCCACACGCGCGTGGTGATCGACCTCGCCACGGGGCTGAAGGAGAAACAGCTCAATCCCGCCGATATTCACGTGCTGCACTTCTTCACGGATCGGCCGCCGTCCGAACTGGTCGTGTGCCTGGACGGCATGCTCCTGTTGAGGCCCGGCGAACCGCTGCCCGCGCTGCCCGAAGCGTACTTCAAAGACTTTGCCGGCATGCAAGCGTCGGCCGTGGCGGAACTCCGGGACCAGGCTCGGACCCGTGGTGTCCAGCTGACGCAGGCCGCCCAAAACGTGCCGGCGGTAGCGGCCTGGGTCGCGGAGTCGTTGCGGGGTCTCGCGGCGAAACTGGCCGAACTCGACGCACGCACCCAACAGGGCGGAGCCCAAGCGCTGGAGCTGCAACGGGACATCGTCAACCTGCGGGCGAACCTGGGCCGACTGGAAGGCTTGGCCACGCTGCGGACAAGTTTTGAGCCGACCCGCACCTCGGTCCAAACGCCGGGATCCAAGCGTGACGACGTCGTCGTGGGTTTCGCCACCAGCATGGAAAAAGTCCTACCTCGAGCGGACGCTTTGCCGGTGCAGACCAAAACCCGCGTGGAGTTGTCCTTGGCGCGGGGTGAAAAAGAGTCGTTCCAAGTCGTCGTGGTCCCCTGCCGGGCCGACCTGAAGCAAGCCCAGGTGCGGGTCACTGAATTGCGCGGCCCGGACGGCGCCACTTTCCCGGCCGGCCAGAGCCGCGCCGTGCCGGTCGGGTATGTCCAAACCAAAACGGTTCCGCCCTACGGAACCTCGTATGTCGGCTGGTGGCCCGATCCCATCCTGGAGTTCATGTCCGCCGCCGACATCGTCGAGGGCGATGCCCAGGCGTTCTGGGTCCGGGTCCACGCACCTCGCGATCAAGCCGCCGGACAGTATCAGGGCAAGCTGGAGGTCGGCAGCCAGGACGGGAGCCTATTTACGTTCGACCTGTCCGTTCGCGTGTATAACTTCGCGGTGCCGGTCGCATCGCCGTTGCCGCTGGCTGTCACCTTCGCACCGGAGGATTTCCCCACGCCCGCGACCGGCGCCGAACAGGCTCAGTGGCGCAAGGAAGCGGACTATCCGATCAAGGCCTGGAAGAAACACAAGCTGCGCTGGGCGGATTTTCTCGCGGACTACTACTTGACCTACGACAGTCTCTACACGCACGTGGGCCCCGACTTCGAAGCCATCCAGCGGCTGCACCAGCAGGGGCGGCTCGGCTCGTTCAACCTGGGATACTACGGGCCGTGCGGCGCCAGTCCGGCCGAGGTCGCTGCCTGGAAGACAGGCACCCTGGAACGGTTGCGCAGGCAGTACGACCAAGCCAAGCAGCTCGACGTCCTGAAGCATGCCTACATCTACGGCTGCGACGAGAATCCCAAGGAGCTCTTTCCGGGCGTCCAGCGCGCTGCCACGCACCTCAAAGCCGAGTTCCCCGGTGTGCTGGTGATGACAACCACCTATGACCATAGTTTTGGCCTCGACTCGGAGATCAAGGCGGTGGATGCCTGGTGCCCGCTGACCCCCAGTTTCCATCTAGACAAGGCAACCCAATCGCGGGCAGCCGAGCGGCTCGTGTGGTGGTACATCTGCTGCGGTCCGCACCATCCCTTCGCCAACATGTTCGTCGAGTATCCGGCGATCGAGGGCCGGCTGCTGATGGGTCCGATGACCGCCAAGTACCGACCCGATGGATTCTTGTACTACCAGATCAGTATCTGGAACGCGCGCCGGCCGATCGCTTCCGGACCGTTTACCGATTGGGAGCCGAGAAGCTGGACCAGCTATCACGGCGACGGCTCCTGGACCTGCGTCGGTCCGGACGGCACGCCGCTGCCCACGATCCGGCTGGAGAACTTCCGCGATGGTCTTGAGGACTACGCCTACGTTCGTATTCTGGAGCACGTGATCCAGCGGCTCAAATCCCAGCAGGATCTCTCCACCGAACAGAAGGCGTGGCTGGAGGAGGCCCAAGCGGCGCTGCAGGTGCCCGATTCGTTGGTGAAGACGATGGCCGAGTATTCCCGCGACCCGGCCCAGGTTTACGCGTACCGGAATCGACTGGGCGATCTGATCGACCGCGCGGGCCAGCCGGACGCGGACCCGTGGGGCCCGGACTTCGGCGTGCGCGGCTTCAGCCGAAGGTGAGACATGGCGGCTGGATGGCGATTCACCCTAATCTTTCACCCTAATCTTTCGCCTTAATCTTCCTCCGGCTGCATGGGAATGGAGGGAGAGATTAGGGGGAAAGATTAAGGCGAAAGATTAGGGTCCCGGCGCAGCCGGCTAAGTTCATTGGCCGCGGGGGCGTTGATCGTAACACTGTCAAATGCCGTCACTGCTAGTTGGTCCCGTCCCAGAAGCTCCCGACGCACGTCGGTGAGAGCAGTCCCGCCAACTCCTAACACCGCGGCGGTCGGCTGCCCGCTGCCGGTGGCGGCGGGCAGCCGACGAGTCGGGCGGATCGGATAGGGGGCTCATGGTTAGGCACAGGGAGGGGCTTGATCGCAAGGTTGCCCACTGCTGTTGGTGCTGGCCACGGGCCGGGTGGCTGGCGGCTGAGCCTAAGCGAAGCCCCAGTACCCGGTTTCTGGGGCATCGCTGCACTCTGCCCCAGCTACCCGGACCCCCTGCTGCTAGCGTTTTGCGCAACCTTACGATCAAGGCCCACAGGGCGGGAACACTCCCACCGACTTACGTCGGGAGCTTCTCGAGGGCGATCGCGACACTGCTTGCATTTCGCAACGTTATGATCACGGCATCTTGTCGGCCACCTTCGGCTTCCAAACAAAAATATGCGCAACATGCGAAGACTAAGTCGCATGGCGATGTGCGGTAATCCTGGTCGACTAATCGGTTAAGGATTTAACGATTGTAGCGGTGATTCCGATTCTTCCGATGACAGAGGAAATAACGGCGCTCCCCTGCTGTTCTGGCTTCGTTTGAGCCCGGCGAGAAGTGAGCGTCAGACGCTACTCGGCAACAAGGATGGACCCGATGCTGTGCAAACTTTGGCCTGGACTGCGTGTCTTGCTAGTGGTCATAGCGATGGTGTCTTCGCTGGGCGGCTGCACGAGTCTGCACGAGTACGTTCACAACGGATTCAAAGTCGGTCCCAATTACTGCCCGCCTGGGGCCCCGGTGGCCGAACACTGGATCGACGAAGCGGACGTCCGCGTGCGAACCCAGTCGGATGATCTGAGCCAGTGGTGGACCGTCTTCAATGACCCCGTGCTCAACTCCTTGATCACCGATGCCTATCGACAGAATCTCACGCTGAGGGAAGCGGGCTTGCGGGTGCTGGAAGCCCGCACGAACCGAGCCATCGTCGCGGGGACTCTGTTCCCGGGTAACTATGGCACGGGATTTGGTTTTGGCCCTGACTTCACAACATCTGCTGTCACCCCGATGCCGCAACAGGCCACTGGGAGTTACACACATCAACAGACCGCCAAGATGAGTCTGTTCGGCGCGATATCGTTACCACAATCACAGTTGGACACGTGGGCCTTAGGGCTCAACTCCAACTGGGAATTGGATTTTTGGGGCCGATTCCGACGCGCGGTGGAAATGCAGGATGCCAAGCTGGATGCTTCTGTGGAAAACTACGATAACGTGCTGGTCACGCTGTTGAGCGACGTCGCCGACAACTACGTGCAACTGCGAGTCTTCCAGCAGGAGATTGTCATCGCGTTCGGTAACGCCAAGGTGCAAAAGAAGATCCTGAACGATGCCGATGAGCGACGCAAGGCAGGCGTCGCGACTGCGTTGGACGTGGATCAGGCGACAGCCACCCTGGCGCAGATCGAGGCCCAGATTCCCCTGTTCGAGCGACTCGGACGGCGCGCCGCCAATAAACTCTGTATTTTGCTGGGCATGCCGCCGCAGGACTTGCGCAGCCGAGTGGG
>JAPLNJ010001119.1 GCA_026692885.1 Planctomycetota bacterium | reverse complement strand
GTCCTCGTTGAAGAACACGCTGGCCACTCCCGCGTCCAACGTCAGGCTGTTGGCTTCGCTGGCAAAACTGTCGATCGAGGCGTCGTTGGTGAACAGGATATTCGCACCCGTCACGCTCGTGGCCACCGTGGCGTCGTCCGTATTCGTCTCGTCCGTGCTGATCAGCACGTCGCTGTCCAGCCGCACCGCACCGTTGAACCGCAGCTGGTCGCTGGTCGTCTGGATCGTCAGCTTGTCGCCCGCCATCATCGTCCCGCCGTTGAACACGATCGAACCGATGATGTCCAGGCTGCCCAGGTTCAACGCCGTCAGACCCGCCGTCTCGGCGGCGTCCCCCACCAGCGTCACCAAGTTCACCGGGCCGCCGTCCGTCTGATCCGGCGTCAGCGGTTCCGTGTCCGCCTCACCGAACACCACCGACGTGTCGGCTTCCTCCACGATCACCCGCCCCAACGGGCCGTTGGCGCCGTTGCCAATGTCCTCGTTGAACAACACACTGGCCACACCCGCGTCCAGCACCAGGCTGTTGGCTTCCGTGTCCGTGTTACCGGCGTTGGCCTGGCTGTTAATCGAGGCGTCATTCGTGAACAGGATGTTCGCCCCGGTCAGGCTCGTCGTCAGATCGTCCGTGTCGATGGCGTCCGTGTCGATCCGCACGTCGGTCGAGAGCGTCACCGCCCCGTTGATCCGCACCGCGTCGCTGGTCGTCTGGATCGTCAGCTTGTCGCCGGGCGCCGCCGTCCCGCCGTTGAACACGATCGAACCGAGGATGTCCTGGCAGCCCAGGATCAACGCCGTCAGACCCGCCGTCTCCGCCGCGTCCCCCACCAGCGTCACGAAGTTCACTGGACCGTGATCGCCCGCCACGTCGTCGGCGGTGTCCTTGCCGCCGAACACGACGCCGGCATCGGCTCGGGTTACAGTCAGGGCACCTAGAGGCCGAATCGCGCCGATGTTCGCGTTGAACTCAACCCATCCCGTACCAGCGGTGAGCAACAGATCGTTGTTCTCGCCCGTTTGGCTGTCGATCGTGGCATTGTCGGTGAACAGAATGTTCCCGCCCAGGCTCTGCGTGTTGGGAAGCGGATGTCGTCGCCGCTGGTCGAAATCCGCAGCGTGTTCCCGTTGGCCGCGTTCAGGAAGATCCCGCCCGTCCCCGCCGGCGTCACCGTCGAGCCGATCACGTCGCTGCTGCCCAGCGCCTCTGACACGCCTTTGCCCAGGTCAATCGCCCCGTTGGTCCGCACCTGCGTCAGGTTAAACGTTACATTCCCTGTGGTATCCTCGATCGTGAATGTGCCCAACTGGCCGTTGTAGTCACCCACCGTCGTGCCGCTCTGACGCGCTCCAAGGTTTGCATCGAACGTGATGTTTCCTTTGCCGGCGCGCAGGACGAGGTGGTTGTCTTGTGAGACGTTCGCGTCCGCGGTCGTAGACTGACTGTCAATGGTCGCTTGATTTGTGAAGAGAATGTTGCCGCCCAGAGTGCCCAGCGTCTGATCTTCACCCAAGTTATCTGCCGTGCGGATGGTCGTAAACGTGGCGGTGCTGACGGTTCCTGCATCGGAACGCGGGCGGCTGATCAGTACGGGGGCGTGAATCGTGATATCACCGGCGGCGGTGGCCAAAATCGAGGAGATCAGAATGCGGTCTACGGCATATACATTGATCGTGTCGGCCCCCGACTGTTGCGACCGGACGACGCCATCAATGATGGTGTTCACCACAGGGTTGGCTAGATTCGTGTTGTCGAGAATCGCGTTGAGTCCGGTGACGGCGGCGTCTTGCAGCTTCTCCAAGGGCGTATATTGGATCGTAATCGAGCCGGCGGCCAGCACTTGGTCCTCGTCGGGCGTAGCGCCAACGTCAATGCGAACGCCGTCAAGTACATTGCCCGCAGCGACTCCCGAGAACTTGGCGGCGTAAACAGAATCCAGACCGCTGACGGCCGGGTCGCTGGAGTCCCGGGTGTGAGCTACATCCGACCCCTGCAGGAACACTTTTCCGCCCGCGATGATCTGAGCCTTGTAAGAGTTTTGGTTATTGTCCAACACCCAGACGCCGCCCAGACCATCACTCTTGCCCGTCGCCGCGGAGGGTGCATCCGCGATCAACG
The DNA here is from genome assembly GCA_026692885.1 of Planctomycetota bacterium. The sequence goes on along the minus strand of JAPLNJ010001119.1, from coordinate 2,837 downwards.
TAACGTCGCCGCTGGCCTTCAGGACGCCGTTGATGATGATATCACGTGAGGCCCGCAGACTGATCGTAGCCGCCGTCTGAATCCCGGTAATCACGATGTCCGACGTAGAAGTATCGCGTCCGACCAGGATGATGTGCCCTTCGCCGTACAGCAGACTTGCTTTGGTGTCGACACTTCCGCTGACCTTGAGACCACCGTCGGATCCCTCCTTTGTGCTAACCTCATGCTCTACGCTCACTCGGCCGTTTGTCGCCTGCAGATGGATGCTGCCGCCGTTCACCGCAACCGAACCGCTCGATACGCCGGAACCGAGCGGATCGACAATGAGATCCCCTGTCGCCTGCTCGAAGGTAATGGCCTTGTGGTCGAGCGATGTGATGTCGAACACGGCCGTGTCATTCTCGGGACGGCCGCTGTCGAGGACCGTCTTCAGGGCCACGATCGTGGCCGAAGCGGTGCCGACATTGCGGATGTGAACGGCCGCCGGTCCCGAATTGACGATGTTGAAGAACTGGGCCGACGTGTCCAGCGGATCGGCCGCGGCAATACCCGTCGCGGCGGTGATGAATACCGAGGTCGCGGTGAGGTCGTTGCCCGTAGAATTCGCGTCGACGACGCCACCATCTGCTGCGATGGTGATGATGCCGCCGGCCCCCAAGCTCGTCCCCGCGCCGCCCGATGCCGTCAGCGGACCGGTAATCGTCACGTCATGCACATCATTTCCCGCGTCCGCCGATGTGATGTTCATGGCGCCGGCCGCGCCACCCGCCGTGCCAATCCCCGCTCCGCCGGACGTTGTCACGTTGGCCAATTCGACCGGCCCGTCACTCGTGTGAATGTCCACTTGTCCGCCGGCGCTCGCCGCGCTCGCGTTGTTCGTCGCCCCGGTCGTGATGATTGCGCCATCCAGGTTGATGCTGCCGGTTCCCGCTGCATCCAAGGCAACGGCGCCGGACGCGACGCCGCTATCGGCCGCCGCCGTGGTGGTGATGGTGCCGGCCACCGAACTGGTGATATTGTTGGCGGCGTCCAGATCGACGTTTCCGCCGACCGTAACGACCGCGGCGTTGATTGCCAAGTTTCCGGCACCGCCCGCGTTCAGCGTGACCGTTCCGGAGAGCGACGACACCCCCAACAGGCCGGCAACCAAGGTGATCGAGCCGCCCGCCGTAAGCGTCACAGTGCCGCTGGCGGCGTCCTGGTCGATCCGGTTCACGTTGATGGCATCGGTTTCGGCGAGGTTCACGTTTCCCGCGCCGAAGTTATGTAAATCGAGCGTCGTAATCTTCGTCTGGATCGCGTTGGAGCTGCCGACGCCGGTCAGCGTATCGATCGTCACGATGGCATCGGCACCTGCCGCCTCGATGTCTTCGCCGCCCGCGTTGCCATCCACCAACCCTCCCGAGACGCTCGTGATCGACACCGCAGCGGCCGTGCTATTTGTCGTCACCAAGCGACCGACTGTGATGTCTTCATCGGCTTCCAAGTCGATCGTGCCGTAACCGGCGTTGATCACCGCGCCATTCATCATATACAAAAGGCCGCCCGAACCGGCATCGGCTGTAGCGTCGTCGTCGGCCGCGACACGAACGTTACCGCCGGCGGACATGATCGCGCCTGCCGCGCCGAACGTCACGTCATCGTCGGCCAACACATGGACCGTGCCGCCCGAAGTCGTAATCGTGGCATTGATGGCGATGCTCGCTGACAGGCCAGTGGCGTTCAGCACCACATTCCCGCCGTTGGTCACCGCGTTCGCGTTCACGTCGATCGTCGCCGTCGTCAGGTCCACGTTCGTCCCGGCCGCCGTCGTTGTCACCTGGCCATCGAATTGCGTCGTCCCCGTACCCGCGCTCTGCACCAGCGAATTCACATTCGCCTCGGCCTTGAACCATACATCCACCGCGCTGTTGATCAGCACGTCGCCCAGGTCCCTGGTGGCCCCCACCGTGCCCGTGAACGTGATACTCCCCAGGCCCCCGGTCAGTGTCAGGTCTTCCGCAAAGACGGTGGTCCCTTCCAGCGTGCTGCTGAACAGAATGTTCCCGATCACTCCGGCCCCTGTGCTCAACGCCACGGCATGCCCGTCCGTCAGCGTGACCCCCGTGTTAAACGTAATGTCGTCCGCCGTGGTCGTGATGTCGCCCGCCGTCTGCACCAGGCCCGCCCCATTCTGCAGGAAGGCCCCGTCCAGGCTCATGTCCGCGCCCGGCGCAATGTCCAGTAGTCCGGTGTTGGTGATCATCACCGTCCCGGCGTTCAGCGTCGTCATCGTGCTGTTGATGGTCACCGTGTTGGTCGTGAGCGCCAGGTCCAAGCCCGCCGAACTGTTGATCACCACGGCCCCGTCGATTTGCGTGTCGCCCGTGCCCGCGCTCTGGGTCAGCGAATCCGCATTCAAGGCCGCCGAGAACGTTACGTCCAAGGCACTGTTGATTTGGATGTCGCCCAGGTCCTTCGTGGCACCCACCGCGCCCGTGAACGTGATGTTTCCCAGGCCGGCCGTCAGCGTCAGGTCTTCCGCAAAATCCGTCGTCCCGTCCAGCGTGCTGGTGAAGGTGATCGTGCCGATCCCCACCCCCGTGTTGAAGGCCACCGCGTGGCCATCCGTCAGCTTCACCGCCGTCGTGAACGTAATGGCGTCCTCCGTGGTGGTGATATCGCCAGCGGTCTCCACCGACCCCGCACCGTTCTGCAGGAAGGCCCCGTCCAGACTCATGTCGGCTGCCACCGCAATGTCCAGCAGCCCCGCGTTGGTGATCGTTACCGTCCCGCCCAGACCCGCCGCCAGCGTGTTGACCGTCGAGTTGATCGTCACCGTGTTCGTGGTGAGGACC
>JAPLNJ010001118.1 GCA_026692885.1 Planctomycetota bacterium | reverse complement strand
ATCCGGCCGCGCCCGCGCTGCGGGGGACGTACAACACGACGGGCTATGCCTATGGCGTGCAGGTGGTGGGGACGCTGGCCTACGTGGCGGACTATGACAGTGGTCTTCAGGTAATCGACGTTTCCAATCCGGCCACTCCCGTGCTGCGGGGGACGTACAACACGACCGGCTATGCCTATGGCGTGCAGGTGGTGGGGACGCTGGCCTACGTGGCGGACTATGACAGTGGTCTTCAGGTGATCGACGTTTCCAATCCGGCCGCGATCATATCGCGAGGATTCTTCGATACAGCGGGTAGTGCACAAGGTGTGGCTATTGCTCGCGGGTGTGCTTTCATTGCCGATGGGCCGCACCACGTGGTCACGATCCCACTGGGCCACGTGCGGTCGGTGGACCGTGTAGCGGGCAGCACGTACCGCATATCGCTCTGGTCTCCTTTGCCCGCGGGAGACTATACGCTGACGGTGGGCTCCAGCATTCAAGATACGCTTGGTCGATTCATGGACCAGGACGGCGACGGCATCCCGGGCGAACTGGCAGAGGACCGCTTCAGCGGAAGCATCACGATTCAGGCGGCTGTTGGGGGAGTGTACGGGGTTGCGTACCACGACCTGGACAACAGCCGGTCCCGCGACTCGAACGAAGCGGGCCTGGAGGGTTGGACGGTCTATCTCGACCAGAACCGTAATAGCCAACTGGATCTCGGTGAGACCTCGACAGTGACCGACGCAAACGGCCAGTACCAGTTCAGCAATTTGGCTGCGGGGACGTATGTCGTGGCCGAACAAGGCCGCACCGGTTGGGACCAAACCTACCCGGTAGGCTCTGCTTCCGCTCAGGAAGTTGTCGTCGGTTCCGGAGCCGTCGTGACCGGTGTCGATTTCGGGACCGTGCTCCGCCGCGAGATCAAAGTGGCATCGGCGACGGTCAACATGGGCGAAGGCCAAACCGCATCGTTCACGATGCGACTGTCCCAAGCCGTGACGGGAGGCGATATTGTCGTCGTTACGCTGGCCCGAGCTGCGGGCGACCCGGATGTCGTCCTGCAAGATATCAACGGTAGTCCGCTGACGAGCATTGTGTTCACCGCCTACAACTGGTCCGGCGTGCAGATCTACCTGTGTGCCGATGACGAGGATGCACTCGACGAACAGGCTTCGTTTGTGGCGACGGCGACGGGTTGGCAGACGGGGAACTTGCTGGTCAACGTCACCGATGATGATCGGCGGATTGTGGTCACGGGGGCGTCCGGGCCGGTTTCGGTCACCGAGGGAATGACGTCCAGCCTGTCCGTGTCGCTGGCCGGATGTCCGGCCGAAGGGACGTCGGTGGTCGTGTCGGTGGCTCGTGCGACTGGTGCCGACAGTGACCTGGAGATCGCCTCCGGTGCCACGCTCACCTTCACGGCCACAAACTGGCACGTCCCACAGACGGTCACGATTCGCGCTAAGGAAGATGCCGACGCGATCGACGGCACTGCGTCGTTCACATTTGCGTCGTCGGGTTGGACCTCCAACAGTGTTCAACTGCGCGAAGCCGACAACGACCGGTTCTTTGTGTTCGCTTTCCCCGCGGGCGGCTTGTCCGTTCCGGAAGCCGGGCCGGAAGCCGGCAAAGCCACCTTCCAGCTGTCGTTGAAGGCCCAACCGGGTGGCGATGTGTACGTGCGGGTCGATCGTAGCGGTCCTGCGATCACTCCCGATACGGTGCTCCGATTCTCGGCAGGTGGCTGGAACAAGCCGCAAACGGTCACGCTTTTCGGCCTGCCGGACGACTTCGATGCAGTGGACGATCTCGTCACGTTAAGCGTTTCGGCCGAATCATGGCAGCCGGTCACGATCTCCGTCACACAACTGGATGACGACCGCCAAATCGTCGTCGCCCCGACGACACCCCTGTCGGTGCACGAGAACGGCACGGCGACCTATGGCGTGTGGCTGAAGGGCAAGCCAGCCGGATCGGTCAGTGTGCACACGACACGGATTCTGGGCGATACGGACCTCGGTTTGCAGTCGGGCGCCGAGTTGACATTCGACCAGACCAATTGGAACATCCCGCAGACCGTCACGCTGACGGCGGGCAACGACATGGATACGCGAGACGACGAGGCATCGTTCGTGTCGCGCGCCGATGGCTGGCTCCCCGGCACCCTGACTGCCCGTGAAGCCGACGACGACCGGGTCATCTTGGTCTCGACCAACTCGTTGGCGGTCGAGGAGGGCAAGACGGCAGCGTTGGAGGTCGTGTTGAAGGCCCGGCCGGAACGCACGGTCAACGTCCAGGTGACCCGCAGCACCGCCGGCAATCCAGACACCGACCTGAGTGTTGTCAGTGGCGGCACCCTCGTGTTCACGCCGGACAACTGGTCGCAGCCTCAGCAGGTCACTCTGAAGGCACTGACCGAAATCTCCGCCGAGGACGCCATCGACGGCACCGCCACCTTCCTGGTCCAGGAACTGGCATCAGGCATTGTCACCGATCCGTGGGAACAGGCATCGTTTGAGGCCCGCGAGGCCGATGATGACCGGCAATTCGTACTGTCCGCCCAAACCGTAACCGTCCCGGAAGGCCAGGAACGTGCGTACCAGATTCATCTTAAGGCCCAACCGAGCGGCGACGTCGTGGTCAACACGGTGCGATTGACGGGTGACTCAGATCTGCAGGTCACTGCGGGCGAGTTGCTCACCTTCACGCCGGCCAACTGGAACGTGGACCAGAACATCGTCCTGTCGGCTGCCGATGATGGGGATGTGACCGACGGCACGGCGATTTTTGTCTCGGCCTCGCCCGGCTGGAACTCGAAAGAAGTGACCGCGAACGAGGATGACGATGGGAATCTGCTGGAGCTCGTGATCGCTGGCCCGACGGTGCCCGAAGCTGCCACGCGGCAAATCAAACTGCGGCTCAAAGGTCAGCCGCAGGCCAACGTACTGGTCACCGTCGAACGGTCCTCCGGGGACTCGGACCTGACCGTGTCCAGCGGCGCGTCGCTGCGGTTCACGCCGGACGATTGGAACGTCTATCAATTCGTCACGCTCGCGGCAGCGGACGATCTGGATACCGAGAATGGCCAGGCGGTTTTTACGATCACGGCCGCGGAACCAGGGGCCGTGCCGACCGTCCTCGCCATCCACGAAGCCGATGACGATCGTGCGATCCTGGCGAGTATCGACGAAATCTCCGTGCCGGAGAACGGAACGGTCAGCTACAAGATCTGGCTGAAGGGCCAGCCGAGTTCTGACGTGACGGTCACCACGGCTCGCACCGCGGGCGGCAGCGACGACCTGGAAGTAACCGGCGGCACGGCGTGGACTTTCACGCCGGATGCCTGGGACTATGACCACCGGCAAGTCGTCACGTTATCGGGAGTGGCTGATCCGGACGCGCGGAACGAAGTGCTGCTGATCGCCTCGACGGCCGACTCGTGGACGCCCGCCGAAGTCGTCGCCACCGAAGTGGATGCGGATCGGCTGGTTGTGTTCTCCACGTCGGAACTGATCGTCACCGAAGGGCAGACGGGCATCGTGCAGGTTTGGCTGGCTCAAACGCCAGAAGGCGACGTGGAAGTGGAGCTGGCGATCCGCGGCGACGCGGACCTCGCCATCACTTCCAGTGCCACCCTAACGTTTACGACGGGCAACTGGGATCAACCGCAGACGATCACCCTCGCGGCGGCCCTGGATGCTGATGCCCGAAACGGCACGGCCGCGCTGGTCGCCTCGGCCGAGGGCTGGCAAGGCGGGGAAGTGCCGGTCGCCGAAGAGGATGTTCACGTCGCGGGAATTGTTGTGTCGCCGACCGCCGGGCTGGTCACGACCGAGGCGGGTGGGACGGCCCAGTTCGCGGTCAAGCTGCTGACGCCTCCCGCGGACACGGTGACGATCCCGGTTTCCGTCAGCAATGCGACCGAGGGCGCGGTATCGATCAGGCAATTGGTGTTCACGCCTTTGGATTGGGACCAGTGGCAAACGGTCACCGCCGCCGGCGTGAACGATGCCGTGGATGACGGCGACGTAGCGTACCAGGTGGTGCTCGGCGTGGCCGCCAGTGCGTCACTCGAATACGCCGGACTGGAGGCCGCTGATGTGGCCTTGACCAACTCGGACGACGACACGGCCGGGGTGGCGATCAGTGTCACCTCGGGGCTGTACACAACCGAGGCCGGCGGAGCGGCTGAGTTTAGCGTGGTGCTGACGACGCAACCGGCACCGTTGGTTTTGTCGCCCGTGGATGACACGGACACCGCGTTCACTGCGATCGGCATTTGGAACGTCGTCAGCAACGCCGGTGGCTACGGCGATGCGTACCGCGTCCATGAATCGGGCACGGGCGTCGCTGCCGCAGACTGGAACGTTGGCGGCTTGGACGACGGCGTGTACGAGGTGCTGGTCACGTGGCCCCCGTTGGCCGGGCTGACTCAGGCCGCAGCCTACACGGTCAGCGACGGGACCACAGTCCTGGCGACGGTCCGGCTCAGCCAAACCGCGGCGCCCTCCGGGGAAACACTCGCCGGGCAAGCCTGGGACAGCCTGGGCCTGTTCCGCATCCGCAGCGGCAGTCTGGCGGTCAAGTTGTCAGTCAGCGACGGACAACGCGTTGTCGCCGATGCGCTGCGTCTGGTTCGCCGTGACCTCAGAATCCCGATCGAGGTGGACAATCCGCAGGAAGCGGTCACTTCGACAACCGAACTCGTGTTCACCACGGAAGACTGGTTCGTTCCGCAGAAAGTCACCGTCGCCGGCCTGGGCGACACGCTGGACGATGGCGACGTGGTGTACCGTGTCGTGACCGGGCCGGCACTCAGCGGCGACACGGACTACCGCGGGCTGAACGCGGCCGATGTCACGTTGACCAATTTGGACGAGGACTACCCGGTCGATTTGAGTCTGCTGCCAGAAAACTTGCTGGACGTGAACGGTACGCTGTATTTCACGGCCGTCACGCCCCAGCAGGGGCGCGAGCTATGGAAGACGCTCGGCACGACTGCGGGCGCCGTGATGGTCGCGGACATCAATCCGGGCACCGGCAGTTCGTTCCCGTCGAACCTGATCGACGTCGGCGGGACGCTGTACTTCACGGCCTTTCATCCGGCCAGCGGTTTTGAATTGTGGAAGAGCGACGGCACGGTTGCGGGAACGGTGCAGGTGACCGATTTGCGTCCCGGCCCCAGTCACGCCACGCCAGCCAATCTGCTGGCGATCGGGACGAAGCTGTTCTTTACGGCGGATGACGGCGTCACGGGGCGGGAACTGTACACGCTGAACGCGGTGGGCGGCGCAGATCCTGTGAAGGACATCAACGTGGGCCTAGGCAGCTCGTCCCCCGAACAGCTCATTGATTTCAACGGCGTGTTGGCCTTCACGGCCTTCGAGCCTGTTCATGGCCGAGAGTTGTGGGTCAGCAACGGCACTGCGGAGGGAACTCGACCGGTGCGAGATATTCGGTTGGGCACCGCCAGCTCGAATCCGGGAAACCTGACCGTGCTCGGCAGCCGACTGGTTTTCGCTGCGGCCGACGGTTTGCACGGCGCTGAGCTCTGGTCCAGCGACGGCACGGAGGCCGGGACGGTGTTGCTCAAGGACATCCATGCCGGTCCGGGAGACGCGTCGCCGACCGGAATCACCGTCGTGGGCAGCTCCTTCTACTTCGCAGCCTTCGAACCCGTGACGGGAACCGAGTTGTGGAGGAGCGACGGCACGGAGGCGGGCACCGTCTTGGTTGCGGATCTCAGGACCGATGGGAGCTCGAATCCGACTGACCTCGTCGCAGTCGATAGCACGCTGTTCTTCGTCGCGGACGATGGGCTGCACGGTTCCGAGTTATGGAGCAGCAACGGGACCGCGGACGGAACGATCCGCTTGACGGACATCAATCCCGGCGCCGGCAATTCCCAGCCTGAGAATCTGACACACGTCAACCCGCTGTATTTCACGGCGTATGATCCGGAAACCGGGTACGAACTCTGGCAGACCAACGGGACCGCCGACGGGACCCACCTCGTCGACGATATCAATGCATCCGGCGTGAACGGTGCGACGCCGATCGGACTTACCAAGAGCGGCAACGCGCTGTATTTCGTGGCTGATGACGGCAGCACCGGACGCAATTTGTGGACGACGAGCCCCCTGGCCTCCGGCGCTCAGCAGGTTCCGGTCGCCGATATCCTCCTGTTCCCTGAATCCGGGCCGACCGTCGTCACCGAAGGCGGATCGGGCGGCCATTACACGATTGCCTTGGCGACCAGGCCCACGGCCGACGTCACGGTCACGATTGCGGGCGATCTCCAGATCAGCGTCACGCCAAGTCAGCTGATCTTCACCGCCGATACCTGGAACGTCCCGCAGACCATCGCGGTAGCCAGCCCGGAGGATACGGTGGTCGAAGGAGACCAGCGTGTCGCTTTGGTCCATGCGATGACCAGCGCCGATCCGACGTACGCGAACCTGGCCCCACGCGCGGTGGAAATCCAAGTGCTCGATAACGACGGGCCGCTGGCCGCGGTGCAAGTGTCCTTCGCGGACAGCACCGGCCGGCCCATCGATCGCGTCTGGATCGGGCAGCCATTCCGCATCTACGTCTCGGGCCAGGATCTGCGGACGGTGGGGGCTGCCCGAGGCGTGGTGGCGGCGGCGATGGATCTGACCTTCGACAGTGGCCTCGTGTCGATTTCTGCGGTGCAGCACATGGCGGCATTCGCGCAAACGATTTCCGGTATCATCGACCAGACCGGCGGGCTGGTCGATGACGCCGGTGGCAGCCGGGTGGCGCCGGCGGCGGTGGCGAAGTCCACGATGAACCGCGTTCCGCAACCGGTGTTTTACCTGGACGCCGTGGCCACCGCAGCTGGGACGGTCGTCTTGGCGACCAACGCGGCCGACTCACTGTCCGCGGCCTTCCAGCTCACGGGGATGGACAGGGATATTCGCGCTGCTGTGGCGTACGGAACGGCATCTCTGTCTGTCGTCAGTCCGACGGTAACGGTCACCAGGCTGGTCACCCATGATACCACGCCCGCACTGGCCGGTACGATCGACGATTTCACGGCCAGCCTGGAAGTGACGGTGGCCGGCCACACCTACGCGGCCGTGAACCACGGGAACGGCACCTGGAGCCTGCCGGACAACACGATCACACCGCCGCTGGGCGAGGGCGTCTACGACGTGCTGGTCATCGCGAAGCAAGGAGACCTCGCGGCCGGCGGCGATTCGACGTTGAATGAATTGCTTGTCGATCTGACGCCGCCGATCGTGACCGTAATGAACCTCACCACCAGCGATGCGACACCGGCCCTCCACGGCACCATTGATGACGCAACGGCCACGGTCTCGGTCACCCTTGCCACCAAGACGTATCTTGCCGAGAACCGCGGCGATGGAACGTGGCTGCTACCCGACAACACGATCAACCCGGGGCTGGCCGATGGGACCTATGATGTTCACGTGGTGGCCGAGGATCCTGCCGGCAATCAGGTCGGTGATACCACCAGCAACGAGCTGACCATGGTGGCCAGTAGTCTGGGCGTCTCCCTCACGCCGACCAGCGTGGGATTCGTGGCCCGGTTCAATCACGCTCTGGAAAGGAGCGTCCTCAACCTGTACGACCAAGGGAATCTGCTCGGGTCGGCGGACGTGGAACTGATGGGACAACGCGTGGGCGCCGTCCGGGGTTCCTTGGTGCCGGCCGTTGACGCTCGAGGAGTAACATTCGTCAAGACGGGAGGTGTCCTGGAAGCGGATACGTACACGGTCCGGCTGAAAAGTGGCACCAACGCGTTCCGCGATACGGCGGGCAATCTACTGGACGGGAACGGGGACGGCGTGACGGGCGACGACTTCGTGACCAGTTTCACGGTGGCTACGCCGGACGCGGACACGGTGACGGTGAGCTTGCCTGACTTCGCGCGAGGTTACGGCCAGCCGGTCAATCTGCCGACCAACGTGCTGACCGCCGGCTTGCCCTTGAAAATGAGCACCGGCTTGGGCGTTTCCGGCGTCGATTTGATCGTACACTACGATCCGGCGCTGCTGGAGATTCAGGACTTCACCGTCGACGGCGCTCTGGCGGCCAACGGGGTCGAGTCGCAACTAACCTTCCCCTCGGTCGGCACCGCCCTGCTGCACCTCGACGCGGAGCGGAGCTTCAGTTCGACGGCAGGTCCGCTGACGGTGGGGACGTTTACGGCGCGGGTGCCGGACGGCGCACCCTACGCCGCCAAGCAGATTCTGGACATCACCGACTTGCATGTCTACGACGACGGGCCGGCGCCGGCGGAACTGCCGTCGCAGGACGACGACGCCATCCACGTGGCGGCCTTTTTCGGCGACACAAACGGTAGCGGCACGTACAATTCGCCCGACGCCACGCTCATCCGGCGAATCATCGGCCAGGTCGATACCGGGCTGTCCGCTTACCAGATGGTCGACCCGGTGCTGATTGCCGACATTACTTTGAACGACGCAATCCAGTCGAACGATACCATCGGCGTCCGCCGCGTTATCGGCCGGGTGGCGGTGGCTAATGTTCCGGCTTTGCCGACGGGCCTGACGCTGCCCGCGGTCGCCGGCTACGACCCGAAGATCTATATACCTCAGAATCTGAGCGGAGGTCCGGGCGGCACGGTTTCGGTTCCCGTCAAGATGCAAGTGACCGAACCGGCAGGGATCACGATTAGCGGGTTCGACTTGGTGGTCGAGTTTGACCCGACCAGGCTCGCGCTGAACGGCGTCGAACTGGGAACCCTGTTCGCAGGGACGGATCTCTCCGGAACGCTGACGCAGCCGGCCGCTGGGAAGCTCATCTACGTGGTCGATTCGTTCAGTGGAACACCGCTGTACGCCTGGGATACGGTTGGTGACATCGTGACGCTCACTTTCACCGTCGCGGCCGATGCGTCACCTGGCGAAACACCGATCAACCTGTTGTCAACGTGGGGCAGCACCAGCACCGCGATGTTTGACAACGACCTGAACGACTTGACGCTGTCACCTGCTCCGACTAACGCGGCCTCCGACCAGATTGACGGCGTGCTTACGATCGGCACCACGGCGGGCTTTACGCTGTCGAAGACCGCGGCGACGGTGACGGAGCCGAACACGACGGACACGTTCACCATGGTGCTGACGCGGCAGCCGCTGACGAACGTGGTGTTCTCGGTGGCGGCCAGCGATGCGAGCGAAGCCACGGTGGACAAGGCCACGCTGACGTTCACGCCGGCCAACTGGAACACGGCGCAGACGGTGACGATCACGGCGGTGGACGATGCGATTGTCGATGGTGCGGTGACCAGCACGGTGACGGTCTCGGTGGTGGACGCCAGCTCGGATAACGCCTTCGATCCGCTGGCCGACCAGACGGTGGCGGTCACGACGAACGATGACGACACGGCGCCGACGGCGGATATCGTGAACGTGACTCCGGATCCGCAGAACACAGCGGTGTCAGCCATTCAGATCGTGTTCAGCGAGCCGATCAGTGGCTTCGACCTTGCAGACATAGTGTTGACTTGCGACGGAGGCAGTAACCTGCTCACCGCTGCGCAGACGCTGACCACGATTGACAGTCTCACGTGGACGCTGGCGAATCTGTCGGGCGTGACAGGGGTGTCTGGCAGTTACAGGCTGCAACTGACGGCGGCGGGATCTGGCATTCGGGACGCGGCGGGCAACGCGTTGGGGGGCGATGCCAGCGATGCTTGGACGACCCTGGTCGTTGGGCTGACATGGCAGAACCTGCGTCACCCGTGCGACGTCACGGGCGATGGATCCATCACGTCCATCGATGTGCTCACTCTGATTAGCGATATCGATACCAACGGTTCCCGGGACTTAGAGACTGCTTTACCTCCCACGCCAGCTCCGCCGCCGTTCTTGGATCCCAGCGGGGATGGCCAGCTTACCCCGATCGATGTCTTGATCGTGATAATCTACATCAATGCGTTTGGACCGGGACCGGTTCCGACTGTGTCCGGCGGGGAGGGCGAGTCCACCGAACCGCCTGTCGTCTTCCCACGGATTCGGCTCAGCGACACAGATTCCATTGAGCACTTTCCGTCCGTTCATCCGGCAAATGGTCGAGGGGACACGATCGCGCCGGCGGTAAGTGCCCAAGACCTAATTGCGCGCGGGCCAACTGAGCAACGACCTACCGTCACGGCGCCGACGCAAGAACGGCTACGACCGCATCGACAAGATGGCATACGCCCGAAGTCTTCCGTTTCGACAGAATTTGTTCGCCCGACGAAATCTCCGGATAACTTCCTGGACCTGCCTTTGGAGACGTTGGAACTGGAGCAAGCGATTTCAGCGATCGCCACTGATGTCGCAAGGGCATGGAGTTTCTAGCGAGCCGCCCCGCCTCAAGAGACCTATGAATGACGCGCTGTCGAGCGGAGCTGAGCAACCAGGGGAAACGGGTTCAAAGGGCGGCCCTGCAGGCAAACAGTCAGCGTTCCCGAAGTTCACTCGGCGAATTGAATCTGGCGTAGTCGTGGATACGACTACACCAGAGTCAATCATTGCGAGAACTTCTCGTAAGTCACATGGCGGAAGTGACTTGCGGAATTGGCTTCGAAGCGGCCTCCGAGCCGATGAGGTCAAGAAGCCGGGAAACGCCGCCAGATCGCCTCTGAATCGACGAGATTTCCTCGGTCGGATTGACCGGGGAACTGTCGTGCAGGAGGGCCGATCATGACAGGCACATCAACACGACGGTCCGGTCCGGCAACACCCTCGTCGGTGCGTTTGGGCGAGTTGGCGATGGCTGCTGGCTTGGCAGGGGATTCGGTTACGCTTTGCTACTACGACTTCCCGGCTCCCGTCCTGTCCGGCATTTGGCAACACCATGCGCGAGCGGTCGGTCCAGATGCCGTCCATCACATTCACACGCAGAAGGACCTGAACAAGCTCCCTTCGCGCATGGCCCAGGTGCGCGTCGTCATCGTGCATACGCCGCGTCTCCACATCCCAGCGGCATGGTCGATTCAAATGGCGGCCCCGGCGGACGGGATCTCGCGGCCCGCCATGTTCTCGCGACTCGTGCCGAGCGATCTGGCCGAAGACCCTGGAGCGACGCTCGTCGTGCGTGCCACTCCGCAGGAGAACGAGGATCTGGCTCACTGGCTGGCAACGCAGGGCAACGCCAGCCCGGGTGAACAGCCTTCCGCACGCCCTTCGACCGTGGACACTCCCGGTTGGCTGTCCCGGATTCTGGCTGCAGATCCCCAGGGAAGCAGCCCCATTCGGCACTGGTATCGCGAGAGCCAGATACTTCGTGCCTTCGTGGCTGGCGCTTGTGTTCTGAGGACATCGTGTAGTGGGGCGGGATCAGAGGCAGAGGCGAACGTCACGCCGGAGGATTACGGATACGTACGTCAACTCCTTCGCAGCCCGATTCTGCGATCGGCCGACGCAACGTGCAATCCGCTGGCGACTGCCATGGTCGGCCGAGCCAACGTCTACCTGGCTGCACGATCCGGCGAGATCCACCGCAACGGCACGCCGCTTCCGGGTGGCGAGTTCGATCACATTCACGATGACGACGAACACCCGCGGAAGGAATTGATCACCCGGCGCGAAGTCGCCGATCTGGGCAACGTGGAATCCGGCTTGGTACGCAGGCTCGTCACGTATCTACACCAGGACGTCAATGGCTACGAGTGGTACCGTCGCATGGGGACCGCACGTCGGCCGCCGAATCGCAGTGCTTGGTTGGCGTCGCCAGTAGACTTGTTGGCCGCCAACCTACTTGGCTGGTCCGTGAAACGAGTGCGGAGCCACTTCGACCGTCTCCAACGCGACGGCCTCATCGCCGCCGAGCGGGACCACGGAAACGGACCCTGGCGATATGCACTGCCCGAAGAACTGAGCGATGCGTCGTTCCCCTTTCACCGTTTTCCCCAGCTCACGAGGCTGGAAACGTGTCGCGGTGAAGAGAACGGAGACGAGGCGGACACGACACCTGCCCCGTCTGCCCGTCGCCTGCCCGTGTCGGCGGGCAGACGAAACTCGTTACCATAGCACGACTTGAATCAGAAATGCTGTCGCTTGCCGCGTTTCTTCGATGTGCGACAGCAATGTGTGTTTGAGGTACTGGAGAATTGGACGCAAGCCGGGCGGGGGCGTTCGAATTGAATAGCCTCATCTCGGTTGCCGCAGCACAAGTTCGGAATCTGGGGCGAAAAACTGCCTGCCACTCAGTTGGCCCAAGATGGGGACGCCTTCCGGCATGGGGCCCTGATAGCTAAAAAAACGCCGGTCTGCGCCGTCCCAAGAGGCGGCGCAGACGCGGCTGATCTCCCGGCATGACAGTAGGTTAGCGGCAACGCCGGGAACGCGATCGGCCGACGTGGTAGCCTTTGCGGCTGCCGATCCGCTTGCCTGATTTGTAGAACCACCACACGATGACGCCCAGGAGGGCAAGAACCAAGAGACTATCCATCAGATGCACCTCTTTTCCTTGTTGATTGTCGGCGTGGCTGGCGATCGGCTGTCCCGGCTCCAGCCAGAGATACTGTCGTCCATACTGACGTCGTCCGTCCTGGCACTGCGCCGGGACGTTGTTGCCGAACAGATGGACATCACGAAAGCCGAGCTTGGCGGCTCGGTCCAGGTAGCAACGATTGGTGTTGAAGACGATGGGGTCGCCTTCCAGCCGGGAGCTGGACAAGACCAGCTCCGTCGCCCGCGGCTGTCCCTCGCCCCGAGCCCGAATCACGACTTGCCCGTTCAGGTCCACGGTCACCGGACAATTGTGCTCATCGTTGGTCGGCAACCTCGGCAGCGTCTGCGTCAGGAACTCGGCGTCCGCATCGGACAGTCGCAGCCGTGCCGTCGCGAACTGTGGGTCGCTGACGTGATGGGTCACGTCGGGAAACCGTGCATCCTTCTCCAGGCGGAGGACGATCGACCAAGGCCCGATGGTGAACGTCTCCTTATGTCAGACGGCAGATGGAACGGGCGACAAGGACAAGGCAGAAAGCCGGGCGACACAACTGCGTGCCGCCCGGCTTGCACATAAACGGCGGTGCCGACTCAGGCAAACGGGGGTTCACCCTGGAACTCAACCCACGTCGTCTCCAGTTCGCGTCGGGTCTGCGAGATCCGCCCGGGGCTGACACGGAACTTGCGTGCCGTCCGCTTGGTCGTCTCGCCCGTCGCCAGTGTCTGCGCGACCCGACGCTTGTGCTTGGGCAGACTGTCGAACCACTCTCCGATGTCGATCCGGGCTGCCGCGGTCTCGGCAGGGCCGGCATGGCGGTCTTCGAGCAGGACTTCCCGCCATACGGGCCACCACCTTTCACCCAACGCCGCCAACCTTCCTTGATGGGCATCCCCTCGCGGATCCACTGGTAGTGTTGCACGATCAGCTTGGCGACGTCCGGGTTGACTTCCGGCATCGTGCGGGGGCGACCACGATTGGTCGGTGCTGCCCCCGGCACCTCCTTCGCGCGGTAGCCCACGGTCAGCGCGCCGGTGACGAAGCCGCGATGAAAGAGACTGACGATGCCCGATCGCACATGATCCGCGATGGTCGTCAACAGCATTTCGTCCATGATGCCGTGCAGGTAAGCCAGTTGCTTCCAGGTCTTCTCGTCCGCTGTGTCAATCCCTTGGCTGACGCTGATCGCCCGCAGGTCCTCCTCGACGACCTCTTCCTGGAAGAACTGGAAGCCGCGGTACGCCACACGGAACAGCCGGCTAACCTTGAACACGAGCAACACGCGAGCACATTTGTGCTCGAGAATCAGCTTTACCCGGTCGAGGCCATCACGACGCGATTTCCGACCGCTGACCGCTTCATCCACGCAGATATACTCAGGCGGCACATAGATCCCGTGGTTGGCGGCAAATTGCACGCAGTCCTGCACTTGGGCTGTCGTGCTGTGTTGCAGCTTGGAGGAAAACCGGGAAAGGACCGCGCCAATCTCCAGGCTCTTGCTGTGCGCCCAGGCCAGCCGATCGACCAGAGATGCTGCCGGATCGAAGCCGGTTAAGTCGATGCCAGTCCGCGCGGCACTCTCCAACCACGTCTGCTGGATAAGTTGCGCGAGGTCCGGACTGGCCGAACCCGCAGTGGGCAATAGAGAAATCATGGTTACACCTTTCGTCGCGATGTTAGCTGGGTGGGGTAGGGTTCGACGCCGCGGCCGAGCTAGACAGCCCCTTCCCGCACGTACCTACGTCGCTGTTGCCGAAATTGTCGGAATGGCCGTTCGCGTACCGATCGCACGGTGCGAAAAATGGAAGAACTTGAGCGGGCCAAGAAGACCGCCGTCAGACCGCCCGGTACTGCCCGTGCGACGGGTCAGGGTGAGACGCCGCGTGCAAAGCGGCTTCCCAACTTATCGAAACCCCAGCTTGTTCTTTGCCTACCGTTGGAGCCGTGTTCCGCGTGGACGACGGAGAGTACGAAACACGCTTGCGGGTTTTCGCGTCAGTGTTGACGCGGAATGCGTGAAGTCAGTCTTCACAGGAAAGGACGGAGCCAGTCAGATGAACTCGCCGGGACGCGCGAACTACGGATCGACACAACCGCGGTTGGGTTCCGTGGCTGTTGCTGGGGACAGGTAGTGGCGGTCCGAGACTGAAATCGGACTGACGGACGGAGTAGGACTTGCTGCCGGGTACGGCGTTGTTCATGTCGAGCTGACCTGCGTCTGCTGACGCAGTAGGCCACGAATCTGTTCGCGTTTCTCCATCGCCGCATCGACGGTCGGTAGCCCGTGGCCAAATGTTGCGGCGTGCAACTTTTGTCGGCGGAAACTGCGTGATCCATCGCTACACCCGTTGCCGCTCACCAAAAGTGACCCGCCTGTGCTCACGTCGACTGACCCACTGCTTGGAAAGAGGAATCCTGTCAGGGCTGGAGGTAGCGCCATGGCGGTGGGGCACTCCAGCTGAGCACAAGCCTGTGAATTTATCTGAGTGCCAAGGGAGTCTCTCTTGGCACCTTCGGAAGTGAGGCTAGACCTGCGCGCCGATCAGACGTCCCAGCCCCCGTCCGCCCCGCGACCGGCCTTTGACACCGACTAAGAGAGTTACGCATTTAATCGCTCAGATTGATGACATCGAGACGCTGCGAAATCGCTCGAACAAGCAAGCGTGCGTATTGCTCTTGGGGATGCCTCGCGGCGGTTCTACCGCGACGCTGCGAAGCCTCACGCAGCAGTTCTTCGATGGTGCCGTCAACCAACCGGCCATGCTTTCGCGAGACTGCTCCGGTCGGCCAGGCTTCCGCGATCGTCAGAAGGTAATCGCCAACCGCGTGTTGGGCGAGGCATTGAAAACGAAGGGATCGATCGTCGTCAAGGAAAACTCGCACTTGATCCTCCCCCAGGACATGTCGTGGTGGCGGACCATGATCAGGGCCGGGATCGTTCTCGTGCGGAACCCGGTGTTGCAGCTGGAATCGCTCATCTGGCGGTCACTTGACCGCGTGGAGGCGGAAGGTCTCGGCCAACACAAACTCGATGGTCGATCCGTCAACAAGCATCTCCCGCCAGCAAAGTTGACGGTCGATGGGGAGCCGTTCTTCGCGCGTGACGCCGACTTCTCCCATCTATGCCCAACCCCGCCCGGCCTAACCAAGGACCGGCCGAAAAATAACTTCGGTCTTTGTTCTCAGCACTCATATTGCGAGAGCTTATAGTTCAGGTTGGGCAGAAACGAGGCAAACTCGATGGGGCGATTGGCAATGAATTCAGCGGTGGCCTTGCGTGCTTTCTCATAGAGTTTCTGAGTCGTTTCGACGATCACTCGGAGGCCCGTACGTGTGCTTGTTCGTTCGATGAATTGTTTGGCTACCTCCATGCTCTGCAAGATCACACCGGATAGGCTTCGCGCTGCACTTTAGGCGATCTGCATATTGATCAGAGAATTGCTCTTGGCAAGAAAATCGTCCCTTGGACGTCAAGTGCCTTCGCGAAATGGCTCACATGTTCATCCGAGTCGGGCTTAGGCGGCTCGGCCGTTGACTGTTCGGGCTTGGGGTGACGACGGCGGTATATATCAACCGCTTCGTTAATCGCATCTTACGCTTCGGGAAACAGGCGCGCGTTACGGAGGAAGACAGCTAGCTCCGTCAACCCTCCAGCCAGTTCAGTTGAGAAGTCATCTTCGGCGCACTTGGGCAGATCGCGCCAGACACGAACCGCCTCGTCTAGCGCTTCCCTGGCCTCTTTCAGACGCCATTCCTCGCAGGCACATATCCCCAGTCGGCAAAGCGTCCTAGCCAATTCGCTGCAGCATTGCTCATCACCTCCGTCAGCCAATCGTTCCTGTATCTGTTTCGCTTCGGTGAGAACCTGAAAAGCCTCAGAAGGTCTCCGCTCCTCCATGAAGACACTGGCCAAGTTCCCCAGTGTGTTGCCGAGCTCACGGTCAGCTGAACCCGGTGATTGCCGGTCAAGATCGCGGAAAATCCGCACTGCATCCTCCGCCGATCTGTGTGCTTCTGTGTATTGTCGTTCAGCGCGTAACGCCACAGATAATGGGTTCAGCGTGACGGCTAGATCGGACGCGTGCGCACCCGCATCTTGTTCGTTTAGCTGACGATAGATTACTACAGCCTCTCTGAACGCCTTGCACGCAGCCGGGAACTTCTCCTCCCCGCTGAGCACCGTACCTAGATGGGTAAGAGTCTTGGCGTTTTCCGCTCGGTAGAAGCCTGGGTTGGCTTGGCCCAATGCACCGTAAATGAGCAACGCTTCCTCCAGCGCCTTACGGGCCGTGCCGAAATCCGCCTGCTGGCCCGCCGTGCTGCCCAAGTTGACCAGCGCCATTGCCAGGTCTGCCGTGTAAACGTGTGGTTCGGCGCCCGCTAGCTCGCGAAACATCTCTGCGGCTTCGTCAAACGGTTGGCGCGCCGCCGCGACGTCCCCCTGATCTCGCAACACAGTACCCAAGTTGTGCAGCGTCATTGCCGCACCCGGCCGATAGATACCTCCATCGGTCGCGTTCAATTCGCGGTAGATGGCCGCGGCACGCTTCAAGACCGAGCCAGCTGTGTCGAGTTTGCGCCGTTTCAACGCATTGTTCCCCAGTGCTGCGGCAAACCTAGCCTCGCATTCCTTGAACGCATGCTCATAACTCAAGCCCACCACCCAAGCACAGATCCTCGCCACAGTCTCACCGGCTGCCTGATCTAGCTCCTCCGGTCGCTCGGCATAGAGGGCAAGGAGGCGAGAGCCAAGAATATTGACGATGGCAGCCTCCGCGGTCCGACCTAGTGATTCGAGCCGCTCGGCCACTGCTCTAGCGAGTCCCGCCGGAACGAACCCATTTCCAGCTACGTCCTCGCGGCGCAGAAAGCCTTTAATTTCTACCTCGGTGCCGGCCTCAGCGGCTTGCCGAAGGAAGTTGTCCTTGCCGGTGGCGGCGAATCTCCGGGCCAAGAGTACCCAATCGGGCATGGACGACATGTTAGCAACGCTCCGGAGGGGAGACACATTTGCACAGTGCTTCTGTCTTGGGATGCCTTACCTTGAGCAAACGATATCCGTTCGCGACCGGATTGACAACCTGTTCCCATTTTCACCCGGTCCGTCGTTGTCGACCGGACACTATTGTCGGGTTTTCGCGACAAGACGCAGACTTCCTCCGCAATCTGCAGAGTATCGGAGTAACCGAGTCGAGCAAATCAGCCTCGGTGAGGCTCACGTCGCGCTTGCCACCACTGCAATCCGGGTCTTCGATTCAAAGCGTCTCCTTTCCGTGGAGAGCGAACGAGCTGTTGCGGCCCTACCGCACCTCGATTTCGTAAAGCATTCGCGCTTGGCCGGCGGCGGAGACCGATAGTGGAACGGACAGCGCACCGTTGACGGCGTTCGCCTGAAGTTCGCCTGTGCGTTTCCCGCTCACCGCCAGCGAGTAGACCCTGGCGCCCTCGGCATGTTGAAGACGCAGCGTGACGGTGGCGCGGCCGGCGCGGACCAGATGCGGCAATTGGCCCCACGCCAGCAGTTGCTGGCGACTGCGGTCCGCGTAACGAGTGCCGGTGTTCTGCAGATCGGTGAGGTGGGTTCTCGCGTCCATAGTCTGCTGTGGTTGTGGGCTGAGGTCATTCGGTTTTCGCGAGCTGCAACATTCCGGCCTGATCGAGACGCCAGCTCTCCGCGAGCGTACCTTCCCAGCAGTGCCATTCGCCGAACTCGCTGCAGAACGCACTCATGTTGAGAGCGATCTTCATTCCCGGCGCAGGCTTCAACCCCAGGGCCGAAAACGGAAGGGCCCATTCGCCGCACCAACCCCGCAGGGAAGCCCCCGCGCCCTTGGTCAGATTGGCGGCGAAACGATGGCGGAAGTCATTCTTCGGCCGTTCCTTGGGCGAACACTCATCACGATCTCCTCATTGGGACTTGGCCCGTGATCGGCTTCATCGGAAAGCCTCGAGCGATCATCGTTTCACTTCCCGGGCGACTGGTTTAACTTCTACAGCGGCTGCGTTCCGCGATGGATCTGCCACGGCCTCAGCCACTTCCCACTTGAAACACGCACCGTCCTTCCGGTCAGGCCGGGGGCCCGTGGCAGAGGCTGTGACTGGGCCGGGGCTGTTGGGCTTGGTGGACAGGTAGCGGTGATTGGTTCCGCTCGGTCAACGCGATCAGCGAAATACGCGCTGCAGGAAATGATACAGGTTGTTGCGCCAGTGCGTGGGGTCGTGGGCATTCGAGTCCACGTTCCAGACGTGCGGCACGT
The DNA here is from genome assembly GCA_026692885.1 of Planctomycetota bacterium. The sequence goes on along the minus strand of JAPLNJ010001118.1, from coordinate 5,639 downwards.
CGTGTTCCTTGAGATACGTATGCACGCCCTGACTGATGCCGATCAGGCCGTCCTGGTTGCCACAGGAGAGCCACAGCAGCTTCAGTTGCTGCTTGGCGCGGGCCACGTCGGGCGCCAGTTCCGCGGGACGCTTCGTGTTGGGCGCCGACGAGAAGCCGCCAACCCAGGCAAAGGTGTCCAGGTGGGCCAGTCCAAAGTTGAGAGACTGTCCGCCGCCCATCGACAGACCGGCAATTCCGCGGTGCTCCCGGTCCGCTTGAACCGAGTAGCGCGACTCGATGGTCGGGATCACGTCCTTGAGCAGGTCTTCTTCGAACGCAGCGAACGCCGGAGCGGAGCGGAAAACGTCGCCTTCCGCCCGATCATTCTTCTGTGCCCGGCCGTTGGGCATCACGACCAGCATCGGCTCGGCTTTTCCGTCGGCCAGCAGGTTGTCGAGGAGGACGTCGGGCGTGGCAAAACGCTGCCAATCGGTCTCATCGCCGCCGATGCCGTGCAACAGGTAGAGCACCGGGTACTTACGGTTCTGATGCCGCCCTTCTCCAGGGCGCCGCGATAGCCCTTCACGCTGTTGTAGAGATACTGCTGGCCGAGGATGTTGGAGGCGGCGGGCCGGGAATCATCCGCCGACGTGGTGTCCTGCGCCGACGAGTATCGATCGGCAAATGCCATCAGGAACGCAATCGCGAGTGAGACGGTCAACTTCATGGCGTCTAGTTCCGTGGGAGGATGGGCGGTTGGAAGAGTGGTTTACGTTATAGCTGCCGCTTCACAAAGGACAAGGGATGAAACCGCATTGCGAACGACAGGGTCCACCTGCAACAACCTGGCCATCCACGGCCATACCTTGGTGCCGTAACTTGGCGCCTTCTTGCCATCCTGGCGCGGCTGGGGTACTCTGACCGGCGCGGGGAACGTCGGCGATTCACCGAAACCGCGTCTTCCTGCCTTCCACACAGAGGTGCACAATGCGAATCGAACGCGGATTCACGGCCGTTCACGCCGAGACGCTGCGGACGCAGACCTTCGATGACTTTTCGCCGGGTCCGATCTTACACGACTTCCAAGTCATGCTGGGCCATATTGGGACCGACGGCGTGAAGGCTGCCGGCCAGTACAACCTCTTGCCGCTGGACGCGATTCCGGTCCTGGACGAGCGGCTGGCGCGGCCGTTGCGGCTGCAGATGAAGCGCCCGCAGTTGCGTTCGCATCCTTACCTGCAGGGCCTGCACTTGCTGCTACGCGCCAGCGGAATCACCTGCGTGCAGGGGAGCGGAGCTAAGACGCGGCTGGTCTTGGAGCCGGCCGCGCTCGAACGGTGGCAAAGTCTGAGCCCGACCGAACGGTACTTCGCCCTGTTGGAGTCCTGGCTGTTGATCGGCCAAGCCGAAATGCTCGGCGAGCGCGGGAGCCGATGGGACGGCTTCCTCATGCAGTGCCTCCACGAGTGGCAGCTGATTCCGGCCGGTGGGCGTTCCTTCGGGAAGTGGAGCGGGCGCCCGGACATGCTCTACCTGCGGGGACTGGGACGGCAGTTCTATCTGCTGGTGCTGATGGATTTGTTTGGCCTGATCCAGATGCAGCATGCCCCGGTCCCGCCGCAACCTTGGGCGCCCGCCGGATTCAGCCGCACGCCGTTCGGGGATGCGGTTTTCACGTTGCTGGCCGACCAGCACTACCGGATCATGTTCGCGCGCCACGGCGAGTCAGGGGACGATGATGAGGAGGCGGACGCGTGGGAGGCGCCGGGGACAAGCGACGAGCGTCCGACGGCCACGGGGGTTTTGATGGACGAACCGCGGGAGCGGTCATCGGCCGAAGCCGGCGGCAGGCCGGATCCAGAGCACGCCGACGAGACGGCGGACGGCGAGCCGGAGGACACCGATCGTCTGATTAACCCACCGGATGAAACAGCTGGTTTCGGCTACTGGCAGCCGCTCTTTCAGCCCTATGTGCCGGCGTGGCAGCACACGCTCGCAGCGCCTCCGCCACCGGCCAGGACGGGTATCTTTGTGTTTCGCGTGTCCGTGGGGGGCGCGCGGCGCGACATCGCCATGCCGGACGATGCCACCGTTCACGACCTCGTGGAGTGCATTCTCGACTCGATCAACTTCGACGACGAACACCTGTACGAACTGACCTACCGCGATCACCTAGGCCGCACGCTCAAGGCCTGCCATCCTGCGATAGAAGAGGGTCCGTGGGCAGACGAGATTCGCATCGGCGAGCTGCCACTCGCCCCAGGCGCGTCGATGAAACTGCTCTATGATTTCGGCGACCATTGGGAATTCGCGATCCGCCTGGAACGTATCGAAGAGGGGCGCGGCAAGAAACGCGCATCCCGCGTCATCGCCCGCCAGGGCCGGGCGCCGAAACAGCACGACTCGTGGAATTCGTGGTAGCGGCGGCCTCCTGCGTCTGGGCGGACAGCATTCCGTGGAGACAAGACAACAGAACGGACAGGGAAAGCAGAGAGGCGATGGTTGCCGAGTGGTTGGCTTTGGACATGACGTTTCTTTCGTAACCAACTCAAGTCAAGTTGAAAACGCAATTCCTGCAAAAGGTAGTGACTAGCCACGAAGAACACCAGAAGTCACAAAACAACGAGGGGTTCGCGTTGGAGCAAATGTGTCGGAGTTCTCGCGCGTTCTTGTGCCTTTTTGTGGCAACTCTGGCAATGGAGCTTACGGCTGTGCGAGTGTGGCGATATCCGCGGGCGATAGCACCCGGCGGTAGATGCGCACGTCGTCGAGGCAGCCGTGGAACCGGGCGCGGGCGAGTCCGGCACTGTGTCCGCCGATGACCACGTCGCCGCCCGGATTGATGAAGCCCCGCCGCTCGAGCGCGGCGACTTCCACGCCGTTGACGTACAGACGCAGCATTCGATTGTCAAAGGTGGCCGCGACATGGGACCACTCCCCGGCAGGCAACGGTTGGGGCCCGCACAGTCCGTGGCTCCAGGCGCTCTGCGGAATCTGCCAGACGGGACGCCCGCCGCCCAGGCCCAGTCGGTAACCGGTCGTGTCTTTCGCGACCGTGTTGAGCATCCAATGGTCGCTCTGATTCAGCTGGTCCGGCTGGCACCACAGCGCAACCGTGACACCGCCCGTGTGGAAGAACGGTGTTGGCGCGGGGCACGTCGCCTCACCATCTCCGCAACGCAGTGCCTGGCCGCTGCGGCCGGGCTCGATGGTCATGCCGGTCACCACCAGACTGCTGTCGTTCGGTGAAGAGTCCGCGAGGCGGCCGTCGACGATCCGTTCGAACTCCCAATGAGCCAGCAAGTCGCCGGTGATGCGCCGTGGCTGCCACGGCATGCGGTGGCAGGCCCGATGTGGGTTCGATGTAGTGTCCTTCACCGAACTCCGTCCAATTGTCGAAGACGATGAGCTTTCTGTCCCAGCGATCAGCCGGCTTGGCATCGACAAGTGCCTTGGCATCGTGACAGGCGGCTTCAAAGTTCGCCGCCTTGGGATTGGCGACGTAGCCGCCGTGTTCCGCCCGGCCCCAAGGCCGCGGGTCCCAGCCCATGAACACGTTGGGAATGTCGGGGACGCCGCCGGTGCAGGCGGCGCGCTGTTCCCAGGTTTCCTTGTAGCGCCCGAGCACGTCCGCGTGCTCCTGGTAAGGGATCCCGTCGGCGTCGATGCCCGCGTCGCGGACACCGCTGGGCCGAAGTCCGTAACCGGTCACGGCGTCCCAGCCGCTGGCGGCGATCTGTCTGCCCAGTTCTTCCTCCGGGCCGTCCATACAGGCGATGATGCGCAGGCCCGCGAAACCCGCTTCACGGCAGCGTGCCCGCATGGCCTCGAAGGTCTTGCGCGTGCCCTCGGGACCGCCAAGTTGCGGGAGCAACCTGCGCGGCTGCCACACGAAGAGCACCGGCATGTGGTCCAACTTCAGATACGAAGGATGCGTGAAGTAATTCTCGATCCAAAACGGCAGCACGTTGCTCATCAGGTCGTCCGCGTCCTTGACGCCTGGCGCGCAGCCGTTCTCCCACATGATGCAGAACCTGAATTTGTCGCGGTACTTCGCCTGCAAAAGTCCATCATGGATGGCGTGTCCGAGCGTGTGCTCGATCTTGGGCTCGGTATGTGCCCGGTACCAGCAGTAGATGAAGGCATCGACGCCGTGCTCGAGTGCGTACTTGATGTGCCAGTCGGCGACTTCGGGCGTTCCTTCGTCGTACCAACCGATGGCTGGGCGTCGTCCGGGCCAGGGTTCGATGAGTTTCCAGCCGTAGTGCGTGCCCTCCTTCCAGAGCGCACAGTAATTTGACGTTGGACAGTCAACCGGCAAGTCAATTTGCCGGCCCAAATGGAAGGCCTTCTCGCCTTGCCCGCTCTGGCCCACCCTACACCCGGCAGAGACCCGCTTAAGACGGGCTTCCCTCGGCCGGATGCACCTACTGCTGAACTCGGACAGGGCGAAAACCGATGTGGATGCGGCGGTTGCCGGGGGGAAGCGCGAAGCGGGACGCGCACCGCACGCTCCGCGCGTAGCTGCTCCAACTGCCGCCCCGCAACACCCGATCGGCGCCCCTGTCGGTCGGACCGACCGGATCGGCTGCACTGTCGGCCGTGTATCGCCGCGCTCCGTCGTGGCACCATTACGGTCCCGCGTGGGTCGCGGTGTCTGTGCCCGCCCGGCAGGCATGTTCCCACTGGGCCTCGGTGGGCAGGGTCAGGTCCAGATCGGGGATCTGGCCGTTGAGCTGCTCGAGAAACGCCTGAACATCGTCCCAGCTAACGTTCTCCACGGGGCGGCTGGGACTCTTGAAGCGACTGGGGTTGTCGCCCACCACCGACGCCCACAGGGCCTGGGTGCAGGGCGTATCGAAGAGCCAGAAGCCGTGGGTGATGGTGACCGGATGACGAGGACCTTCATCGTACCGGCCTGCATACTCATCTTTGCCATGTCGCCCCGGTTCGTCATCCGGCGATCCCATCTGGAATCGGCCCGGCGGGATCCAGCGCAGTGACTGAGCGACCTGTGTGCCGTCCGAGCCAGCCACCTCGAATTCGACCCAGACCCCATAGCGATCCTGTCCCCACGCGCTGGCCCAGTCCGGCGGGCAGCCGGTGGCCAGGGGATGCCAGGCGGTATCGATCCGGGTGGTCATTTTCCTGCCCCCATGTTCCTGCCCGCCTCTTTCGGTGCCACCGTGGTAAACGTGACACGTGACCGGGCGATGTTGACCCACAGCAGCGCTCGCAGGCTCGTGTGACGCACCAGACGATCAACCTGGGGCAGGAACCGCTCGAACGCCCGGGGATCCTCAAAGGCAGTCAGCCGGAACGCGACGTCCTCGGCGGCGTGGCGGAACGGCTGCTCGCCGAACGGGGTGGAATCGAGCAGCACTTGGACGGGACGTAATACCACCGCGTCACCGCCCAGAAAGTGTGTGAGTCCGGCCTCGTACAGCGGTATGTTGTGAATCGCGAAAACCTCACGCAGCACGCCATAGGACAGTTCGCCGAACTCCTGCTGAGTGAGACGGCGAAGCGGTATTCGGCAATGGATCGGCATGGGACGTTCTTCCCACCAGAAGCCCGTGGAGATTGTTACCGACGCAAAGAAGCGGGCAGGAAAATGGGGGCAAGAAAATGTCAGACCAATTTGTTTTCCTCATTCAT
>JAPLNJ010001117.1 GCA_026692885.1 Planctomycetota bacterium | reverse complement strand
CCGCCTTCCTCCCTTCCCCAGCCTGCCGCCTCCGGCGGCAGGCTGGGGAAGGGAGGGGTATTGCTGCGTTCGCGATCTCGCTCACAAGACTCCTTCACCGGCCGCGCAAGGCGGCAGGGGTCGAAGTGAGACAGTCGAACTCAGGCGGTCTCTTAGCTGACTGTTCTTTCCTGCTGAATCTTCCGCGCACTCGCCTGCGCGCCCCTGTATATCCGGGACAGGGACGTGTGTTTGTGTTCACCTTTTCAGAGAGGAGAGGTTGCCAATGGCGCCTAAGGAAACACGTCTTTGTCATAGAACTCCAGCCACGCCGCGGGGATGACGGTCTGCTCGTGAAACACCAGGATCAATTCGTTGTCCTGGCCAAAACGTACCCAGGGCGTCAGGTTCAGATCTACCTGGTGGTAGATATTGCTGAAGCCGGCGACCCAGCGGCCGTTGATGATCACGCTGTCCACGGCCGCCTGAACATGGATCAGGACGTTACGCGAGCGTTGAGCCGAGTCCACGGCCACCGTGGTGCGGAGCGAACCCGCGGCGGGCACCGTCAGCGGCAAGCTGCCCGCGGGCCCGTAGGTGAGTCGATCGGAGGCGTAGGCCCAGCTGTCGTTGATCAGCTGACGAGCAACGGGCTCCGGCCGGTAGGACAGGAAGATCGGCGCGGGGGTTCCTGCGGGCAGGTCTTTTCCCCATAGCTCGATCGCCAGGCAGTGCGTGCTGCCCGGTTTCAACACTCCGCCCAGGTCGTCGTCGGGGCCGTTTCTGGCCTCCAGGGGCCGGCCGTCAAGGTAGCGGCGCCACTTGCCCCGCACGTCGCTGTGGGTGAACAGGCACACGCGCCCGTGGTCCCACTTCTCTGGCACCCGGAACGTCTTGCGAAAGACGACGTGCTGCGCGTCCGCATGGTCCGGCACGTTGTAGATGCCGATCCGCATCCGCGGCCACGACGCATCGTCGAGTTTCGGGTCGGCCAGTCCCAGGTCCTCAGCCGGGTCGCCCGTGATTCCACCGTCGAAGATCTTGTAAGCCCAATCCTCGGTCAGATTGAGACAGAACCGCGACTCCTGGGCCGGGATCGGCGGACCGGGATCCGCGGTGCCGCTCCACCAGTCACGTTGCAGGGCGAACCAGTCGGCGGGCGCCCGGTCGATTCGGCCGCGCGGGCTGAGATAGGCGCGGGTCTCCCACGCTCCGAACGTCACGTCGGCCAGCCTCGAGACCTGGCCTTCGGCGGCGAGTGAGACGGCTTCACCCGTGTTCACGTCGCGAAGACTGGTCGGCCGGAACCCTTCGCGGAACGTGAAGGTGGAGGTGATGGCCCGTGACGGCATACCCGGTAAGCCTCGAAATGGGCCACGCATCGGGAACCGTGGAGGTGTGCCGTCCGGTCTGGTGATAGGTGATGAAGACGCCGCCGCGCCGGACCCAGGCTTCGATCTGGTCGACGACCTCGGGGTCCATGATTGTCGTGTCGCCATCGAGAATGACCCGGAACCGGTCCGCCTTGCCGCGGGCGAAATCCTGCTCCAGCAGTCCGCCTCGCGGATAGTCGGCCACCAGGTTACAGACCAGTTCCCAGAACCGATTGCGTTGGACCAGGTCAGGCCGCTGCTCGTTGCTGTTCCAAGGGAAGCCGCACAGCCGAAGATTGCGATCGCTCAGCAGCACCCCCCAGTTCCGCCTGCGGAACGTGGTACTTGCCGATCAGGTGCCAGAGGCGGAGCGTCTTCGTGAAATGATCCTTGATCGCCGGCTTCCAGAGGATGTCGCCGATGTGCATGAAATAGTCGACGCCTTGGGTGCCCTCGGTGAGCCAGCGGCCCATGAAGCGTTTGAAATCGTCCAGGTCCACCGCGCCGCTGCCCGGCTCGCAATCGCTGGGCAGTCCCATGCTTTGGACCATGATGGATAACGGTTCACGAGGTTGGGATTGTTGGCCTCCAACCCAATGTTCACGCCCATCGGCAGTCCGAGTTGCCGGGCTGCCCTGAAGATCCAGTCTCGGGAGTTGAAATCCAAGATGCCATCGGCGGTCGGCGCCCCGAAGGGCGAGTTCCACACGACCAAGCCGAGATTGCCCGAGTCTTTGGCAAAGGTAAAATCCTGACGCGGGTCGTAGGTCGGCACCTCGCGCTGGTTGGCGTCGTGCGGCTTGACGAACGGCCCGTAGCAGAAGCGGAAGCCGTGCTTGTCCCAACGGTCCAGATACATGGGCACGCGGACTTCGGGCGTCGACACCACGGGGCCGGTGCCGCCAGCCAGGTTCTGCTCGACCAAGCTTTCCAGCCGAACGCGGCTGGGCGCGGCGAGGATCCAGACCAGCGCCTCCCGGCGCGCCGCGATGACGAAGCCCTGTGCCTGGACCTCGTACACGGTCAAGGGCGTTTCGCCAACGCGGATCCCCGCCGCTGGTGTCTTGTCGACGCCAGGCAGCAGTTCGAGATCGGACAGGTACTTCGCCAGGACCAGCTTGGCCTGCTCCCGGTCTTGGCAGGTGATCCGCAGCGCGCTGGCCCGCTGCCCGTCGGTTTCCGTCGTCAGGCAGGTCCCGCCGAGGACACCGTAGCCCCGGAGTTTGATGGTCGGAAACGGTACCGACTGCGATTTTGGTGCAGCGTTCGGTATCGCCGTTCCGGCACCAACAGCGGCCCTTCCGTATTTCTCAATCGCGGCTTTCATGAACGTGCCGTAGAACTCCTGCTGCTCCGGCCCGGTCATGTCGAAACGCTCGACGAGGAGCACCAGCGCAAGGCCGTTTTGTGGGTCAACCCACATCGCCGTGCGGCGTGCGCCGCGATGGCCGAAACTGCCGGCGCTCGGGCCTTCTTCGTCGGTGAGCTTCACGCTCCAGCCGATGCCGTAGCTCTCCTGCGCGCTCAACTTCACGTCCCCGAGCTGCGGCGTGCTCATCACGCGCACGGCATTTTGGGAAAGGTAGCGTTTGCCGTCGAGTTCCCCGCCGCGCAGTAGCATGCGGCAAAATCGGCCGAGATCGTGAGCGGTGGAAAAGTACCCGCCCGCGGGCATGGCGTAGTGTTTGCCGTAGTCGAAGGCGATGCCGAAACCCATGTCGCGCGTGACCACCTTGGGCACGGGTACGCCGTTGCTGAACTTGGCGATGGCCGCCGGTGTTACGTGCTTGTCCTGCTCGATCTCGACGAGGTCCTGCTTGTCCTCCGTGAGCCGTGCGGTGTGTGCCAGGCGGGCGGCCTGTTCCTCGTTCGGCCAGCACGTCGTGTCCTGCATGCCAAGCGGATCGAACAGTCGCTGCTGCATGAACTCCGCGTAGCTCATGCCGCTGACGACCTCGATGATGCGCCCGCCGGTGTTGATGCCGCAGTTGTTGTATTCGTACTTGGTGCCCGGCTCCTGACGCAGCGGGCGCTGCGCGTATTCGAGCACGTCGTCCTTCAGCACCTGCGTGCTCTTCAGCGTTTTCTCGCTGGCGAGCACGAGGCCGCTGGTGTGGTTCATGATCTCGCGCACGGTGATCGGGTGCCGTGGCGGATGCGCGGGCTGGTCGCCTTGGTTCACCAGCTGCCCTGTAAACTCCGGCAGGTACTTTTCCACCGGGTCGTCCAGGCTCACCTGGCCCTGGTCCACGAGCATCATCAGCGCCGCGCCTGTGAGCGACTTGCTCATCGAGGCGATCCAAAACACCGCGTCTTCGCGAATCGGCGTCTTGTTCGCGAGACTCGCGTAGCCGGCTTGGTCCAGTGCGAGCACGCGGTCCTTGTCCGCCACGAGCGCGACCACGCCGGGCGCGATGCGCTTATCCACGCACGATTGCAGCACGGGCGCGAGGACGCTCGGCCCGTCGGCGGCATGAAGCGACGCACTGCCAAGGATGAAGAAGACAATGGTTGCATAGTGTTTCATAGTGCTATCAGGCCAGAATACGGAGATTCATTTCAAGGTGACATCGTTCGAGAATTAGCTATCCGGTTCTTCCGTGGCGTAAGCTTCCAGCTTGCGGTGGACAGTTTCCAGATGCCGCCGTACCAGACGACGACCGAGAATGGGCCATTGGCCTTGGGTAGGTATACATCGATCTGTTGATCGGGAAACGGACCGTACGCGACGTCGGCGTGAGTGGGAATGGGATTGGCCGCCACCGTCGTGGTTCGACCCCCACGCTCACCTCGCTGTCGGCCATGCCACTCTTGCAAGCGACGGCTTTGACGTGGATGGCTTGACTGATGAATCCTGCCACTTCACTCGAGTTAACACATAAGTACTTCGTGCGGGGCGACATTGTCGGCTTTGGCCCTTTCCATAATCTCTTCGGAAGCTGCTTCTCGCCCCATCTTTGCCGCAAGATTGGAGAATTGCTGCCCATTAGTGAACCGCGCACTATCGATCGCCGTCATGCGAGCTTGCCAATCCGAGCGGCCGGTCGGGAAAAGCGGGGCAACTCGCCGGTGCCGCTCTTTGAAGCCAAAAAAATCAGGAAACGCATGGAAAAAAGTGAGGGCCGGAACGCCCATCTTGGCATCCGCTCCCAAGACTGACTCAGAAAACTCTCGGGCAACAGCCTGCGCGCCAAAAGTTGGAACTCGCATACCAGTAGCCATAAGTTCATAGGTCCGCGACCCTTTGGCAAACACGACATCAGCTTCACTGGCTATTACATCGACGGCCACTGAGGACAATTTTGCAGGTTCAACGCCTCCGTTTCGTGGACCGTTCGGCGACACAACGAACCGACCCTTGCTCGAGAAGCCACGCAACTGCGTGAAACACGACTCCCCAAGCAACGAACCGACGTCTTCGTATGCGATGTCATTGTGAAAACGCCCGTTCCTTGGAAACATGATTACACTCAAATGCTCGTTATATGACAATTCCGCCTGAATTCTATACAGATCAAAAATGGTCTCTGCAAAATCATCCGGGAAAAAGACCAATTTGCACGGTCTACGCAGGACCAGCTCTACGTACTTGTTCCAAGCGAATAGCTCTGGGCAGAAAAGCGTCTCATCGGAAGCCTTCCTGGTTAACCACTCATAAGTTGATCCAGTGCATTCATCGTCGGCCGCGTATCCATTTAAGAACACCGCGTTGTCTGTCTGTATCGTCGAGGCCGCACAGTGTGAGCATTTCATATCAAGCCCGATGACACCCGCAAGAAGCGAATAGACCATAAGAGTTTTGATAGAGTTGAGCGTCGTCTTATCCTTCTCTTTCAGATAGTCTTCAATCACGGAGATTGCCACGTGCCTCGCCCTGTCGTTATACTCCCGTTCAGTATCAAATGCGTGGTCCGCGTCGCCGAACAGGAACAGAGCTATGGCTCTTCTAAAATAGTCGATGTAGTTTTGATTTGGAATCTTGGCATGAAGAGGCAGTCCTTGTCCGTCACGATACTGCAAGGCCGCGGCTACTACGGCTGGGGTGCATTGGAATTGGCTGTATGTGACCCCTCCAGGAAGGACTCTTTCATGGGCCATCATTTTCAGGTCCTGGATGGCCGTGAGCGTAGCCCAGTATTCGAAGCCCCCTTTCTCTCCTCGAATAAAAGGCGGAGGCATGGTCGTAATCCTGTGTGTTTCCGGCACGGGCGGGATTGCCCGAACTAGCCCGTAGGGAGCGTCGGCTGTCCTGCTGGCAGGAGATCCCTGCTCGCCGTCCCGAATGGTATTGAATCGCTCGCCAATCATGAAAGTGCCGTTCTCGTGGAAAGGCATTAATATCCGCCTTAACGACGCTGACGACGCCGGATTGGGCTCATTCTCGTAAATGCGGTCTGCTACGTGCCTCTCCAATTCGCCGATCATGCGTACCGCCACTTCATCGCTGGTAGGATTGGGGCCGCGCCAGAGGAAGCGAAAGGGGTGCTCGTCGAAACTCGTCATCGCCGGCGAACTCATCATTTGAAAACCTAAACTGGTCAAATGTCGAAGGTTGCGAAGTGAACGCCACCAAGGCACTCAACGAACAGTAGGCCGCGCACTACCAGCGACCCGGCTTCTGCGCCCCCGGTTCGTACACTTCCCTATTTTCTTGTCAGTCTTCTGCTACCAACCATCGCGCGGCAAAACGGTCCTGCTAAAATGTCTCGATCAAGCCTGTGAAGTCTGCAAACTCTTTGTCACCCGGACACGTCGTGGCGAACATCTGTCGAACGACCGCCTCGTTCAGACTGTCGAACTCGTCCTGGCATTTCGCCGGGATCATGCCGCACAACTCCATGGCGCTGACTTGCCAACGATTTGGACCGAAAACAGCTATACCATCGCGCCGCCGAGGGAAGAAGAACACGCGAGCGGAGTATTCGACGGTTGGCACAATGACGAGATTGAAAGTCTTGAGGTGGTCGTGGTTCAGCGCCAGTTCAAATGCCTTTTGTGCCACTTGGTGCGCCCCATCGGAATCTTGTGAACCGGTGAGCACAATTCCGCGCGCAGGATGGTCTTCGACTATTCCGATCTGCACGTGATGAAAGAACGGCATGGTTCGGAAGGGAACCATAATTCGTTCCGACACATCGTCCAGCACGGTTAGTTTCGTCTTGTCGTCTAGCCAGAGTGGGACGCTCTGTGCGTGCACAGACCACGGCACGCCGGCCCCACTCTTGAACGTGCTGAACGTGACGACGTGGTTCATCTGATTTGCCCAAGCAATCCACTCCCGCACGTCGCTAACGCGAATCTCCCAGCGAGCTTTCCCACCGAACCAATCGCGCGGCACGAGAACCCACCGATATCGGTACCCGGCCAAGCGAGGCCACACGAGAAACGAAAGCCCGGACTCAATGTAGACCCTTGGATCTTTGTCCGGCGCCCTCGGAAGAGAAAGGCATTGGAAGTTGAGACCGTGGACCTCCAACGAACGAAGCTCTGGCTGCACGAACACGCCATGAGCTAGCTTGTCCCAGAGTTCCCGCAGACGTTCCGATTGCCCATTAGGTAATTTCATTTCTTCCACACCGGTCTGGAAAAATGCTGAAACACAAACTTGAAGTGGTCTTCCAGGAGCGCGTACGTGTCGCTGTCGCCGGAATCCGCTGCAAACTCCGACAGCGGCATGTTCCGGCTCAGGATCTTCGTGTCGGTTTCGGGATCGGTTTCGGGAGGAAACCCGAAATTCAGTGGTTCGATAATTGCCGCGCTATCTGTCATCATGAGAAACTCGCCAGGACCGCTGTCATAGTAACGGATGGAGACTTCTTGCTCATCACGCAATACTATATTATCCAATACTATCTGAAGGCTCTCCAAGCTGCTCTTTGTGTCTGTCATTAGCGTCGGCGGGACCTTACCCTTGTCGTAATCCTTGTCGTAATCCGTAACGAAGTCGCCGAAGACGTGTCTCTTGGAGAACTCGTCGAACGAGACGTCCTTATCTTGGTCGTTGCGCGATGAATAGCGTTTGGCGAGTTCTTCGCGGAATGCGCGCCGCTTGGCCTCGATGCACTGCGGATCGAAGAAAAGGATTCTTATATCGCTGGCGTCTTTGATTGTTTTGATAAACGCAGAAATAACCTGGCGGCTCAGGTGATTATAGTCACCATGGTGGGTTCGCGCTCTAGTCAGGAAGAGCTTGAGCGATACCCCCTTGATCCACAATCGAGATGTTTTTGTTTTGAGTAAGTGCAGTATTCGCCTTGCGCCCGAATATGGGGGTCCCTCTTCCGGCCAATAGTGGTTTTTTAACCCCATTTGTCGGGCAGTCACGTCGAGCGAAAGATCGAATTCGTTTCGAAATTCGGTCTCTGGAATTGAACGCCGCTTGAGAACTCGAGCAACGTGCTTAACCAGTGGAAGTGGAGCATTGCCGTCGCTCCAAATAATGGGTTGTTCCTGCGATGCTTCCTGTCCAAACAGATACGGCTGGTAGAAGACTCCGACTGGAGTAAAAAACGAAAGGCAGCAAGGCGAGGATCGAGTAATCCGCACTTCTGTGCTGGAGTCGATGCCTAACTCGCGTCGGTGACTTTTGTCCGGATCGACCGATTCGAGAAAGGCGCGAACCGACAATAGAGGCCCGTCCGTCCCATCCGTCAAGTGTAATAATGCGTTATCGGTAGTCGCGTCATGCACGATGACTTTGAGTTTGACATGCTTCGCCAATCCCTTGCTGGCTTTCAATGCCTTTAAAGCGACCTTGAGGTAGCTGTCCTCGATTGTTGAGTCCTCGCGAACCACAAGCCCCATAACCGTGAATTCCTTCGTTCCCGTCATCCTCAGACTTTTGTTAATCGCGAATTGAAGTTTTTCTGCAAGGCGCGAGCAAGTCCGTGAGGGGAACACTCCATTCGCAGATTCGGCGACTGGAGAGATCGGTGGTTGCTGGACCACATCTTCGAGTGCCTCCTTTGTCGCCTCTACCAACTTTCCAGCATCATTCTCGCGGACAGTTCCTTGAAACTGCTTTGGTAGTTTCGTCTCGGCAAGACTCGCGTTGGCGAAGATGATGACCTTCTTGCCAGCGCCCCAAAACGCACCAAGTTCCGCGAGGCACCAAGCGGACTTGAGAGATTTCTCCGTGGCAAGGAAGATACAGACACCACACTGGGCAATCGCGCCACGAAGCTCGTCAGCAAGGCGTTCGCCAACGCGGAGATTTTTTTCGTCCCAACAGGGGACCCCTGCCTTGACCAGTAGACCGCGTATCGACGTGTAGAGTCCATTGTCGTCGTTGCTATGGCTAATGAAGACTGGCATCTCCGTACCTCCGATGTGTTGAGTTTCAGTGCGCGGACTGCGGGCAACGAAACACTGCCCCTAAATCTATTGACGGCGATTTTAGTCGTCGGCCAAGAATATGAGAAGCCACCGAGGGGCCCACTCAAGAATTTCGTCCCGCGTTGTGTACATCGCGTTGCGTACAGGCACTTGCACCGATTGGCGACGCGTGTACAGCCGCGCGGTGGCCGACTGGCGAAAAAGCGTACCGGGCGGCCCTGCGCTTGCCAGGCTGGACCGTCGGCTAATTCGTCGCGGAGCGTAATCGTAACAGTCAAGCCTTTCTCGTCGGGTGGAAGCTGTTGCAGCCGCGGCCATTTTAGACACCGGGAACGCGATCGTAAACAGCAGATGGGCAAAATCCTTGCAAAGGGGTCTGTCGTTCAAATTTCATTCTTCGCGGCGTACGGACTTCGCCAGCAGAGCAGACGCCGCCTGCCGCGAAGCATGAAATTTGAAGGACAGACCCCCGTCTCTGCGACTCACCGTTGTGTAGCCGACCCTGGCACCGCACTCGTCCGCTCCGCAAGTCGTTTCCGCGCGGACTCGACGAGTTCACGAAACGCTGGCTGTTGCTCCACTCGCACGCGTAGGCGTACACCCGCCAGCCGTACCGGATGGCGGCATCTCCCAGGCAGTACAGCCACTTCTGACGGTCCTGGTCGTCCGTCACGATGGCGCGGCGGTCGACGCCCCGATTCGTGACGTGATAGACGCCGTTGGCCAGCTGGAGGCGGGATCGTGGATTCATGGAGTTCGCTCCTGGGAGGGAGGTCTCGGACGGGGGTCAGTCCTTCAAATCTCATTCTTCGCGGCATGGAAGGCCTTTTCTGCTGGCGGAGTCTGTGCGCCGCGAAGAATGACATTTGAACGACTGACCCTGGTCCAGGCAAGCTCGGCGTCGCGCTTCTCGAGTGGCGTGTATTCCTGCCCGACGATGCCCAGAACCCGACGTCCAGGAAATACGTGGCCACCTATTGTCGCTCCGCAAGAATCGTCTCGAAAAGGCCAGGTCCAGGCATCTGCAACGGCCGGAAGTCTACCGGCGCCGGCGCGACAGCCGGCTTCTCGACGAGTCCCTGAGCTGGAGAGCGGAGTCCACACGAACCCAACCATCGGCACGCTCAATCGCTACCTGCACGCTCTCCGTAAACGGCTCGTTGTCAGCATCGTCGACGACGCACCCTTGACGGGCAGACGGGGCTCCCTTTAGGTTGAATACTGGAGGTACACGGCGATGCAAATCACGGTGCTAGTTGAACCCACATCCGAAGACACGTTTCGAGCAACCAGCGGCGACCCGCTGAGACTGGAGACCGTGGCGACAACACGCGACGAGGCGGTTCGCAAGCTGCGCGAATTGCTGCAGCGTCGCGTTGAAGCCGGAGCTGAGTTGGTGGGGATCGACGTCCGTTCTTCCGAGCATCCACTCGCTACGTTCGCGGGGATGTTGAAGGACGAGCCATTGCTGGAGGCTTGGCGGGAAGCCCGAGCGGAATACCGCAGCGCAAGGGAGAACGAAGGCGACGCGCCATGAGCCTGTTTGTCCTGGATTCAGACATCCTGGATCTCTACCAGACAGGCCATCCGACGGTCTGTGCACGGGTGCGTTCTCATCCGGCGGAGGAATTGGCCACCACGGTCATCACCGTCAAGGAGCATCTGTCCGGCTGGTATACTCTGCTGCGACGAGCCAAGGATGCCACACGCCTTGCGCGTGCCTACCAACGGCTGGCGGACAGTGTCGTATTTCTGGCGTGCTTTCACATCCTTTCGTTCACGGAGGTGGCCATCGAGCGATATGAGCAGTTGAAGCGGCTGAAGCTCGGCACGAAGAAGATGGACCTGCGGATCGCCGCCATTACCTTGGTTCACGGTGGAACGCTGGTGACCCGAAAGAAGGAAGGAACCGCTTGCGGCGTCAGTGGCTCGAATTTGGGCGGCACAAGGAATGATCGGATGGCGTGGCGCCCTGTCTGGGATTCCCGCGTGTCCTTCATGCCCGTCACCGGCTCAAGGCCGTGATGTGCCCCGCGAGGCGACTGCGAAACTCGTCGTACTCGGCGGCGGAGAGCCGGGCACTCTCTTTGTGTTCGATCTGGATGGGCCGGAGCGTCTCCTGCAGGAACGTCTCGGCGGCAGCGACCTCCGCGGCGGACTGGCCTGACTGACGAACTTCGCAGATCAGCCGCTCGCACGTCAGCAAGTGACGATAGTCGTTGACGCCCTGAGCGGTGCGCTCCCAGCCCACCGTGTCGCTCAGACCGCGCCGCGAAGGATAGACGACCGACCAGGACGCTTCATCGTCGCTGAAGTCGAAGTACGGCATCGAACAGACGTACATGTAGCCGTTGCGCAGAAACCCCTTCAACCCGGCCCGGGCGGCGACGAAGGTCCAGCGGCCGATGTCGTGCCGGACGCGGTTGCCGTCGTAGTCCCAGATCTGCTTGCGTCCCTTGGCGACCAACTCCAACGCACGCTGGTCGACGTGGGCGATGCTCACGGGCATCGTTTCGAAGTACACGTCCCGCCCATTGCCCGTCGAGTAGTAGCCGCTGAAGAGCGTGTCGGGGCAGGCCCGAGTGCGAATCTTGATCAGCTCGGCACACGGTTCGACGTTGCCGTATTCCGGTCGCGGCTCGTCGAGGAAGTAATAGACCCGTTGCGGCCAGCCCTGTTGTCGGGCATGCCGCTCGAGATCTCCGTACACGATTCGCAGCAGGTCCTCGTAGGAGACACCGTACTGCTCGCGCGCGGCCGCTTCGCAACGCGCCACGCAGTCTCGGCTCTGATCGGTGGGAACGCCAGCGACGTCGAGTCCCTGGTAGCTGTCGCCGGGCATGGTGAGACCGTATTTCTTGGCCAGGGCCATCCAGCGATCCATGCGGCTGTAATCGATAGAGCCCCAGTTGAGCCGACTGGCGTTCGCCCTGTGCCGCCTTGATGACCAGCGGCTTGCCGCTCGTCCCCTGGGGCGGCCGGGCGGAGACGCTGACGTCATCTTCTGTGTGTGCAGCGAAGGGGATGAATCCTCGATCACGGTCCGCGGCAGTCGCCTGGGGCTGCTCGCCGGTCGTCGGGGGCACGTTGACGACCATCTCGGCATTGAACCTGGCCTTGCGGCGGGCGGCGAGCGTGTCCATGAATCGGCGACCGTCGGCTTGCTGTTGATCGGGGTAGACGACCAGGAAGCACAATCCGCGGCCGAATTTGTGGCTGGCCTGCGGCTCGATCCGCAGCAGTCCGTCGGTCACCTCGGCGGTGAAGCGGTGGACCTTCTGATACGAGGCAATGTACTTCTCCCAGAGATCCTGGCCCGGTAAGTCCTCGTCGTCCTCGTGGGCATAGTAGAAGTTCGCGAGAAACTCCACGCCGGTGCGTTTCTCGCTGAGGACCTCCCGGCCGTTGATCAAGAGCTTGCGCCACTCGAAAGAAGGCAAGGTCCCCCAGAGGCCAAACATGTCCCAGCACAGGTGCACTTCGTAGGTGCCGTTGGGCAGCGCGACGCGGAACTCACGGCCACCGGCGCAGTCGCCGGTCAGCGCGTCGGGCAGGTACGCGATGGCGGCGTAATCCGGAGCGATCCAGCCGAAACCGCGGGCCTCGTTGAAGGGCATGTCCTGCGTGCAGCCTTCGAAGCCGGGATACACTGGCGCACCGGGTGGGCCGAAGTCGAACGCTCGTAGCTCGGCCACCCGCGGCAGCCCGGAACCTTCCAGGCGGACGTTGTCGAAGTACAGCGTCAGCCGTTCGCCCACCGGCGCAATGCAGAGCGTCATCAGACGGGCCGTGCTGAGGTCCAGTCTCTGCCGTTGCCTGAAGTTGCGGGCGTTGGATTTCGTCAGGCCGGTCAAATTGATCTCGAAAGTGCTCCGTCCGGGCGGCATGACGACTTCGTCATCGTTGTAGCGGCTGCCGTAGTCCTTGCTGGCGGCATCGTCGATCCGCGCCGTGCAGCGGACGGGCTTTTGTTGGGGGTTGAATACATCCACTTTCAACAGGATGTAGTCCTTGAACTTCCGGAGTGCACGCCCTTCCTGAATGTGCAGGCCCAAGTAGTTCTGGCCGTCGGACTCGACGCGGAACGCGTGCTGGCCGTCCGTGGCGTGCTCGCGAACCGATTGGCCGTCGCCCTCGACGAGATCCGGCCCGCCGGATTCGAAGCTCGACAGAAGTTCGACGCCCTCCGCCTTGTCCTCTGTCTTTGCGGACGCGGGTTGGGCAGGCGGGGCTTGAGGGGCGTGGGTCTGTCCTTCAAGTTTCATTTTTCGCGGCGAACCGGTGTCCTTTTCTGCCATCGGTGTCAATCCGCCGCGAAGAATGAAATTTGAACGACAGACCCCAGTTTCGGGCAGCGGCGCGCCGCCCGGCCGAACCTCGATCTTGCCCGTCGCTTCACGGGCCAAGCAAACGTTGGCGCTCAGGTCGCCCGCTCCTCCCGAGCCGATGGCTGCGAACACCGTATCGGCGATCAAGGTGTGTCCGCCGGGGCCAAGATGCACATTGTCCCAGACCCAGTACTGACGCCGGAGGGCTTCTTCGCGCGAGCCAGCCTTGTGAAATGCGGTCGCCGCATCGACGAAGCCGGTCTGGCGTTCGTGCGCGACTTCGCAGGTCGCCACGCACAATTCGTTGCGGGTCTCCCAGGCGGCGAAGCCCGGACAGGTCGTCATGAGGAGCACGTCGGTCTGGCCCTTGGTGACCCGACGGACACGATCGACGGCCAATTCCAGGTACTCTTTGTACCGCGGTCCCCGGATGGCACTTCAACGCAGGTGCGGAGCAGGCGACGCCGCAGTATACTGCCGCGCAATCTCCAGTTCACCAACGAAACCGGCCAGAACCGGCAGCGAGTGTTCCTGGTGGGCAAGGACGACGCGGGGCAGACTCAGCGTCTCCAATGGACCCAAGGCAGTTATCTGAGAACGGCCACTATGGCGACCGCGACCGGCGGCCTGATGGGTTGGAGAGCAGTCGTCAGGGCGGCGGACACGGAGCCGCTCATCGTGCACGATGCGACCATCATCCGCGTGCGCGATCGGCAGAAAGGTTGGTCGAGTGATTCGTCGTTGGAACTCACGCCGTCCATGTCGAGCCGGTCCAGGCAATCGGCCACATCGCGGCAGTCGGGCACGGCGGCGCGTGCGACTTCTTCATCCACGACAAACTCGATGACCGGCACGCGGTCGCGCTGGCCAAGTTTCAGGGCGGTATGGACACGTTCCACGGAGTTCACGGGATTCACTACAACACCACGGTTGCATTGCCTGGTTCCCTTGCGTTCTATTTCCATCTTGCCCAGCACGTCCGACTCGGCGAGCACGGGCACTTTGCGTTGCGGGATGACAACAACGTCCGCCTGCTTGTCGCCCGGTGCCGCGGCCTGGGCGGTCGACACAGGAAAGGTTGCGAGCGCACCGAGGCCGCCTGCTACGGTGAAGACAAATGTGCGTCGTGTGGTCTTCATTCGGTCGATCCTTTCGATGGCTGCATCAACTCCGCAGGAAACGCTTGTTGACCTGGCGAAACGCGGCACGGGAACTGGCGGCGCGTAGCAAACTTGGATGAAGCTGTGCTCATGAGTCGTGTCGTCCTCATCAATCAAAGGCCCCACTTGTCCATCAGGTACGCCGTGACTTTCTGACGTTCCTGGGGCGTCAGCGGGCGGCTGTACACCAGGATCTCGGAGACGTTCCCGTGGAAGAACGTCTGGTAATTGGGCGAGAAGCAGCCGACGCGAACCTGCTGCGCCCAGCGCTCCTTTCCGTCGTAGGTGATGATCCGCGGACCGTCTGTTTCGCTCCCGCGGATTTGACAGCACAGTCCGCACAGATAGTCGTATTCTTTGCCGTTGCTGGCGGTGAACACGCGCTGGTTGTGGTTCTTCGGCTGTCCCGCCTCCCGATTGCTGACCACGGCGAAGATCGTGGCCGTAATCGGCCGGTCGGCAAGATCGGGCAGGTCCAGCCGGGTCTGCTTGGCGTCATCGAACTGGAGCGTGGGGTTGCCGTCCAATCCGTGTGCCTGATAGAGCGGTCGGAAGTTGGCCGTCTTCTGCACGGCATGACGCCCCTTCCCGCTGCGGTCTTTCCAGACGCCGGCGCTTCCGTTGGCATCTCGTTCGATCGTCGCGGCGTCCGCGGCGTCCAGCCAAAGCTCCAAGTCGTTCTTCAGCGCGCCCGCCAGCAACTGCTCGCCGGCGCTGAAGAACAGGGTTCCGCCGTTGTGCAGGTCGTAGGTGGCGCCGCCCGCGGTGTGCCATGTTCGCCACGTGTCCTGGGCCACGTTGCGGACGGTGACGTTGCACACCAGAGCGGGCGAACTCGCGGGCGCCAAGCGGCAGGCCGCGAAGGGAATCCGCCACTCACAGGTCCAGGCGTCCGCGTCCACGGCCGCGCGATAGACAACCGCTTTGGCCAATTGCTCGGCTGCCGCGGCCGGCACGCCCGCCAGGTCGGGCGCGTGAAAGTGTCCGTCGGGCCAGCCGCGCAGACTGAAGATCGCACCCGGGGGCGTGGCCTCGGCGTCCTGGAAGGCAATTTCCACGCCATCCGTCGTGCCCCACCGATGGTCCGCCACGGTCAGGGCGTCCCTATTCTTGAGGGGACAACGAACGGCAACGTACAGCGCTTCCTCGTTCTGGCCGAACCAAGCCCGCGCCGGATCCTCGTCGACGGTCACGCCCTCGAGCGACTGCTTCAGCTCCATCGCGGGACCTGTCCACTCCTTCAAGACCCCGTCGATCGCCGGCAGAGAACTGAGCCTGGCGATCCGGAAGAAGGGACGTTTAGCAGAGGCTTCCCGATAGCGGTCGGCTGGCGAAGCGCAGGGTCGGTTCGTTGGTGCAGGCAGGATCAGCTTCTCCTTGTCGCCCGGCGCGCGAAGCGGGGGAATGCCAATTCCCGGCACCTTGGCCGGGGGTGGGCCGGCCTTCTGCAGGGCGATCCCGTCGATACGACCGACAGGCTCGCCCAGGGCCGAGCGCACGACCAGGAACAGGGATTGGGCGCCGCGGGCGGGTTCCAGCTTGGCGACCAAGTCCCGGAAGGTATCGGCGCCGCCGGTGAATCGTGGCACGAACTGGCCGATCGTTTCGCCGTCTGGGCCGCCCAGCCGTAGTTCCAGACGCACGTCGTTCTTCGGCAGAGCGATGGGCTGGCGCACGCGTTCAATACGAAAATACTCGAACTCGGCGACCGGTTTTCCGTCGTCGGCAACAAAGACAAAGTACACGTCATGCGTGCCGGTGGCCGCCGGCGTCAGGTCGCCGATCGCCTCCTCGAACATCTGGATGGAACCCGACCGCGGCCGGTCTGTCGGCGGCAACGGCGCCTGTCCGACCAGCAGGCCGTCCGGCCGGTCGAGCCGCATTTCGACACGCCGTGGCGCCGTGTGCGTCGTGCCATACACAGCCCGAAATCGCCGATAACCCTTGCCCAAGGGAACCTGGCTGAACTTCATCCAGGCGCCCGATTCGGCACGGAAGACGGTCCAATTCGGTTTCATGCCCTCGCTGCCATCCGCCACCTTGGCGTCCAGCACCAAGGAATCGGCCGCTTTCTGATGTCGGGGCGCAACCCGCGTCGAGCGGTCGGTGTTCATGCCCTTTGCGTCGCTGGCCAACCGCAGGACGGCCGACTGCCAACCCTGGTTGAAATCAACCTTACCCAGGTCCACGCAGTCGCCGTCCATCAGCCTGGCGCTGTTCAGACACTTGAGTTCAAGCGTTGCCAGTTGCGGCCAGTGCGGAATCGTCGTCGGTCGGTCAAAGTCGTGGCCGAAACGAAACGGTTTTCCCTCAGGGAAGTCGTCGTTGCGCAGTTCTGCGCTGGTCCGCGTGAACAGACCATGGAAGACGTTGTGCCGATCGCTGACGTTGATATTGGGCGGGTTGAACCAGATACCGCTTTGCAGCGAACCGGGCGCGGCCCAGAGCAGGTTATGGTGCACATCCACCTCGCGCGAGCCGTTGTCCAGATAGACCATCCCCAGCTTGTTCCAACGCATGGCCGAGATGTCGTAACAGTCGTGCATCACGTTGTAGGCCACCTGCGAGCGCTGGTCGTTGAGCGTGCCGCCGCTGGCATAGAAGCTGGTCAGGAAGCCGGCGTCGCGGGTGAGCAGCATGCCGTTGTAGAGGTGGTTGTGGGCAAAGAGCGTGGCGGCATAATCCATGGGACCGCGATCGCGCGAGCCGAGGCTGGGGCCGTTGCCGTAGAAGTTGAAGAAATGCCGTCCGGCGTTGCGCAGCGTATTGAAGGTGATTACGTGCCCGCCCACCAGGAAGTGCTCGTAATCGCCGAAGTCGCTCACCGCGTCCGTGATGGCGTTGAGATAGTGGCCCACGTAGCTGACCTCGTCGATCAGGCAGTTATGGATCGTGTGGTGATAACCCCGCACATGAAAGCCGGTCCCCGCGCTGAACCGCACGCTGCAATTCAGGAAGGCATTGTCGTGGCCGCCCACGAAGATGCCCGTTTCACCGGACTTGATGGTATCGCGTCCCTTCTCGATCTGCCCGATGCCGTAGTGCCGGGTGTAGTGTGAGATGTAAGCCAGATCGCAGCGGTCCACCACGCAATGCGCCGAGTTCTCCAGACGCAGCGAGGCGGCGCGGATCGTCAGGCCTTCGATCTGGATGTGCTCGCGCCCGCTCAGCTCGAACGCGAGCTGGCGGCGTTTCGCCTCGATCGCCCGGGGCTCGGCACCATCGGGGGTGATCAAGTACAACCCGTTGTCTTGCCAGTGCCATTCACCCAGCGCGTCCAACGCGTGCAGGTGCCCCACGATCATGCCCCGCCCCGCTTCGTGCTCCTGCGGGAACGTGCCGTCGTAGGCCGAACCGAACCACCAGCCCTGCGTGCGGTCGCCGACGAGGATCTCGCCGGGTTGGGAACTTTCGATCACCCCGGTCTGCGCGCACCAGCCCTCGAAATGGACCCCGCAGTACAGCGCGCCCTTCCAGTAATCGTCCGGCTGGCCCTCCAGCAACTGGCTCACGATCCGGCCCGGCTGACTGACGCGAGTCGCCTTGGGGATCGAGAACGCGCCATAAGTCGGCCACAGCGGCGACAGGTCCGCGACGTACATTTCCAGGCCCGGTGCGGGCGCATTCGGGTGACGAGCTTCGATCAGGACCTGCCCGCCACAGAAGACCTGATTGCGTCCCAAGCCCAGTGTCCACGGCATCGGTGCCTTCCAGATCCGCTTCGCAGCGTCATGGAGCTTCCAACCCGTTACCGGCTCACAGCCGCTGACAATAACCTTCTCGTCTCGATACGGCTTAAGCCTGATGGGCTTGTCCGCCGTGCCGCTGCTGGGGAACGTTACGGTCTCGCGATAGGTGCCGCCGCGAATCAGCAACGTATCGCCCGGCTGGAGTTTGTTTACCGCGGCCTGAATCGTCGCCAGCGGCTGCGCCTCCGTGCCCGGGTTAGCGTCATCGCCGCCGGGGGCGACGTAGAGGTCGGCAGCTTGAGCGCCCGTGGCAATGACCACGACAGCGGTGATGATGGTTGTGAATCTCGTTTTCACGGAAGCACCTCCGGCTTAGGATCGTTCGAGAAATTGCTGTCCGATCTTTCCGTGGCGTAAGCTTCCAGCTTGCGATGCCGCCATAAGCCGAAAGGGGGGGTCTTGCGCCACTTATTTCACACGCACTCACGGGCCAATCGCAACGGGGCGGAGTGGAGGCCAAGGGATTCTCCTGCCTGGGCCGGTCCATCATACCAAGTGAAGAGTTCCGCGTTTCCACCGGACATTTATCGAGTGCGCCAAGCATGGCCAATGTCCACGGCGAGGTCCGGCAGAACGTCTTCCAACGATGCGAACAGACTATCCGCTTCGCTCAGCATACGGTCCGCCACCGACCGACGCGACACCAGATCAGGGACGGCAATCGTCTGGCCGAACGTGAGCCGATCACGCTCATCATTGAACGACGGCGGAAGGGTGTCCCGTGAACGGTTCGCCCCATTCGTAACCCGGTTCTCCGTGATCGGGGGCACCACCGGGCCGTCCGCCGGTCCTGACCACGGAACGACGCTGTCCCTTGCCAGCAGTGGCGTTGGTGCGGACCGCGACGTCAGGAGCGGGACAAGAGCGGCCTGGACCAGATCGCCGCCCGAGTCCGGCAACGTCGGGACGAGTCCTGTCTGCGAGCCCGACGTTGGCTGCGACGCTTCCCCTTCGGACGATCCCCGCGGATGGGTGTTGATATAGTAAATCACGGCCAAGACGTCCGACGGCGTGATTTGCTGATCCCCCTCGCCGCTGACGCCTCCGAAGACATCGTAATACGGCGGGCCTCCCGCCTGAGCGGTCGGCAGCCCAGGGTCACCCGCATGGCTATTGATGTAGCTGATCACAATCAACGCATCCAGCGGTGCGACGCCGTCCACACCGTCCACATCGCACGGGTTGGCGAAGTTATGCCAGAGATTTGCGCCGACCTTGGTGCTCGCCGACGTCGTTGCCGACGCCTGGCGGTGGCCCACGTTGTCGGTGGCCAGGCTCTGGAATGCGTAGTCGTGGCCCACCGCGCCGGTAAACGTGGCGGAGGTGCTGGGCGTTCCGTTCTGCCACAGTTGGAAGTCCCCGCCGTCGATTGAGACATACACGTCATAGGTGGCGATGCCGGAACCGCCGTCGTCGTCGGTGCCGCTCCAGTGGACCGTGAAACTAGCCGCGGAGGCCGCGGGGAGTTGTTGCACGCGGCTTTCGGGTCCGGCCGCATCCATCGTGTTGAGCGTCGAGTTGGTGTCGATCGGCGGATTGACGTCGAAGACGATCCGGGCCTGGTTGTGGATCTGCGTGCCGGATAGCAGATCCGCCCTGGGAAGAATGCTGAAGAGAACGAAGCCGTCACCGCAGCCCGTGCCGTCGTCGACGGGCAGAAAGCCGGCGTAGGGATCGGCCGGCAGCGTACCGGTCACCGGATCGATCGACTCCATGTGCCAGGTGAGCGTCCCCGTCGTCGGATCAAGGGCAGCGGCTATCGTGACCGGATACGCGTCGCCCGGGATGGTCGCCGTGGTGCTAAACGTGCTATGCCCGGCGGGTACGTCAACGGACGTGCTGCCAAAGCCGACCGAGCCCAACTGGAGCGTGGACCAATCGAGATCGGGGCTGAGTTGGTCGGTGATGAGGATTTCCTGCGCTGGGGCCGTGGCGCCCGCGTGGCTGCTGTTCTGGAAGTCCACGGTGTACGTGATGGGAGTGGCGGGCCTGATGAACCCGCCGTCGCCGAAGCCGGTGGCCAACTTGTCGTTTGGGTCCCCTGAGTCGGTAACTTTGACATTTCGCAGTTTCGTTTCTCCGGGCCGAAGCTTAAGCTGATCCTTGACTTTGTCCTTCACAACTCCGGTGGGGTCGACAAGCGTGAAGTCGATACCGAACCACTGCGGATACTGCATGGCGGATGGCAACCAATAGCCTGTAGGCGGTGTCACGTGGTCGTTGTCTAACCACGCCTGTTGCATGTGCCCCCCGTTGCTGCCAAGCGACGACATGAAGCTGGAATTGAACTCGCCGCCCATCATAACCGAGGGTCGAGTTTTTTGGTACGATGTCGCGCCGGTAACCACCGTCCATCTCCTAGGGTCGATCGTTGGCAGGCCGTACTGAGCGCAGTAGTCCGGATTAGCCGCCAGGTAGCTAAGGCGATTGGTCAGATTGCCGCTGTAGCAGGCATCGAGCACGATGACGATATGGCTTGCGTCACTGTTGCCCAGAGCCTTTATGATGTCGTCGTAACTCAACGCAGCGTTGCTAATCCAGGTCGTCAGTAGACCGCCGAAAGGCTGTTTTCCACTCCGCTGATCCTCGGTACAGTTGTCGGTTGTGTCGCCGTATCCGTGCCCCGAGTAAGAGAAAAACGCGGTTCCGCCGGCACTTTTTTTCGCCAACGTGGCCAACTGGCTCTTAAGTTCCGCCGTCGATATCGGATTCCACCCATCCATTTGACTTTGCATCGCCGTGATATCGGAGACCTCGCCTGCGGTATGCAAGAAGTAGGCCCACGCGGCTTGGTCTTTCCAAGTGTCGGGCAAGTCCGTCTCGCCGCTCTGGCGCGGGTACTTCTGCAACGACACGGTAAGGGCGTGAATCTGGCCGGGCAGCGAGGGGGGGGATGCCGATGGCGTTGTTGGGGCGTCCGCCGTGAAGACCTTGCTGCCGGCCCCAAGGGCACCGCTGCCGCTGGTCGCCTGTTCGGCGTTTGCTATCTCTGAAAGCATGGCCCGCTGGATCGTGAGGTACGACGTCAGCTCGCCGGGAAGCTGGTAGGGTTGTGTTTGATCAATGCCGAGCGCGTCCTGGCTCAGGACGCGCAGCAGGTCGGCCCAAGTGCTGCCAAGTCGACCGGTAAACTGGCTCCAGAAGGTGTCCCACTGCGCACCGCTCAGGTTGGAGGGCTGGCAGGACGCTTTCATTTCATTCCAGTCGATGCTCTGGCTGGTCAGGGAGGGATCGTTGATCGCGACGGTGCTTACCGCGAGGCTGAAGTCCTTGAGGCCGGGCGTTACATACAACTGCATGCTGGCCGTGTAGCCCGGCGGCAGGACCGCCGCGGGCGAATCGGGCACGGTGGTCAATAGCAGGAGTTGAGTCGAGACCGGGACACCGCCGGGTTCCGTCGTTAGCGTCACGCCGTCGGGGGCGGGTATCTTGATCAACTGCATCGGTGCGTCGGCCGAGCCATTATTGCCCCACGTGAGGGTGAACGCGGTTTGCCGGCCGGCGCGGGCGGCCGGGGGACCGTCGATTTGGAACCAGAATCCGCTCGTTCCGCCGGCGACCACCTGGAACGCCCCGGCCAGTTCCTGGCTGTCGCCGCCCTGGTCGAAGACGACCACGTCGGCGGGACCCACGGCGGCCGTGGAAAGATCAAAGGTGACCACGATCTTCGTCGTGTCGGCCTGGTGCACCAAGCGCGCCGGCACGGTCTTGCCGTCGGAGGTCACAAGCTCCACGCTGCTGCCGCCGGGGAAGTTGTCGCCCGTCACGGTAATGCTCACCGTGCCGCTGGTGCCGCCGCGGCTGGGCGTCACCGACTGCACCGAAAACGCCACCGGGTCGGCCTCGATGGTGTACGACGCCGGGGCGGAAGGGAGCGACAATGCCTGCGCTAGGACGTAGTACGTGCTGGCGTGGGCGTTGTCGATGGAAACGCTCGCGCTGGGCGAGTTCCACTGCGTGCTGCACACGTTGTAACCATCGGCGGTCGGCACACGGCCCTCGGCCACGTACAATCTCGTCGCGCCGGTTCCCGCGCCCGTGAGGCTGATGCGGACGCTCTGGCCGGCGGGAGGGGTAAACTGATACCAGTGAGATTCCCCGGCGGCGGCGAACTGGCCAGTCAGGGCCGGGGCGCCGATCGTCAGGGCTGCCATGCCGACCGAGGTGGACGCCAAGGCGACTCCCTCGTTGTTTCCCCTATTCTGGCCCTCGAAGACCTCGCCCCGGTCGTTGGTGTAGATGGCACAATACTGCTGGCCGACGATGCTGCCGGGCAAGACGAACTGGGACGAGGTGGTCAGGCTTTGCCCGGCTCCCAGGATCACCCCTTCCCCAACCAGCACTTCGCCCAAGGGCGTGTGGATGGGCTGGCCCGTTGGGTCGTAGACCAGGCTGACCGCATCGTGCCAGGGCCCGATTGCCGGGCTGGTCCCAAGGTTGGTGATCGTCCATTGAACGGTGAGGGTCTGCCCGACGGTGGCCGAGGTCGACCCGACCACCGAGGTCACGGCCAGGTCGACGTTCGACGAGGCCGACTCAACGAACTCGTAGGCCCCCAGGTCGGGATAATTCCCCTGGCCATCGGGCAGGCCGGTCTTGTTGGCGTTCCGCGGGTCGTTGTAACGCGGGTTGCCCATCAGGTCGGCAGCCGGCGCGGCCCTGCCATCGGCGGCGTCGATGGCCGGGCTGAGGTAGTTGAGCCGGTAGTCGCCCTGTGCCGCATTCTTGTAGCTGGGATCGGCCGAAATATTGCCCTGGGTGCCGGTGGGGTCGGCGATGCCGCTGTAATTGGTTGAGCCCAGGCTCGCTGCCGCCCACACGTCGCAGGAGCGCAGCGCAGCGAGCGTGCCGAAGTCGTATTCGACGCCGTTTTGGATGTTATTGCTGACGAGCGTATTGGCCACGTTGAGCGTTCCGCCGTGCACCAACAGGCCGGCTTGTACGTTGTTGTCCACCGTGCAGTTGTTAACGGTCACGTTGCCCCCGCCCACATAAGCGACAATGCCGCGGCTGTTGAGAGTTACCAGCGTGTTGGTGATCATCGCCGTACCGCCGGCCAGGATGCCGTCTTTGAGGGATTCGCTCACCGAGGAGTTGTCGAGCGTGAGTGTCGCCCCGTTGACCAGCTCGATCTCGCCGCCGGCGCCGTAGGAGTTGGACGAGTTGCCGCCGTAGCGGACTTGAACGTAGTCCAGGTCCCCGACTGCAGTGCCCTCCAGGCGGAGCCACTGCCAGTCGCCTGCGGTGGACAAGCTGGTGTTGCCGTCGCCGTTGGTGTCGCCGCCGGCCGAGTCGTCCTTGATGGAGGTGAAGATGATCGGCTGGGCCACGGTCCCGTCAGCGATCAAATGTCCACCCGGCTGCACGACAATTCCCGCCCCAACATCGAGTTTAACAATGGCGCCAGGCTGGATCGTGAGCGTCAGCCCGTTCGGGACGACGATGGTTTGGTTGATTACATTGACGACGGTTCCCGACCAGGTTTCATTGCCGCCCAGCGTGCCGGAATGGCTCAGGGTCATGTAGCGTACTTGGACGTATTGGCTCAAGTTGAGCGTGGCCCCCGTGGTCGCGGAAAACCCGCTCCAATCCCCCGGCTCGGGCTGCGACTGATGGCCGTCCAGGTTGGTGTCGCCGTCGGCCGTGTCGTCGGCCAACGAGGTGAAGATGAGGGGGGCATCTTGCGTGGCCGCGGCATTCAACGTGGCGCCGTCTTGCAGGATAATCTGCAAATGGGCCCCCGGCGCGAATTTCACGATGGCGCCGGGCTGGATGGTCAAGGTCGCGCCCGCCGCGACGGTCACCGTGCCGTCGACCACGTTCACCTTGTCGCTGGTCCAGGTCTCGCTGGAGCTGATGGTTCCGCTGTGCCAGGCCGCGGAGTTGTTGACCAGGGCCGGGAAGGTCGCTTCATGAACGGGGTTCGCAGAGGCGTCGTAAAAAACGGCGCGGACCTGATACAGGCCATCCGGAACGGTCGTGGTATCCCACGCGATGGTTCCGATGGCCGGCTGACCAGTGGCAATGGTAAAGGTCCCCTGGAGGCCAGAAGCAACAAGATCCGTGGCCTGGCTGGCTGGCCAGGCCCAGGCCAGAATCTTCGTTCCGTGAAACAGGGGGCTTAATTCGAACCATAAGGTGGGATTGGTGAGTTTCGCCAGAAAGGAATCGTTGCCGCTGTGGCTCGCGTTGTTTGCTCCCGCGAGGTCCGTTGAATGGGTTTGCCCCATTACGAGCACGTTGCCGGCGTTGTCCACCCCGATGCCGTAGCCTTCGTCGTAGCCGCTCCCGCCCAGGTAGGTCGACCAGGCCAGCGTGCCGCTGCCGCTAACCTCGGCCACGAAAGCGTCGCTGTTGCCGTGGCTCGTGTTGTTGGCCCCCGAAAAGTCGATTGAATCGGTGTTGCCCGTCACAAGTGCGTTGCCGGCGCTGTCCACCGCGATGCCGCGGCCTTCGTCGTAGCCGCTCCCGCCCAGGTAGGTCGCCCAGGCCAGCGTGCCGCTGCTGCCGACCTTGGCCACGAACGCGTCGCTCTGGTAGCGGCCGCCGTGGTTCGTATTGTTTGCCCCCGCGAAGTCGGTTGATTGGGTCAAGCCCGTCACCAGCACATTGCCCGCGCCGTCAACCGCGATGCCTTTCCCCTGGTCGGATTTACTCCCGCCGAGGTAGGTCGCCCAAGCGAGGGTGCCACCGCTGCTGACCTCGGCCACGAACGCGTTTGGATCGACGGAGCTAGAATTGGGCTTAGAATTGTTAGCGCCGACGAAATCGGTTGAGAATGCCTCGCCCGTCACCAGCGCATTGCCCCCGCTGTCCACCGCGATGCCCAAGGGGTAGTCGCTGCGGCTCCCGCCGAGATAGGTCGTCCAGAGCAGCGTGCCGCTGCTGCTGACCTTGGCCACGAAACCGCCGTGGTACGTGTTGTTTGCCCCCGGGAAGTCGGTTGACGCCGTGGTGCCCGCCACCAGCGAATTTCCCGATCTGTCCACCGCGATGCCGTAGCCGACTTCACCGAAGCTCCCGCCGAGGTAGGTCGCCCAAAGCAGCGAGCCGCTGCTGCTGACCTTGGCCACATAAGCGTCGGAGTTGCCGTGGTAACTGTTGTTTGCCCCCGCGAAGTCGCGTGTGTTGGTGTCGCCCGTCACAATCGCGTTGCCGGCGCTGTCCACCGCAATGGCTCGGCCGTAAGTACGGCCGCTCCCGCCGAGGTAGGTCGCCCAGAGCAGCGAGCCGCTGCTGCTGACCTTGGCCACGAAGGTGTTGTATTCGCCGCGGTGAGTGTTGTTTACCCCCGCGAAGTCGCTCGAATAGGTGTATCCCATCACTAGCGCATTGCCGCCGCTGTCCACCCCGACGCCGTAGCCATAGTCGTCGCTGCTCCCGCCCAGGTAGGTCGACCAGGACAAGGTTGGGTCGATAACCAATTCCCGGCTTGGGTCGTACGTGCCGGTAATCGTGAAGGTGTAGCTGTCGGCGCCGATCAACTGGAACTGCCCCGCCACGGCCACCTGCCGCCCGCCGATCTCTTGATAGATCACCGGGGCGGCGTCGGTCAACTCACCCAGGGGCGTGTTCACGTGCAGCAGACCCTGGTCATCCACCGACAGGCCGTCGATGCCCTCGTAATGGATGCGGATCTGCTGGTAGTCAGCCCCGGGGGCCACGTGGAACTCGTACTTCAAACTGTCGTGCCCGCCCCGAGTCTCGAGATCGATGCCCGAGTACAGGCCCTCGTAGGCGACCTTCTGGTAGGTCGGCACGCCCAGGTGCCACTGCGACCGGTCGCCCACACAGTAGTTGAACACGGTTGGGGCCTGGTCCGAGCCGACCGGCGTGACCGTGTTGGCGCCCTGGAAGTGTACCGAGAACTGCTCGGACTGCGTCGTCGCGTTCGCAGGCCACGAGGGCACCCCCTGAGGCTCGCCAGGATCGGGCGTGGTCGGCACGACCGCGGCGGCTGTCTGCCGAAACACCTGCAACACCGGGCCGTTGTCGGTCAACAGCACGTTGGCGCCAGAACCCTGAAACGCATAGCGAACCGAGGCGTCGGCCACTTGCCCTTGATTGGCCGCGAACAGCGCAGGCGAGGCATCGAACAATCGGATCGCCTGCGGGTCCGTCGGCGCCGCGTTCAAGACTCGTCGATCTTCGAGCACCTCCAGCGCGAGCCGACGGCTGCGCCGCGCCGTTCTTGCTCGTGAAGAGGCTTTAGCATGCCTGCCGTGCCACCGCTGTTTGAACCTCGTCACCATCGTTCGTCCTCCTGGGTATCTTAACCGCTGTCATTCGGTACGTGCGTGTGGATTTTGCGGCTCCGATGTAGCGTTGTCCCAGCAAGTCTTGGATAGTACAGATGGCGACTTGCCGCTTGCTTGTCGCCGAGTTCCAGAATCCTTCCTTTGTCGGTACTCCATGCCGCTCCTCGGCAATTGAGCGATTCCCCGGACACCGCAATCCCCAAAACTCATCTCACCATTCAAAACGCCAAGAAGTCGTCAGCGGCGGCGGGGTTTTCGGCACACCGGAATCCCGGCGAACGCGACGGCCGTGTCCGGGGAACCGAGCCGAAATCGGGTCGTCGGGACGACCGTGCGACGGACGAATCCGGCGAAATGGCCAACCCCAAAACACGGGATCAATATAGCCGATTCGCAAGCGCGTGCAACATTCGACCGCCGGTGCGGCCCTGCGTATCCCATGGCCGCCGGGGTGCGACGTACCAGACTCACGAGCGATTCTCCCGGCAGCGGCACAACGCGCGGGCAGGGCGTAGCATGGCTCTCCAGAGCCGTGTGGTTCGACTGTGACGAGTCAACCCACTCACGATGTCTGCCCCCGGCTCTCGACGCCATAGTGTAGGGTGGGCCAGAGCGGGTCAGGCGAGAACGCACTCCAAATGGCAAGAACGGAGATTTGCCGTGGAACCGTCCCAGGCCAAGAAACCGAGCGCCGGCCCACCGGGATCCGCTGACCATTACGAACGCTGCGCATCGCACGAGATGGCGAGTCGATCCTGGTGGGCCGGCGCTGGTCCGCACCCGATTTCGGGCTCGCCGGCTTGGCGGTGCTGTTGGTTGGGACTGTTGGTTGCCGCTGGCCCGCTTTGGCCCACCCTACGAGCTGATACCTCCAGACATGAGGCCTCCAAAGTAGCAGGCACACTCCGTGTGCCGTCCGCCGTTCGTTGCGGCACACGGAGTGTGCCTACTACTTTTCTTGCCCGGAGGCGTCCTGCCCAGGCGATGATTTACAGGTCGGGACTGGCGACTTCCCAGTTTGGGGAGAGCCGTCCTGGCCGGTTCATGCTGCCGAACGAGGGTGAAACGAGCGAGTTGGCTGCGCTGCGAAAAGAAAAAAAGCGGTGTCGAGCCACCGCACTCCAAAGGCCCGCCCGTCGAGCAGCCATTCGGTGCCCACACCGAGTCGAACGACTACCGCGAAGCGGTGGCAGACCAAAGCCCAGGGTCGCGCAGCGCACCCTGGGTTGACAGATCATTTGACGTTGGGCATTTCGCGACGAGAGTGGAAGCCGCCAACGTCAGTTGGCCGGAGTTTCCCGCAGTAGAACCTAACTCCGGACGAACCTCGCTTGCCGTGAAGCCGCCAGCATAAGCTGGCCGGAGTTTCCCGCCCGACGCCCGCCTGCGGGCCGCTGTAAGGTCTGGGGGCAGGACATCTCCCGCCGGCTCACGCCGGAGGCTTCTCTGAGGCGCGGCCCCTCTTTGCTAGGCGGCGGGCGGGAAGTCTCTCCCGGCTCGCGCCGGGAGCTTCTCCGCCAGCACCGCTGAGTGCGCAACGTCGAAACGCGATTCCCGTTACGATGTGCTCGTGAGACATCCGTGCTAGAATTCGCAGGTGCGACAGGGCACGGTTTCATGGAGATCGCCGAAACAAGAAAGCGAGGTCTTAGCATGCGAGTCAGGTCATTCAATCCAATGCTGTGTATCGTGCTAGGCGGACTTCTCCTGCGGCCGGCGATCGGTGCTGGGGCCGAGGAGTCCATGGACAAGATGTGGGGCGAAGCCACCGTCAAACGCCTCGACACCTCCGATCGGAGCGGCCTTTTTCGGGACGGCAATTACGGCATGTTCATGCACTGGGGCCTGTATTCCCACCTCGGCGGCAAGTGGAAGGGCGAGACCTTCTACGGCATCGGCGAGTGGATCAAGCGGCAGATGAAGATCTCCGAAGCCGACTACATGGCCGTTGCCAACGAGTTCAATCCTTCCGAGTTCGACGCGAAAGCCATCGTCCAGACCGCCAAGGACGCCGGGATGAAATGGATCATCATCACGAGCAAGCACCACGAAGGCTTCGCGATGTTCAAGTCGCAGCATCCGTTCAACATCGTGGATGCCACTCCTTTCAAACGCGATCCGATGAAGGAACTGTCGCAGGCCTGCCGCGAAGCGGGTCTCGGCTTCGGCTTCTACTACTCCCATAACCAGGACTGGACCGCCCCCGGCGGCTCGGGCGGACCTGCCACGAACCCCGACGGCTCGCAGGCCACCTTCGAACAGTACTTCAGGGAGAAATGCTTCCCGCAGGTGAAGGAGATCTGCACGCAGTACGGCCCGCTGAATTTCATCTGGTTCGACACGCCCGGCAACATGCCCAAGGAGCTGGTCGTCGAATTGGCCGACTACGTCCGCAAGACCCAGCCCAAGGCCCTGCTATGCAGCCGGATCGGCCACGGCCTGGGCGACTACGAGAGCAAGGGCGACATGGAAGTCCCGCCGCGGAATATCGAAGGCCTCTGGGAAACCTGCGACACGACCAACGATTCCTGGTCCTACGCGTGGTATGACCAGAATTGGAAAGACTCGAAGGAGATCCTGCACCGCTTGGTCTCGACCGTCGGCCGCGGCGGCACGTATCTGCTGAACGTCGGTCCCGACGGCAAGGGTCGCATTCCCCAGCAGGCGGCCAAATATCTCCGCACGGCCGGTCAGTGGATCAATCGCTATCCGCAAATCGTCTATGGCGCCGGCCCTTCACCGTGGGGCCATGCCCTGCCGTGGGGCGACGTGACCACACAGGGCAACACGCTGAGCCTGGTGGTGTTCGATTGGCCGGGCGACGGCCAGCTGTGGCTGCCGGGATTGCAGACCGAGATCGAAGCTGCGGGCGTGGTGTCCGATGGCAAGCTTCTTCCCGTCACCTGGACCAAGCAGGGAACGTGGACGGTATTCCAGCTTCCCGCCGCCGCGCCGGATCGTCCGGCGTCGGTGGTCGCGGTGAAACTGAAGTCGGGCGCCAAGGCGGAGCAAATCATGGAACTCTGTCCGAATGTGCCCTCCGTCTTGCCAGTGGAGTTCGCCGAGACCACGGGCGTAGAGAAGAAGCGACTTGCCTGGATGGAGAAGTTCGGCGAATGGAAGTTTGCCACGCAGGCCGGCAAGTGGACCGCCGAAGGCCGTGTCGCCTGGACGATCGACGTCGCCGAGGCCGGCGATTATTACATTGATCTCACCTATCGCAGCGACGGCCCGACGCCTTGGGCCATCGAAACCGATGAGGGCGTGACGTTACAGAATCGCCAAAACGGTTCGCCGGTCTATCACTCGTATCCTTTCGGATTGCTCACGTTCAAGACCGCCGGCAAGCACACGGTGGCGGTGCGGCTGGTGGACGACAAGCAAGAAAAGGCTAGTCTGGAAGCGATCCGGCTGACACGGGCCGAGTAGTGGAACACTTGGGTTGAAACAAGGCCGATGCACGACACGCGTGACGTGCGTTGGGCCGCCCACCGCCCCTCGCCTGCGGGCCTTGTTGGAAGTTCGCGGTTATGGAACCGTTGCCGCCGTCGCCAGGGGGACCTGCGATCTCGACCGCGCCGTGGCCACCGTGGTTACCGATCGCGACACGGCCGAAATCCGCGTGTTGGCCCAAAGTAACGTCGTGCTGATCCGCTCGGCCCAACCGCTTTCGCTCGCCGGGCCGCTCCGTTTCCTCCGTAACAAGACTCTCGGCGAGTGGGTCCGGCCGGCAGAGCTCGGTGAGAAAGAGGGACTGGTCTACTTGCACCAGATCGGATGCTCTACTTCCACCGCACGTTCGCCCGAAGCAACGGCAACGTCGTCGGGCTGGCTGGGATTCCGTGCGCGCTTCGTCGAAGCGGCCCAGTTGGCGGAGCGTGTCGGCCAAGTTGTTGCGGGACCGGCCTTCGAACGCCAAATCGCCGATCGCGACGTACTTGTCCGCGGCCTGGCGATCGAAGGACGCGGCGTCTTCGAGTCGGTGAAGTACGTCCGCGTAAAGGTTGCCGAGCTGCGTGAGCGAATCGGCCTGGCCTTTCACATCGCCTTCCTGGGTGCGGATGGCCAGGGCTTGCCGATAAGCCTGCTCGGCGGCCTCGGGGCGGCCATCGTCCTGATGCACCATGCCGATCTGGTGCCAAGCGGTCGCCACCGACAGCGGCTCGTCCAAAGCGGCCATCGTCTGGCGGGCCTCTTCGTACGCTCGCAGGGCATCGACATACCGCCGCTGCAGATAACGCACACTGCCGAGTTGGAACTTGTTGACGGCGACGCTCCGAGCGTCTTCCAGTGCCTTAGCACGCTCGATGGCCTGCTCGTACGCGGCCGCGGCAGCATCTAGTTTTCCCATCGCCCTCAGGCAATCACCTTGCTCGGTCAGCGAAACGCGGGCCATCCGCTGGGCCGCTCGGCTGTCTCGCGACGCGGCGATGGACTCGAAGCGGCCTTGCGCTTCCTGCGGCAGCGGCAGCGCCTCGCCGGCGCGGCCGCCGCGGTTCAGGACGCGGCCGAGCAGGATACACGCCATCGCCAGGTCGTAGTCGGCATCGGCGTAGGCCGCTTCGCCGGCCGCCACGGCGCGACGGTGCAGCTCGCGGGCGGCCGCCAGCGCGGCCGGGAACTGGCCGCCGTCCGACTGCTGCTCGATCCGCGTGTGGCGCGCCTCGAACTGGGTGTGACTCCACGCGGCCGAGCCCAGCGATTGCTCGGCGGCGTCCCGCACCGCGGCGATCTTGGCCAGCACCCGCGGTTTGCTGAGCGACTGCACCAGCAGAAAAAGATAGGTCGTCAGAGCGATCGTCTCCACGGGGTCGCCGGCCGCTCGCACCCCGTCCAACAGGGCCATGGCGTTGGGCAGCTCGAGCAAGGTGAGCGTGGCCGCGAGCTGCGCGTCGCGGTCGCGTTGCTGCACGAGAAAGTCCACGAACTGGCGCATCGTTGCGGTCCAGCGAGCCGTCAGCGCGTCCCGCTCGTCCGCCGCCAGGCCGGCGCGCTGGTAGGGACACAGCGCCGGATTCAGCCCCAGGTGGTTGTACGGCGCGGGCGTCGCCAGGCCGGTCCGCACCAGTTCGCTCCCCAGGCCGGCCACATCCGCTTCGTCCCACTCCATCATCATTTGCAGCCGTGGAAGCGTCACCTCGCCGTGGAACACGCCCAGCACCTTCGCCCGCTGGCGGT
>JAPLNJ010001116.1 GCA_026692885.1 Planctomycetota bacterium | reverse complement strand
CGCTGCGCAACGTCGGGGCCGGCAACAACACCGGTTGGCGCACCACGCTCGCGGGCGAGTTCCATCAGCATGGTGAGCGCCCGTTCTTCCCCCGCCGGGCACTCCGCGATTCGCGTTACCAGATCATTCACAACCTGCTCGCCGGGAAACTCAAAATCAATATCGGCGTGGATGGCGATCCCGCCGGCGAGGTCGTCACAACGGCGGCCTATCAGGACACGCCGGTTCGAAAAGCGATGGAGCTGATGGCGGACCCACCGGAGTGGGAACTCTACGATCTGGAGGCGGACCCGTGGGAATTCCACAACCTTTCCGCCGCCCCCGGGCACGCTGCAACCCTGAAGCGGATGCAGGGCCTGCTGCACGACTGGCAAGTGGAGACCCGGGATTCGTTTCTCGACTCCGCCGTGTTGGCGAAGATGCACGCCGAAGTGAACGGAAAGGCCGGTTCACCCAGACAAATCCAAAAAGAAGAATGAAGCCCATGCCCATGCTCCTCAACGCCCTGCGCCCCTTGCGCCACAGTCATCGACTAACCGCGAGCCTAGTCGCGTTCTCCATCCTTGCCGCCACTGGCTTGACCCATGCCGCCGACAGTCCGACGAAGGACCGCGATGCGGACCTTGATCAGCTCGTGGCGGAAACCCACAAGGCCTCGCTCAAGCTGCGTGACGAGACCCTGCGCAAAACCATCGCCAAGGACTCGGCCTGGCCCCCGGGTATCTGGGGCGACAACCTCTGGACCCTCGCGGCCCTCTATCTGAATGAGAAGGTGGATGTGGCCAATGCCCGCCTGCTCAAGCAGGCAAACGACTACATTGACTTGACCCGCAAACAGGGGAACCAACCCATCGCCACCCAGGAGCAGCCTGGAAACGCGCCCTGGACCTTCTTTTCCGTCACCGACTACGTGCGGACCTTCTGCCTCTTCCACTCGAAGAGTCCTCATTTTCCCGGCCGTCTGAAGCCGGAAACGGAAGCCGCGATGAAGGAATCGCTCTGTCTCTGGGTCAGCGGGGAAAGCCGGATTGCCGACGCCAGTCTGGATAACCTGTTCCTGCTGCTCGGCACGGAGAACCACGACCTGAACCGGCGGCCGGGCTACTATCTGGTCACCTCCCTGCTGAAAGATGATCCGGCTTACCGCGACCGGAGGCTCGCGGACGGGCACACCGTTGCGGAACATGCCGATGCCCACACGGCATTTCTCCGCGAATGGCCGCGCCGCCGGGCAGGTGCGGGACTCTGGGTTGAGGTTGGTTCGAACGGCTATCAAAAATACTCCTGGCCGGCGCTGTTCAACCTGCACGAACTCGCCCCCGATCCCGTCATCCGCAAGCGATTCGGCCTGCTGCTCGACCTCGCCTTCATCGAAGAGGAGCAGATTTCCGTGCGCGGTCGCCGCGGCGGGGGAAGAAGCCGGGCCTACCCCGGCGTCAACGGCTTCGAGTCCTACAAGAACCTGCTCTTCGCGTCGGAAGGCCAGCCTGCAGGCTCCAGTCATTCCCGCGTCATCGAAACCAGTCGCTACCAACTGCCTCCCGAAGCGATCCTGCTGCGCATGCGGGCCTTCCCGGCGTCGGAGCCCTTCGTCATCCGCAATCGCGTCCTCGGGGAACTCGAAACGGCCAAATCTGAAGACGAGGTGGGCCAAGGACTCGCCGCCGACTCGGCCTTGGTCAACTACGCCTATCGCACTCCTCACTACCTCCTCGGCAGCACCCTTCAGAATCCAGCCCTCACCATGCCCGATCCAAAAACCGTCGCACCGACCCTGAAGTACGCCGGGATCTCCAGGCAGAATCGTGCGTGCGGGATGCTCTTCGATGACCCGGCGAGCAGCGAGATTTGCGCCGTGTATCCGGTGATCGAGCATGGGAGCGGCGGCCGTCCTCAACACTCCTTCTGGAGCATCCAGCTCGAAAACGTCATCATCCTCCAGCGCATCGCGCCCCTGGGCCGCAGCACTATCGGATCCTACCACACGGACGCGATCGGCATTGGCTTCGAGGGCAAGGCGCTGAAGAAGGTCGAGGAAAGCGGCTGGATCTTCGCCAGCAACGGCAAGGCCTTCGTCGGGGTGAAGTTCCTCAATGGCGGATACGTCTGGGACGAGAAGCGGGCGACGGCAACGCCGGCGAACTTCGACAAGGCCACCGACAAATCGCGCATCCTCCTCCACGCCGGCGACATCGCGAGCCACAGATCATTCGAAAAATTCAAAGCCGACGTGCTCGCTTGCCGCCTGAACGTCACCCCTGACAAGGTGGATTACCAATTCGGCCGAGCCGCCAACCACCTCGAAGTCACGCTCTACGATGCAAAAGCTCTCGACCGCTTCTCATTGCCCCTCATCAACGGCAAACCCGTGGACCTGCGCCCGGCGAAGACCTACCAAAGCCCCTATCTCAACGGGGACTTCGGGAACGACAAGTTCTCGGTGAGCGTCGGTCCCGTGACCAAGGCTCTGGATTTCTCGGAGCAGGGCCAATGACGGGTATCCTGGCTACAGGGACGTTGAACCGGATTTCGGCAGCTTGGCGAATTCCGGAGGGGCCACGGCGCCGCGTGATTAACCTCTGCTCGCTGTTGTGAGCCAACTTGCAGTGAATTATGGAGACACGAATGAATGCAGCCCGACCATGGGTTGATTCCGCGTTTGGGGTCTCGATTTAGCCGATCGAACGACGACGTCGCGGCTTGTCTCCAGGATCTGGCAATCGCCTAAACGCAACGAGTAGAATAGCCTGGCAACGACCTCCCCCTCCTCAGACCACGGAGTGCCTCGCATGTCTCACCCACGCAATCGACGCGAATTTCTCAGGATCGGTGCCGGAATCGGGATTGCCTTTTGTGTCGCGGCGAACATTCTTCCTGCTCAGCAGATTGACACGTCGGTGAAACCCATCGGGAAGGATGCCCAGGAGAAGACCGGGAAGTCCGTCTACATCATGACCGACCTGGAGGGCGTGGCCGGAGTGCTGGACTCCGAGAACTGGTGCAAACCGGAGTCCCGCTACTACGAATTGGCCAAGGAGTTCCTGACGCTGGAGGTCAACGCGGCCATCGAAGGCTTCGCGCGAGGCGGCGCCACGGAATTCCTGGTCGTGGATGGTCACGGCTCCGGGGCGATCAATCCCAAGCTGCTTGACTCGCGGGCTCAACTGGCCCGCAACTGGGCCTCCCCGCCGTATCCGTTCAGCCTCGACAAGGGCCTGGACTTCGCCGCCTGGGTCGGTCAACACGCCATGGCGCGCACGGAGCTGGCCCACTTGGCGCACACGGGCAGCTTTGCCGTGTTCGAGACGACCATCAATGGGAAACCCGTGGGAGAGTTCGGCGAGATGGTGCTCTGCGCCAGCCAGTTGGGCGTGCGGACCATCTTTGGCGCCGGTGACTTGGCCTTCACCAAGGAGGCTCAGGCATTGGTGCCAGGGATGGAAACGGTCGCCGTGAAACGTGGCACCACGCCCGGGCAGGGCGACGAGTGTGATGCGGAAGCGTATGCCAAACGCAACCTCGGCGCCATTCACTTTCAGCCCGAGCGGGCGCGGGACATGATCCGGGCGGGCGCAGAGCGGGCCATGCGGCGAGCCCAGGCCCAGGCGGGCTTCGGAATCGTCCGTCTGACGTCGCCGCTGGAGAAGGTCACCATCCTCCGGCCGCGTGGCGATCAGGGCAAACAGATCGGCCGGTCGAGCCATCCCGACGACGTCATTACACTGATGAACGCGTCCCTGAAGTACGAACCCCTGAAAAAGTAGCCAACCCGCTTCAAACAGCCGTTGATTGGAGACGAAAGAATGCGGAACCGGATGAAATCCCTTGCTGGTGCGATCCTGCTGCTCGCTTGCGGTCTTCCATCAGTGCCCTGCGAGGCGGCAGAAGACCAACCCTCGTCCCCTGGCAGCGTCTCCGGCGTTACAAGCCAGCTCAAGCCCGAATTCAACGTGTGCGAACTGTACGCCCCCGGACACTTCGGCAACAGCTACGAGGTGCTCGGCCCCAACGAGATG
This sequence comes from Planctomycetota bacterium, assembly GCA_026692885.1. Next base: position 21,810 of record JAPLNJ010001116.1, on the reverse strand, counting down.
CGGGAGGTCCTTGCTGAGGCCAAGTTCTGGGGCTTCCAACGCTACGCCGACTGGTTCGACATGGATGACTGCAAGGATCCGTTCCCTTCCGGCCACACCTACGGGCTGGGCGATGCCCTCTGGGACGCCAAGAAGACGAACTTTGGCTCGGCGCAGGCCCTGGGTCTGCTCCGCGACCTAGCCATCACCCCCAATCACGTCTATGTCGATCAATGCCTGCCGGAGCTTCTGGCCACGAAGGAAGCCCGTGTCTTCGGGCAGTTGATCTGCCCGTCGAACCCGAAGGCCCGCCAGATTATCCTCAAGGACTACGAGAACCTGTTCGCCGACTTGGCCCGCGCGGGTGTTCGCCTCACCCATCTCAGCGCAGGCCCCTATGATTTCGGCGGCTGCCGCTGCGAGAAGTGCAACCCTTGGATTCTCACCTTCGCCAAGCTGTCGCACGAAATCTACACGGTCGCCCGCAAGCACCACCCGCAGATCAAGATGGACATGATCGGCTGGTGGTGGTCGGACGAAGAACACCGACAGTTCGCCGAATGGGTCGATCAGAATGCGCCGGGCTGGATCGGGCACATGTACCTCCATCTCCCCTACGGGGCCACGAGAATTGCGGAATCGCCTCTGCCCAAGGGCTGCCAGCGCGGAGCGTTCGTCCACATCAGCTACGCCGAGCAGGCCAGCCCACGCGACATGTACGGACATCTCGGACCGATCGTCGCTGCCGAGCGACTCCAGAAGACCGTAGCCGACCTGAAGGCCCAGGGCGTCACGGGGCTCACAGCCTACTCGGAAGGCGTGTTCGAGGACGTGAACAAAGCCATCCTGGCGGGGCTGGCTTCAGGCCAGTACCGGACGGCGGACGAAGTCCTGGACGCCTACGCGCGGCGGTACTTCGGGGTCAACGCGGATACGGCTCGACTCTGGGCGGCGTGGCTGAAGGCGTGGGGAAAGCCCTTCGACGTGGATATTCAGAAGTCGGCGGCGACGTTGGAGACGCTCCTCAAGACGACTCCCAATCGAGGCTGGCGCGTGCGGCAATGGGAGTTGAAGCAGCAGTTGTTCGCCATCCACCGGGAGATTGGTTTTGGAAACCAGTGGACGCCGGAGCGACTTGCGGCTGTGGAGCGATTCTGGGCAGTCCAGGAGCAGATCCAACGTGGCCTCTGGGGACTGGCCCCGCAGCGTCACATCTTCGGGCGCCGCTACACGCCATTGCCCTGGTATGCGAGCTGGGCAAAGTTCAACGCTACCCAGGTGCAGCTGATCGGCAAGGACCAGTAGGCAGCTCGACGGTCAACAATCTGTGGAACCGTCGAAGAGACTCGGGGCCGATCAGCGATGCTGCCAGTGCGCCCGCTCCTGGCGTGACCGAGACTCTGCGTCGTTCGGGTCGGGGCCGTCACACGAAGGGAGTCACCTCTTGGGCGCAAGGGTAGTTCTCTGCCGATGGGCAGTCTGGTAAGGTTAGTACCACGCTGACAGGGGACGATTCGTTCGGGAGCCATCACGATGACGAAGCTGACGACACCATGACGACCAGCACGATGGAACTGCTGCCGGGGACCGAAGTCCACGCCCGTGGGCTGCGATGGGAGGTGGTCTCCAGCCAGAGCCTCGGGCCGCAGACGCTCTTCCGGCTGCGCGGGCTGGAAAACGCGGTCCTGGGCCGGGAATTGGACGTTCTGTACCCATTCGAGGACGACCTGGAGCCGGTGATCCATGCCCTGCGCCCGGATCGGGCAGGCCCGTTGGCCAACTGGCTGGTCTATCACCAAGCGTTCCTGCTGGAGCAGGCCCTGGGTCCGAACGCCCTCCTGGCCGTCCAGCCCGGTCGGCTGCGGATCGAGCCCTACCAGTTGGTGCCCGTGCTGCGGGCGATCCGCATGATCCGCGTGCGTCTCCTGCTGTGCGACGGGGTGGGCTTGGGCAAGACCATCCAGGCCGGCTTGGTGCTCACCGAGCAGGTTGCCCGCCGGCTGGCCCATCGCATCCTCATCGTGTCACCGGCCGGCCCGCTGCTGGAGCAATGGAAGATGGAGATGTCGGAGCGGTTCGGGCTGCGACTGGAGGTGATCGACCGTAAGAAGCTCGACGACGTCCGCCGCGCCACCGAGTTGGGTTCCAACCCCTTTGATCACATTCCGCTGGGCCTGGTTTCGGTCGATTTCCTGAAGCAGGAGCGGGTGCTGGACCAGTTGGAACGGGCCAGCTACGACATCGTCGTGATCGACGAGGCCCACCACGCGATGGATGTGGGCGGCACGATCGACCGGGAAGACTCGCAGCGCAGGCGGCTGGCCGAAGTCCTGGCCCGGCGGTGCGACGCCCTGCTGCTCTTGACGGCCACGCCGCATGACGGCAACGACCGGTCGTTCGCTTCGCTCTGTGAACTGCTCGACCCGTCGCTCGTCGATGGCCGCGGCGTCCTGCGGGGCGAACAGTATCGGCCCTACGTCGTCCGTCGGCTCAAGAACCACATTCGCGACCCGAAGACAGGCCAGCTGCTCTTCAAGCAACGGGTCGTCACCCCGATTCCCGTGAAACCCGACCCGAAGCGGCACACTGCATACATCAAGCTGCAACGGGGGCTACTGGATCTCTTGGCCCCCGAGCTGCGCCGGGCGTTCCACAACAAGACCTACAGCGATGTCTTGGCCTTCATCGCCCTGTTGAAGCGGAGCGTCTCCACCGTGGCCGCCTGCAAGGCCACGCTCAGCGTCGTCTCCGATCGGCTGGAGGGCGAGCTGGTCGAGAAGGTCGAGAGCCAGGAAGCCCGGCGGCAGCGACGGCGCACGCTCCGCGAGTACCTCAAGAAGCAAGAACGGTTCGGCACCATGAGCACCGAGGAGGAAGAGGAGCGGACGCAACTGGAAGCCGACGACCTGGTTCACCAGTTGGCCGACATTCAGCGAGAGATCCGCCGTGGCACGTACCAGGCGGAGAAGGTCTCCAACATTGTCGAGCACCTGGAGGGGCTGATCGACTTGGCCCAGGAGGCCGAGACGCAGGACCCGAAGCTCGAACAGCTCTTAGCCGAGGTCCAAGCGATCCGCCAGGGAGAGCCCCGGACCAACGTGCTGATCTACACCGAGTACGTCGATAGCCAGAACGCTGCGGTCCAAGTCCTCAAGAAGTCGAGCGGTATCGGCACGGTCCTGACGATGTGTGGCGCCGACACCGAGAAGACCCGGCTGGCGATCACCGAACGGTTCCGCACCCAGGAGGGTCTCGTGCTGGTGAGCACCGACGCGGCCGCCGAGGGTCTCAACCTGCATCAGCGCTGCCATCACCTGATCCACATGGAGTTGCCGTTCAACCCAAACCGGCTCGAACAGCGCAACGGCCGCATCGACCGTTACGGCCAGCAGCACGAGCCGATCGTCCGCTACCTGTTTCTCCGCGGCACCTTCGAGGACCGCATTCTCCTGCGGCTGATTGCCAAGTACGAGCGGCAGCGGGCCCGGCTGACGTTCGTTCCCAACACCCTGGGCATCACCGCTTCCAGCGACGCCGCCCAAGCCAGACTACTGGCCGGCCTGTTGGACGAGGACACACGCCTGTTCCAGGACCAACCCACGCTGTTCGACTTCCGCGAAGGCGACGAAGCGGAGGGGGCTGACCAAGCGACCCAGGAACTCTTGGAGGAGATCGACCGCAGCCTCAAAGGCTTCGAGCAAGCAGCCAAGACCAACTCCTGGCTGGGCGAGGCCGGACTGAACGCCGACGAGGCCCAGCTCCAGGAGGCGGTGCAGGCCCGGGAACTGGGCGACCGAGTGGGCACGGTCGATCTGGCGGCGTTTGTTTGTGATGCCGTGCGGTTGGACGGTGGCCAAGTCGATGGCCAGCTGGAAGATCCCTATTTCCAGCTTCGCCTTCCGCCGGCTTGGTGCTATGGGCTGGAGGACCTTCCCGGCTACGATCCCGAAAAACGGTTGGTCAGGCTGACCACGCGGCTGGAAGTGATGGCCGACGAGCAGGAGAACCCGGTCGGCTTCCTGGGCCGGGCCCATCCGCTCGTGCGACGGGCCCTCGACCGCGTCCGCAACTTGTCCTTCGGCGGCATGGCCACGTCCCATCAGGACCCCCGCGCCAGCGCCGCCAAGGCCGACGTTCCCTCGCCCTGTCTCCTCTATACCTACCTGGGCCGCGTCTCCAGTCGGTCTGGCAGAGAGCTGGAGCGTGTCTTGGCTGTGAAGATCGCAGCTTCGGGGCCCCCGCAGGTCTACCTGACCGCCGACCAATGGAGCCACCTGGTCGATCCGGCAACGGCTATTCGTACCACGGACCTTTGGAAGAAGCACTTCGAGTCCTGGGCGAAGCCAGCCGGTGATCGGTCGGCCGAGGCGGCGCTGGCCTGCTTTCAGCCAGTCGCTAAGGCGTTCGTCGAGGCGAGAACCAAGACCCTCCAGCAGGAGCGGCAGAGCCAGCAGGAATGGCTTCGCAATCGGGCCCAGGAGATTACTGGGACCGGCGTGGCAACGGCGGTCCAGCGAGGTCTGTTTGATGAGCAGCGAGGGGGAGCAGAGGAGCAGGGGAGCAGGGGAGAAGAGGAGAGGGGGAGAAAAGGAGCGGAGGGAGCTTGGCAGAGTATGGATGATCCTAAGCAGCGGCTTGCGGCGTTTGGTTCCGATAGGAACCAGACGCCGGCCAAGCGTAGCGAAGCCGACGGCGTGTTGCGGATCTACCGCCAACGCATGGCCACCCTGGAAAACCTTCTAGCGGTCGCGGAGCCGGAGGTGATCCCCTTGGGCGTGCTGATGCTCATGCCGGAGGGATAGAAGAGGAGACTGGGAGAAGAGGAGACAGGGAGAGCACGAGATGGCTAAGAAAATCACGCGGCATACGGAGTTGCAGGTTTACAGCAAGGCGTTCGATGTGGCTATGACGATCTTTAGGCTGTCAAAGGAATTCCCGAAAGAAGAAACGTACTCGCTGACCGACCAGATTCGCCGTTCCTCGCGATCCGTCTGCGCCAACCTCGCCGAGGCTTGGCGGAAACGGCGGTACGAGGCAGCCTTTATCAGCAAGCTGTCAGACTCCGAGAGCGAGGCAGCCGAAACACAAGTCTGGTTGCAATTCGCCGTCGAGTGCGAGTATCTGAAACGAGACGAAGCCGTCGAACTTTACAGAGCGTACGAGGAAGTCATCCGGATGTTGGTGGAGATGATCTCGCACCCAGAACCGTGGCTGCTCACGCGCCGTTGACGCAGAGTGGAAGAAGAGGGGAAGAGGAGAAAGGGAGACGAGGAGAAGGGGAGAACGTGGGCGTGGACTTTTGTCTCCTCTTCTCCCCCGCTCCTCTTCTCCCCCGCTCCCCTGCCTACGAAGGACACGACATGCCCTTAGACTTAAGCGATATCCAATTTCACGGCCCTGCCTTACCCGGGCCCTTCGTGAAGTTCGAGCTGGAGAACGAACTCACGAAGCTCAAGCTGCTGTCCAAGACCACCGGCATCGAGGCGAAGGAACTCAAGAAGACTTGGGACGTCTACCGCCGGCACCTGGCCCAACTGGCTGTGCGCGGCGGGCCGCTCCGTGTCAGGAATCAGGTGATCGAGCCGATTCTCGCCCCGCTTGGCTATGCGGAAGAAATCCAGCAGGCCCAGCAGGTCGAGACACGGGAGGGACATGAGTCGGGCGGGTATCTGCTGACATCGAAGGACGGGGAATCCAGACTTCGCGTCTGGGTAACCGCCTTGGACGAGGATCTCGACGCCCCGGCCAAACGCGGTCAGGCGTATCGTTTCAGCCACCTGCGGATCGCTCAGCGAGTGCTGCTGGTCAGCGGCGAACGAGTGGGACTGCTGACCAATGGTGTCGAACTGCGTCTGCTGATTTCCGATCCAGCCCGACCTGATTCCCAGATCCTCATGTCCCTGGACCCAGGCTGGAAGCGGAGCCGGGACGTGCCCGACTCCTTCCGGTTGCTTCTGGCGCTGGCCTCGCCGGCTGGCGTCAAGGCGGTGCCGGACCTGGTCGATAAGGCCCGGTTGCAGCAGGCCCGGGTGACCAAGGACCTGCGGGACCAGGCCCGCCAGGCAATCGGTCGATTCATCCAAGAGGTGCTCGACCACCCGGCCAATCGCCATTGGCTGGTCGAGCAGACCGACCGCGATGCTCTTGCCCGCGTGCTCTGGCACGAGGGTCTAGTCCTGGTCTACCGGCTCTTGTTTGTGCTCAAGCTCGAATCGAGCGACGACCCGGCCCGTTCGTTCACCTTCGCCTCCACCAGCCTGTGGCGGAACACTTTCAGCCCAAGCATGTCGCTTGCCCCTTTCGCCCAGGCAATTCTCCACGAGGGGGCCGAGACGGGTGGGCTGCTCGAAGGGGGCATGCGCAGGCTGTTCAAGATGTTCGACGAGGGGCTGGTCTGCACCGAGCTGAACGTCAAGCCGTTGGGCGGAACCCTGTTCGGGACGATGGCAACACCGGTGCTTTCCCGACTCTGCTGGGGCGAGCGGGCGGTGGCCCATCTGCTCGACCAACTCCTGTGGACGACGCCCAAGAAGAAAGGTTCTTCCCGGGAGCGAGTCCACTACGGACCGCTCGACGTGGAAGACCTCGGCCGCGTCTACGAGGCACTGCTGGAACTGGCACCCGGCATCAGCAACCAGCCGATGTGCCGGCTGCGACGGCAGAAGCTGGAGGTGGTTTTGCCCGTTGCCCAGGGCGAGAAGTATAGACCCAAAAGAGAAGAGGAGATAAGGAGAAGAGGAGAAAGGGAGAAGGGGAACGGGGGAGACGAGGACCACGAATTCCTCTCCTCTTCTCCTCCTCTCCCCTTCTCCTCTTCTCCGGTAGATGGGCCGGAAGACGAGGATGAAGTCGCGGACGAGGATACCTCGGACCGGCCTTCCAAAGGAACCACGGTCCAATGGATCGAAGAGATTCCCGCCGATCGCTTCTACCTCCGCGTAGGTCTGGGCCGCAAGGCGAGCGGTTCCTATTACACGCCTCATAGTTTCGTGCGGTTCCTGGTCCAGGAAACCCTCGGGCCACAGGTCGCCGAGCGGTCGCCGCAAGACGATTCCCAGCCCGGCGAGATCCTCAAGCTCCGCGTGCTTGATCCGGCCATGGGCAGCGGCCACTTCCTCGTCGAGGCGTGCCGGTTCCTGGGCCAGCACCTCTATGAAGCCGCTCGGCTGTGCGACGAGAAGGCGATTGCCCTGGAATTCCAGGCGGAGAAGGCCGGCAACAAGGCTGAACGTGAGAAGCTAGAGACCCAGGCCCGAGCGTATCGCCAGCGGGTGCTCGATCTGCCCGACCCCGATGACGAGCTGGTCCGCTACCTGCCCAGCCGGTCCGTTGAGGGCGAACAGTCGGGCGTGTCGCAGCGCAAGGCCGAAGCCCTTTGCCGCCGCATGGTCGCCGTGCATTGCCTCTATGGCGTCGATAAGAATCCGCTGGCCGTCGAGCTGGCCAAGCTGGCGCTGTGGCTGGAATCGCATGCCGAGGGGATGCCGCTCACCTTCCTGGACCACCGGCTGGTGGTGGGCGATTCGCTGACCGGCCCGTTCTGGGAGCGGCTGCTGACTTGGCCCAGCAAGCCGGACGAGAAGCTGGAAGGCGTCATCTTTCGCGGCCTAGAGAATCGGCTGCGGTCGGCCTTGTTCGACGCTCTGCGTCACGTCAAGCGTCTGGAAGCCAGTGTCGGTGTGACGTTGGCCGAAGTGGCTGAAAAGCAGGCGGCAAAGGCCGATCTCGACGACGCCCTGTTGCCCTTCCGCGTTGCCGCCGCCGCCTGGGCCGGTGGCGTCATGCTGGGGCCGGAGAAGTGCGACGACGTGGCTTACGCCGAGTTGTTGCAGACGATTGCCACGACCCATGAGTTGCCGAATCGATTGACCTCGGATACGTCGCGGCTGGCGGCAGAGACACCGTCCGAGTACGTGAGAGGCGAGAAGAAGAGACGCGGAGACACGGAGACACGGAGACGCGGGGATTCTGACCTCTCCGCGTCACCGCGTCTCCCCATCCCCGTGTCCTCCCCGGTCGCCTCCCGCCTGCGTGCCATGATCGCTCGCGGCTTGGGCATAGACGATGTTCCCGACGATGGTGCCGCGTTGGCCGCCCTCGTGAAGTCGGGCTGCTGCGTGCCCGCGTTGCCTTACGACCTGACGTTTCCCGAAGTCTTCTATCCGAATGGCGTGCCTTACGGGCGGCACGGCTTCGATGCCGTGCTCGGCAACCCGCCCTGGGAGGCTATCCAATTCAAGTCCAAGGAGTTCTTCGCGGCGTTTGACTTTGAGATTCTAAATGCGCCCACAAAGCGAGAACGTCTAGCGCTTGAGGGTCGACTGATGGCTGACCCTAGATGTGGCCCGCTGTTCGACCGCTATAAAGAGGAGTTCGAGGAGCAGAAGCGGGTCAACGACACGTTATACGAGCATCAGAAAGTCTTCGTGCATGGCGATCTTGCGGGGAGGCAATTGGATGCGTTTCGGGTTTTCGCAGAGCGAAACGCTCAGCTTCTAACAAGCCACGGGATTCTGGGGGCACTGGTTCCGTCCGGTTTTCACGCCAATGAAGGTGCCACTGGGATTCGCCAACTTTACCTGGAGAAGATGGCACTTTTCTGCTGTTACTCATTCGAGAATCGCCGGAAACTCTTTGAGATCGACTCGCGAGCGAAGTTCGCGCTTGTGGTTGTCCGAGCAGGGCGGACCGCAGATACCTTTCTCGCCGCTTTCTATGTGCACGATGACGAGTGGTTGTTCACGGAAGCAAGGCAAAGGGATTCTCTGCGATATACGTTAGACTTCGTACGGAACACCGGTGGCGAATATCTCACATTCCTCGAACTAAGGTCATCGAGGGACGCCGATGTCGCGAGAAGATGCTTCGAGGCTGTCGGTCGATTTGGAAGCACGTCCGAGCGCGCGGGCCTACGATTCGGCACGGAGTGCCACATGACCAATGACTCCTGGCGGTTCACTCCAACCGACGAAGTTTGTTCCCAAGATGCCGACCCGCGAAACCCAATTGTGTGTGCCGATCTTATACAGCGGCGTCTTCTCTTACTACACGACGACAAGACTTACGACACCTACTCCGATCTGACGCGGAAATGGCGTCCTCGTTATCTTGTACCACTGGACAACCTGGGGGACAAACCGTCTTGGGTACGTAGTGCCTCATTCTATCGCTTGTCCTTTCGGAATATCACGGGGGCGACGAACTACCGCACGTGCATAGCGCACCTTTTGCCACCGGGCCATTTGTTTGGCCACGGCGCCAGCTGCGACCGTACCCCCGAAAACCATGCGACCTTCGTTGCCCTTGGCTTCCTCTCCGTGCTTGCGAGTTTCGCTTTCGACTATTGTCTGCGGCTGAAGACCCTTGCCAATCTCAGCCTGTTCATTGTTGACGGATGCCCCTTCCCTGCCATCGAAACCAGAAGACCGTTCCTTGCCCACAGTGCGCTCCGTCTTACCTGCAACCACTCCGGGTACGCTCCGCTTTGGCACGAACAGCTGGGCGACGCCTGGCGGGAACCAGGCAAGCCGCAATTCACGTGGCCGGTGCTGGCCGGAGACGACGAGCGGTGGGATGTGCGGTCGGCGATCGACGCGGTGGTAGCGGACGCCTACGGCCTGAGCCGCGACCAGTACGCCCACGTCCTCTCGACCTTCAGCCACGCCAGCTACCGGAAAGCTCCCGAACTGTGCCTAGCCAAGTTCGACGAACTGAAGCAGATCGGCCTGGACGCCTTTACCCGCAAGTACGACCCCTACCACGACATCCCCCTGAACGAGAATCTCCCCCAGCCCGTGATCGACCTGCCGATCCCCGGCGAGGCCACGGACGACGGACCACGGACTACGGACGAAAGCGACGGCGAGTTCCGGCTGTCGGGGACGCCGAAGGCGAAACGCGGGAGGAAGCAGCGATGAAGGCACGGCTTTGATCCTGTACAATGACCGAAAACCGAGTTGGCAACCGAAGGAGTCGAACCATGAACAAAGTGCTGCTGGGAATTGTCCACGGACGAACCATCGAATTGGACGCTGATCCGGGGATCGCCGACGGGCGAAAGGTCGAGGTCGTCTTGCGTTTCAAACAACCGCCTGGCCCGCCGCCTGGTTGGAAACCCGGCGGCACAGAAACCGCGGCCGGGATGATGGCCGACCACTGGTCCGAAGCAGACGACGAGATTTTGGAGCAGATCTACCAAGACCGGAAGCACGATAGCCGCCGGGAGCCCGCGCCATGAGCTTCTTGTTGATATAATCGGTGAAGCAAGGAAACAGGTAGGTTACGAGCATGGCAACAATTGACGAAAAGCAGCACTCGACCGCGGGCTGGCTTGCGCGGCAAGTTCGAGATACCAAGCCTGATCGGCATGCGGTCTGGAACCTCACGGGAGCGGTCGGCTCCGGCAAGACATCTGTCTTGCGATTGATTGCGGAGTCGCTTCGAGCCGAACGTCTGATCCCCCTGACGGTCACCGCCCCCGGGGGAGAGGTGGACGCGGCACCCATCGCCCTGCTGGAAGCCGCGAGTCAGCTGATGGCGGCCAACCTCCTGAACGGGGAAAGCGACATCCTGAGCGATCCCACGCGGCGTTGGACCGACAAGATGGATGCGGTGACCGCCGTGGTGAACAAGCACCACCGGGATATCGTGGTTCTCTGTGATGAGCCCACTCGATGGTACCATCAGCAGGAATCCCTCCTGGATGACACGCCGGACTTCTGCGCCCGCTCCCTTGCTGAGTGGATTGCGAAAGATGCTGTTTGTCGCCGGGTCATCACCGGATGGGTCCCCGACGATGTCCCGCTGCTGGGCAGGACGAAGTCACCGCGATTGGATGACGGCCGCGCATTCCTCGCCGAAAACGAACATTGGGACGCAGCGCAGGCGTTGGCTGATGCATTGCAGCAGTCGCTGTCGCAGCCAGTACCATATCGCTCCCAATGGGAGATGAGACTGTGCGTGGCCTTGTGCCGCTTCAAGCCCATCGGTGACGTGGCTGTGCAAGCGGCGTCCGATACCTTGGCCCCCGTCTTGCTGGAAGAACTCCTCGATCTGCTGGAGCAGGATGCCGCGCAGCATTCTTTTTGTGCGGCGCTCGCCCGCTTGGCAATTCCTCGAACGGGAGTACGCCCAGCCATCTTCAGCGAGCTGACTTCAGATTTGTCCCCCTTGGACCGTAGCGTGATCGACGAGTGTCTTTGTGATTGGGACCAAGCCAGAGTCGCTCTCCATCCGCTGGTCCGACACGAGGTCATGAATCGGGCCAGAGATCCACGTCGTTGGGAAACAAACCGGCTATGGCGACTGCCTCGCCACGAGCGCAGGACCGTGCATTCTCGCCTGAAGGACGAGTATCCACTGGGCAACGGGGCGGCGTTTCGCAACCGCTTGGAATCTCTACATCACGAGATTCTGGGTGGAGACGCGGTCCCGTCTGATTCGGATGGTCGGCTTTGCTGCGTCGAACAACTGCACGAAATCGGCCGAACGCTTTCCCATGTGCATCACGATCACCGCCGCGCGGTGGAGGTCTTCCGCCTCGCACTGAGCCTTGATGGCGACCACCCGTACAGCCACCACTACCTGGGGTTCAACCTGGACTGGTTGGCAGAGCAACCGGATGAAGTGGAAACGCATTATCAGGCGGCGATTCGCCTGCAACCTACCCATCCGTGGTGGTGGTCGCGTTGGATCAGCTACCTGGCCACTCGCGGCCGGTTTCGGGAAGCGCGGAACGCGTGGCGAGAGGCAATCGATGCGATGAGCGCCGACGAAGACGGAACACCGCGCTGGCTGTTTCTGTCTTTGCATCGTTGGGTCGCGCGGTGGCTGCTGCATTGGGGAGAGCTTGACTTTGCGGAAGAAGTGCTGCGGTCCATTCGACCGGAGGTGGCCGAAAGCGATACGAGCATCCAGACGTTATGGAACTTGCTCGTGGCCCTGCGTGAGGCCGAGCGGGGTGCCGCGGTGTTTCCGCTGACCGTACCGGCCTCGGAGTGGTGGTCTCCCAATCCGCATACCTTGCCGTTGAATTGGCAGGGCCAGCCGTTACGGTCGTGGCAGCCCGCGCGAGTTGAGGCGGTTGATGCATCGTGCGGTATCGTGCATCTGTTGGCGGCCAAGCGACCTGACACCACTAAGTCCCCTGTGGAGTACGTGGAGATCGAATTCACACGAAACCAAATTGACGCCGCTGCTCACGAATTCCAATGGAGTCAATTGTGTGAAGATGGTTACGTCGAACTCGCATACTAGGGCCAGGGCGACGTGCTTCGTATCGGACTCCATCAAGCAACCGAGTGGCACGATCGGCTGCTGCTTCCGCTGGTTCCGCTGCCGGATCGCTGGTATCGGAGGGCGGTCGAGGCGGCTTGGCAGTCTGCGGGGGAGGCTGAGTGATGGCCTTGCCGGACCTACTTCAGCCAGACCTCTTGTACATGCTCGTGATCGGTCCCGGCACGGGTGAGACGACGTTGCTCCGGGTCCCGCCCGACCAGTGGTTGATCATCGACAGCTTCAAATGCGCAAAACGCCCGGCAGCGGAATGGATCGTCACTTCGGAAGTGGTTCCCCGACGAGATGCTGGGTCGTGGCGCCCTTCCGTAGCGAAGGACTGCCGCGCGCCGAAGATCTCTCCAGAGCCGCGCCGCACGAACCGGAGGGACTGGTACGAATGCTGTCGCATGTCGCCGAGGTGCATCTTGCGTCGCTCCCCTTTAGCCACGCGTGCGAGGACCTCGATCCATGTGAGACCACACGCCAGGCGATACGGGACCATCGGCATCCTCCCCGCACGGCGGGCACCGCAGTGGGCCTCACGGCGACCGTCGCCGCCCTTGATCGCCAGGTACTCGTCGCCTTCGACACATCCGGGCAGATTCGCGACATCCAACACGGGAAGGGGACAGCCCTGGTGCGTGATGGAAGCGGCGATGGCGTGTGAGTCTCCGCCCCAACGGTAACACTGAGAACGATGGAAATAGGGTCCCTCATGTCGCTCCATCCCATCCAAGCCCTCGATCACGTCATCGACGAGTACGCCGACTACCTGCGCACGGAGTTCCGGGCCAAGGACCCGACGCTGCGCGAGGCCCTGGAGCGGGAACTCGACGCCGCAGGTTTCCTGTCGCAGGAACCCTTCTACCAAGCCCATCGGCCGTTTAAGAATGGCAAGGAGTGGCGGGAACTGCCGATCGAGGCCAAGCTCGCCCAGGTGATGGAGGACCGGTCGGGCACAAAGCACGCGTACCTTCACCAATCCGACGCGATCTGTGAATTGCTCGGCTGCTCTGAAACCAGGGACGCGGCGACACGGGGACACGGGGACGCGGCGATCTCTCCGCGTCTCCCCTTCTCCGCGTCTCCCCTTCTCCCCTTCTCCTCCTCCCCCCGCCCGGTCGTCGTCACCACAGGCACGGGCAGTGGTAAGACCGAGGCGTTCCTCACGCCGGTGATCGAAAACGCCTGGCAGGACGCCGCTAAGTTCAACAAGAGCGGCCTGACGGCCATCCTGGTCTACCCGATGAACGCACTGGCCAACGACCAGGAACTGCGGATCAAACAGTATCTGGAGGATACAGGCTGGGCAGGGGCAATCCGCGTGGCCAAGTACGACCGGGGCACGTCGCAGACGGAACGCGAGCAGCTTCGCAAGAGCCCGCCGCACATCCTCCTGACCAACTACATGATGCTGGAGTACCTGCTGGTTCGGCCCGCCGACCGGGAGGACATCTTTGCCAACCACCGCTGCCGATTCCTGGTCCTGGACGAAGTCCACACCTACCGGGGCACGCTGGGCAGTAACATCGCCCTGTTGGTGCGGCGGCTGAAGGTCCACCTGGCCCGCGCCCGGCAGGACTGGCATACACAGCCGGAGCCGAGCAGGGGAGAAGAGGAGAAAGGGAGAAAGGGAGAGGGGGAGAAAGGGAGCAGCGGTGGGGAGATCTCCCCTTCTCCTCTTCTCCCCCGCTCCCCTTCTTCTCCTCTCGCGCAGCGATTCCCAGCCCTCGTCCCGGTGGGCACGTCAGCCACGATCAAGACGGTTTCCGAGGAAGGAATCTCGCGGGAGGAGATGATTCGGCAGCGTGATGAGGCCGTTCAGCAGTTCTTCGCAACGCTGACCGGCGTAACGCCGGAGACCATTCGCGTGCTGGGCGAGGAGTTGCAGGAGGTACAAATCCCTCCGGAAGCCGCCTATCCGGCCCGGTCGGGCAGCGTGGATGTCGATGGGCTGGAGATCGGCAACGTCCAGGCGGTGCAGCAATCACTCTGCCGTCTGGCCGGTCTACCGGCAGACACGCCCATCGACCAGGCCGCCCGGCGCTACCGTCTGCTGTGGGACCTGAACCGCTGGCTGATCAGCAGGCCCATGTCCAACAGCCAGATCGTCGCCCAGATGAAGGCGGAGGTCGCCGAACGGAAGGACACGGCCGAGGAGAAACTCCGCGCTGAGGTCGAGGCGGCCCTGGTGATCGGTGCCGCCCTGCCGGACGGCACGCCGGGGGCCTTGCGGTTGCGGGCACATCGTTTCATCCGTGGCGGTTGGCAGTTCCATCGGTGCTTGAACCCAGCCTGCGGCAAGCTGTACGCCAAGGGGGAGGAGCGATGCACGGCCTGCCACCACCCCACGGCGCCGCTGTACCTGTGCCGCAACTGCGGGGCCGATTACCTGCGGCTGGTCGGCGATTTGGAGGCCCCCCTGCGCCCCAGCGACAAGCCGACCACCGAAGACGAGTGGATGGTCTACGATCCGAGTCGGTTCGAGGGCGTAGCAACCGAAGATGAGGATGAGGAGGAAGACGGACCAACAGCGACCGGACGTCGGCGGCGTGCCAAGATGCCGGAACAGATCAAGAAGAAACCGATTCTGGACGGCTCGCTCGATCCCCAGGCCCTGCAATTCAGCAGCAACCCGGCCGATTACCCGTTCAAGGTGACGCTGCTACCAGCCCGGACCCGGTGCCTGTGCTGCGGTGGCACGGCAGGCAGTCGCAACGTCATCACGCCAGTCAGCCTGGGAACGTCGGCAGCCGTCAAGGTGGTGGGCGAAGGGCTAGTTGAAACATTGGCCAAGGCGAACCAGGGGCGCCCCGGGCACGACGGGAAGGAACGCCTGCTGGTCTTCAGCGATAGTCGGCAGGATGCGGCCCACCAGGCCCGGTTCATTATCTTCGCCAGCCGCTACGACCGGATGCGTAGCCGCCTGCTGAAGATCCTCAAAATGGAGCGGGTGCTGACGCTACGGCGGGCTGTGGAAATGCTGGCCGACAAGGCCGTCAGCCACCGCGACAACCCACACGTGCTCAAGTTGGAGACGGACTGGATTCCCGACGAGGTACGACAGCGGATTCAAGCCTGGGAGGAAGCACCCCTGCTGGACGAAATCGCGGTCAACGCGGGCTACCGGGGCACCTTGGTCAACCTGGGACTGATCAACGTCGGTTACCACCAACTCGACGACTACGTGCGTGCCCGAGGCGGGGACTTGGCCGGACGACTGGGCGTCAAGACGAACGAGTTGGAACATTTGTGCCGTGTGGTCCTGGATGAAATCCGTATTCGAGGCTGCCTGTCTCGGGAAATGCTTCGCTACCATCCGTCCCACGTGCGCTGTCCTGAATACCTTCGCAGTGCCGAGTGGGAACGGCATGTCAAGCAACCCCGGGGTTATGCCATGTCGCCCGGAGGCACCGAGCCCGTGGCCTTCCGCGATGGAGCCGTGACGCCCAGTGGCATTACGTGCAACAACGCTTGGCGCAAGCCCAAGTCGGGCGGCCGTGGTCCAAGCCTGGAACGAATCCTGAAACAGACTCTGGCCCGCTTCGGCGGCCACGAACCCGATGCGGAAATCGTTGTCGATCTGCTGACGCTCTTGAAGAAAGGGAGCTTCCTGGTACCGGTGGAGCTGTTCGGCTACCGCGATCGGGACACCCTGCTCCACGTCAACAGCGAGATCGTCCGGCTGGAACTGACGACTGAGCAGATCCGGATGCACTGTGAAATCTGCGGGAAGACCTTGTCCGGCACTCAGCCCGGCATGCCTTGCCCCCGCTGTCACGGCACCCTGGTGCGATGGCTGGACGTGGAGGTCGATGCCAGCCGGTCGGTCAAGCGAATCAAGAAGCCGGACACGATCCCGCTGGTGGCCGGAGAGCACACGGCTCAGATCACGACGGACGACCGGGCCACGCTGGAGGACCGCTTCAAGGCGCCGCAGGCCGAGTCGCCCGTCAACGTGCTGGCCTGCTCGCCGACCTTGGAGATGGGCATCGACGTGGGCGGCCTGGACGCCGTGGTCCTGCGGAACGTCCCGCCCCGGCCGGACAATTACGCCCAGCGTGGCGGGCGCGCCGGTCGGCGTTCCCGCGTGGGTTTGGTCCTGAGCTACGCCCGCAACACGCCCCATGATCAGTATTTCTACGACAAGCCACGCGAGATGATCGCGGGGGAGGTTCCGGCTCCCGCAGTGTCTTTGGGTAATCGGGATGTCCTCGTTCGGCACCTCTCGGCGATTGCTTTCGGGGCGGCCACTCCGGGGCTCGCGGGCAAGATGAAGGAGTACGTCACCACCAACGGGACGGTCAATCAGGAGGCCATCAACTCGCTGATCGAGGCCGTTCGGGCCCAGACCGGCCATGCCCTGACGGTCGCCCGCGAGGCGTGGGGAGCGGACGTGCTGGCCAAGGCCGGACTCGATGAGGCACAGTTGCTGGCGTACCTGCACGAGCTTCCCGGCCGGATTCAACATGTGGTCGATTGCACCGCCCGGCAAGTCAAGGACCTGCGGGAGCCAGTGGAGCAGTTCGCCGAGGGACTCCAACGCAAGTTCGCCGCCATGCGGGCCAGCGACCTGGTCAACCGCCTGCTGGGCATCCCCACCGACTCTCGCCAGGAAGGCCGAGACGCCGATGATCGCTCGGCAGGCTACCCGCTCCGCCGCTTCGCCGAGTTTGGCATCCTGCCGGGCTACGAGTTCCCCTCTGAACCGGCGACATTACGGTTACGAGGCGATCCCCACGAGGAGGACCCGATCAGCGTGGTCCGTCGTTTTGGCATCGGTCAGTTCCAGCCCGACGCCCACGTGTACGCCCGGTCGAAACGCTGGGTGGTCATGGGCCTGGACACGGCCTCGCCGTGGAATCCGCATGGCGAAGGTCCAACGTGGTCCTATCGCGTCTGCCAGACCTGCGGCTTGCGTCACAATGCCGACCAGCCAGGCTGCCCCCGTTGCCATACCAACGCACCAGGGCCCGCCCTGCCGTCGTACGAGTTCGCCGGGTTTATCGCCCGCCAGGATGAGAGTCCCATCCTGGATGAGGAGGAACGCTACGCCGAGCGCAACCTGGTCAATACACATCCGCAGTGGGATGGCAAGGACATTTACCGGTGGACTGTGGGCAGCAACTGGGCTTTGAGGCTCAGCCACAACGAAGAGGTCCGCTGGGTCAACGAGGGCAGGCCGCCGACAGCAAAGGACTTGCAGGAGGGGACGCCGGTCCTGCATTCGGCGGCCCGGGGCTACCTGTTGTGCCCCTCGTGCGGGAGGATTCTCACGCCGCCGCCCGTGAATCAGAAAGCAACTGGCGGCCGTCGCAACGCCAAGACCGGCAAGGGCACCAACGACAACAACGGACATTCGGATAGCTGTACGCTGCGGGGCAACAACCCGCAATCCGTCGCGATCAGCACGTCTGGCCGAGTCGAGATCCTGCGGCTGCTGGTGCCGGTGCCTGTCACCAGCCAAGTGGGCGAGTGGCAGTCCTGGGGACTATCGCTCGGCTACGCTCTGATCAACGGCATGCAGCACTTCTTCATGTTGGGGTCAGGCGAGCTGGACTTTGAGTTGGAAGGGCCCTGGCAGGCGGGCGAGGCCACCAGCCGCTACTCGATGCTGTCGCTGGCTTTCATCGACCCGAGCCTCGGCGGCAGCGGCTATCTACCGCGAATCGCTGAACAATTCCACGCGGTGGCCGCACAAGCCATCGAGCACCTGGACCACGCCGACTGCGAAACGGCCTGCTACCGCTGCCTGAAGTCGTACTACAACCAACGCTACCACGACCACTTGGCGTGGCCGCAGATCATGCCCGCGCTCGCGGAGATGGCGACGGCGGCCCCGCAGCTCCGCCCTCGCGAGACGGGTGACATCGACGATCCCCGGCCTTGGCTGGAAGCCTACGCCGCAGGTGTCGGCTCGCCGCTGGAGTTGAAGTTCCTGCGGCTGTTCGAGCAGCACGGATTCCATCCGGAGAAGCAGGTGCAAGTCGCCCCGAATTCCAGCGACCCGCCGATTTCCATCGCCGACTTCGCCGTGCCCGAGCGGCGGTTGGCCATCTACATCGACGGCGCCGCCTTCCACGTCGGCCAGCGTCTGCGGCGAGATCGGTTCATCCGGGATCGGCTGCGGCATGGCAACCCGCCGTGGCGGGTCGAGGAGTTGCGGGCAGCCGATCTCGGACAAGGGGCGGCCCTGGTTGAACGGCTAAGTAAAGTCTGAGGATGCCACTCTGAATTTGACTCCGACGAGATGAGGCTTTTCATGGGTTCCAGTGTCTTCGTTATCGACGCCCAAGGTGGACTGAATGTTCTTGAATCAGTACATGAAGCCGATGGAAATTGTCGGGGTCCAAATCAGTCGGATGCGCGACGGCGGGAAGCCGGGTGGTGCGGAAGTCCTGGTCACGTCGGTCGTCGGAAGGAAAGAACGCGGCGGGAAAAGGCCGACTCAATCGAGGCCAACGCCCGTGTCACGTAAGGCGTTCTTCCAGGACTTCGCTGCTGTTGGCGACTCATCTCCGGGGGCCGAAGCCGCTCGCAGTGTCGCCGAACGACTTTGGGACTTCCCCAAGCTCGATGCCGAGGTCTACCGAACCCCCAAAGCCGCGACCAAGGTCATATTCCGCAGCAGCCAGAGCCAACGCAGGTTGATCGCAGTTCACGCGAATCGTCACCTAATGCGATGCAGGCTCGTCGTGAAATGCCAGAACTGGGGCTGGCCTGAGGAGCTGGCTGGCAGGCTCGAAGGACTGCTTGGTTTTTGCCCCACACCTGATGGTTTCAAGATTGGGGACTGGTGTGCGAAGAGCGTGGAGAACGTCGACGCTCTTGTCAGATGGGTTTGTGAAGAAGCCGAGAAGGGCTGAAAGTCCGGAGGTCATTGTGTGGCTGTGAAAGGAAAATCACGATGACACCGCATTTCCCATCGCACGGGCGTGTTCTGCTCCTGGCGGCCCTGGCCTGCCTGACCATGCTGCCTGCCGGGCGGCTGCAAGGCCAGGAGTCCCAGACCACCAAGTACCAGGGGATTCGGCCGAGCGATCCCGGTGGGCGGCAGGGCCTGCGGAACCCCGAGCGGGGCTGGCGGATCGAAACGGTCATCGCCGAGCCGCACCAGAAGGTGTTCATCGGCCCGGCCGCCCATCTGCACGGCCAAGTCCCGCCCGTCTACCAGGACGATTGGTGGTTGCTGGACGCCAAGCGGTACGAACCCTTCGGCCTGACCTTGGTCCAGGCGTACTGTTACCTCAGCGAGTGCCCCGACAGCCCGATCCCGGCCGAAAAGCTCGATCTGCTCCAGCGGAGCCTGGACATGCTCCGCCGCAACGGGCTCAAGGCGATCCTGCGGTTCGCCTACGAGAAAGACATGAACGTCAAGTACGGCCCCAAGCCGGAGTGGACCCTCAAACACATTGAGCAGCTCCAGCCGGTCCTCCAGAAGAACGTCGACGTGATCTACGTGCTCCAGGCGGGCTTCATCGGGGCCTGGGGCGAGTGGCACAGCGCCACCCACGTCCCGCAGGATGATTACGGTACTCGGGCGGCATTGATCAAACGCCTGCTGGAAGCCCTGCCCGACGATCGGATGCTTCAGGTCAGGGTATCCAAGTACAAGCGGCTGGCGTTGAACCAGCCGATCTTCGGCGCCTTCCAGGAGGTCAACCAGCAGACGGCCTTCGGAAAGATCCCCGCCGCGCGGATCGGCTTTCACAACGACGGTTTCCTGGCCGGGCCGAGCCACGGCGGCACCTGGCCCGAGCCGCCTCAGTTCGGCAATCCGGGGAATCCGGAGTACGACTACATGACCCGCGAGAGCGCGTACCTGCCGGTCGATGGCGAGTTGTTCTGGTCGGACCAGGGCTTCGACGGCAAGGCGGCCGGAGGAAAAGGCGTGGATGGCCAAAACGCCGCGATCCACCTGCGTGAGCATCACTACGCCAGCTTCAGCCTCGCCCACAGCTGGAAGTCGTCGAGTAGGGACCCCATCGGTTGCCTGTCTCCCCGGCTACGAAACGTGTCGGTGTCAGCGATTCCCACCGTTGCTCGCTACCGCGCCCGTTGTGTCGGTGGTGGCGTTCCTGCAACAATGGCCGAGTGTGCAAGTTCCTGCCCTGTGTAACCAGACAGTCCCGTGTTCGGAGAAGCCCATGTCCCGCGCTGCCATCGCCGTTCTGCTACTCGTTTCCACCTGGACCTCGGTCCGAGCCGCCGATGCCCCGGAGCGGCGGGAATGGAAGGTGGATGGGACCACACGGGAAGCCCTGGTCTACGCCCCCACGGCAGCCAAGACGACCCCAAGCCCCGTCGTGTTCGCCTTCCACGGGCACGGCGGCACCATGAGGCATGCCGCCACGAAATTTGCCTTCCACCAGCACTGGCCGGAGGCCATCGTGGTCTACATGCAGGGTCTGAACACGCCGGGAATATTGACGGACCCACAAGGAAAGAAACCTGGCTGGCAGAAGTCCTTCGGGGACCAGGACGACCGCGACCTGAAGTTCTTTGACGCCGTGCTGGCGACCCTGAAGAAGGACTACCAAGTCGATGAACGGCGGGTCTACGCCACGGGGCATTCCAACGGCGGCGGGTTCACCTACTTGCTGTGGGCCGCACGCGGCGACGTGTTCGCGGCGGTTGCGCCGTGTGCTGCGGCGGCCAAGCCCGAGTTCAAGCAGCACATCAAGCCCAAGCCCGTGCTCCACATGGCAGGCGAGAAAGACCCGCTGGTGCGATTCGCGTGGCAGCAGCGGACCATCGACGAACTGCGGAAGATCAACGGTTGCGGCGTGGGGAAGCCCTGGGGCGAACACTGCACCCTGTATCCGTCCCAGACCGGTACGCCCGTCGTCACGTACATTCACCCCGGTGGCCACGAACTGCCCGACGCCGTCCTGCCGGTGATCGTAAAGTTCTTCAAGGAACACGCTCGGCAAGACACCTCCGGGTCCTAGCACCAAACGGTTTTCGGGGTTGTCGGTGTCATGAATGGGGTTTTACGGTTTCGCATAGACGGACCACCGGCTGGGGTCAGACGTACAGATTTCAGTTTTCGCGGGCAGAGGCTTTTCATGGGCTTGGGCACACGACCGCGAAAACTGAAATCTGTACGTCTGGTTCCCGGTTTGTGTTGCGTCCAATTGCAGGTTAACTTAGGCACATTCTAGCAAGGTAACAGAAGGTGACACATGCACAAGATAGTTCTGGCTGGCCTGACGGCCGCTTTCTTCTGGACGGTGGTGGACCCAGGGCGGCCAGCGACTGCCGCCGAATCGCTCCGTCGCACGCGATACCACGACGGGCGCCCGACCGCGAGCTACCGCTTGGATGCCGTCGATCACGGCGTCGTGCTGCATCACGGTGATGGGCCGGAGCAGTGCGACATCATCGGGGCGAGGGACGTCTGGGTCTATGAGTCGGGCGGGACGTACTACATGCACTACGACGCCGCGGGGCCCAAAGGCTGGCTGGCTGCCCTGGCCACGAGCAAGGATTTGATTCACTGGCAGAAAAAGGGGCCGGTGTTGGAATTGGGCAAGCCCGGAGCGAACGACTAGG
>JAPLNJ010001115.1 GCA_026692885.1 Planctomycetota bacterium | reverse complement strand
TGGTGCGCGATTGGTGGGAACGCTGAATCTCGTTCTCCGTGATGGCACCAATATCAATGTAGCGGCCGAAGCGAATATCAGGGAGGATTCCAAGACCATCGCTGTAGACTGGAAGCGCATCAAAGTCGACGATCCCAAGAAAAAGACATATAAGCTATCCGATCGCGCTGATTGGACAAAAGGTCCGTAGTGACAAGCCAGGTCAGGAAGGGAAGGAGGCGAAAACTATGTCAGCGGATTCTGCGGCCGGCTTTCCCGGGCTTTACGACTTGTCTACCAAGACACGCCACCCCTTGGGCCACTTGGACAGTTTTCAGGTGGGGCGCCATCCCACGGCGAATCTTGTCCTGCTCGACGTGACCTGCTCTCGACAACAGTTCCGGATCGTGCGCCGCGGGAAACAGTTCGTCTTGGAACCGCTTTCGGCAACTGCCCCAACCCGTTGCGATGGCCACGTGGCAACGGGGCCAGTACCGCTTCGGCACGAAATGGTGATCGAAGCGGGGTCCAGCCGGTTTCAATTTCTGGAACACCTGCCCAGCGGCGCTAGAATCGAGCGGCGAGCCGAAGCACCGGTGCCTCCCGCGCCGCTTCCCGTTCGTCCTTGTCCGACGCCCATGCGAACGATCGTCGGCACTGGATTTGATAGCCCGGAGCAGGTGGCGCCGGTGCAACCCATCGCCCTGTCCGGGCAGATGGTTATCGGGCGTGATCCGCAGCGGGTCCAAATCATGTTGCCGCACACACGGGTGTCTCGGATCCACGCGCGAATCACGCTGCAACAGGGAGCCGCCTGGCTCGCCGACCTGCATAGCGCCAACGGCACTTTCGTCAATGGCCGACGCGTAGTCAGGCCCACGGTGCTTCGGCCGAGCGACCGCATCGACATCGGGCCTTATGCCCTCGTTTTCGATGGCCAGACCCTGCTTCCTCGCTCGCGAGTTGACAATGTCGAGCTAGTCTGCCGAAACCTGCGGCGCGTGGTGAGGGATACCACCACAGGCCAGCCACTCACGCTTCTGGACGACATCAGCCTGGTGGTCCGGCCCGGTGAGTTCGTCTGTGTCCTCGGCCCCAGCGGATCGGGTAAATCGACGCTGTTTTCGGCGTTAAGTGGTCGGATACCGCTGGAGCATGGAAGCGTCACGATCAACGGTCAGGACTTCCACGCGAACTTCGACGCGCTGAAGCACGACGTGGCCGTAGTTCCGCAGCACGTCGCCCTTCACGACGCGCTGCCCCTTGAGGCAGCGCTCGTCTACACCGCCAAATTGCGTCTCCCTCCGGATATGGGTGACGGCGAACGCAAGGTGATCGTCGACGAAATGCTGGCCACAGTGGGCCTCACCGAACGCCGCCATACCAGAATCCGCGATCTCAGTGGTGGTCAACTCAAACGTGCCAGCCTCGCCAACGAGATCCTCAGCCAACCGAACCTCCTCTTCCTGGACGAGGTGACCTCCGGCCTGGACGAACAGACCGATCGCGAGATGATGCGACTGTTCCGCCAGATTGCCGACACCGGAAAAACCGTCCTCTGCGTGACCCATAGTTCGGCCAATGTCGAGGCGAACTGCCACGTCGTGGTGATTCTGGCCTCAGGTGGGAAACTGGCCTTCTTAGGGTCTCCGGCCGAGGCGCTGTCCTATTTCGGCATCCGGCGGCTCGGCGACGTCTATGACAGACTCTCGGAGCGACAGCCCGAACAGTTGCAAGCCAGCTTCCTGCAGCACGAGTTTCACCGCCAGTACATCCAGAAGCGGCTCACCACCGATCGCGGTGGGGCCGTGGCACCGCTGCCACGAAACACTCCGCCGCTGAGCCAGCAGTTGGAGCAATTGGCACGCCAGGCGAGAACACTCACCCATCGGTACTTGAGGCTCCAACTTGCGGACATCCCATCCCTGGGGACCATCCTCGGCCAGTGCCTGTTGGTGGCATTCCTGCTGATCGTCTTCTACGGCGATCTGGATGCGATCTCCTTGCTCCCGAAAAAGGCTGCCCATTGCGGCCACCTATTGTTCCTGCTGGCCGTCTCCTGTCTTTGGTTCGGGTGCAACAACGCGGCCAAGGAAATCGTCAAGGAGCGGGTTATTTACCTGCGCGAACGCGACGTCAACGTCACGGTGGCGAGCTACTATGTCTCCAAGCTGCTGCTGTTGGGGGCGGGAAGCCTGATCCAGGCGACACTGCTTATTGGGATCGTCAAGTACTTTACGAATTTGCCCGGTGGCTTTCTCTCGCAGTGGGTGCTTTTAGGGACTCTGGGCTTGATTGGGACGTCCCTTGGATTGCTCCTTTCCGCGATGTCGAAGACCAATGACACTGCCGTGGCAATGGTGCCGGGCGTGCTGCTGCCTCAGATCATCCTGGCCGGCGTGATCGCGCCGGTGGAGGGAGTTGCCAAGATCTTGGCCCAACTTTTCATTAGCACGTATTGGGGATACAGGGCTCTGGCCGCCGTTCTCCCGGAGGAGATCTCGACGCATCTCGGCGCCGACGAGTGGTCAGTCCCAGCTGCCTACGGAATCCTGCTAATGCACCTCGGCGTGTTCATCGTTGGAGCGATCGGCATGTTGATGCTCGGCGATCCGAGCACTCGGTTGTCCACCGTCAAGGCACTACGAAGATGGTCTACGATGTCCAGATTCCTGTGATTTCGCGAGTTGTACGTTCTCCGCCATTCTTGCCGGGAACCGGCTGGTGAGCTGCGGAGACTGTGCAGATTTTGCGCGGTCTTGAGGAGCCTGGCCGAAATCGCGCCGATGGTTCTCGGTATGGCCGAAGAGGCAGGCCAAGGCAGAGGCAAGAGACAGGATGTTTCTCATGGGACGTTAGGATTCCTGTGTTTTCGGAAGTGTTTCATGGATGATCGTCTATCAACCGGATGCAGTTAGGCGAGCGGCAGGAAATAACTTACCCGTAGGTCGGCCTTTCCAGGCCGATCGGGACGGTCTTGGAAGACCATCCTACATTAAGTCGGGTAAGCTGTTTCCTGCCGCTCGCCTTAGCCACCCTAGCGAAGTCCTGATCGCAAGGTTACTCCACCTGCATACAGTCGGATTCCCGCAGCCAAGCTTCCGAGGCATCCGGCAGCCGGGCGCGCACCCATCCTTGACGGGTCTCCATCCAGGAGAACTCGGCGGCCTTGTGCAGGGGTTGCTCGAAGGCGGGATCGTAGGCGTAACCGAGGCCGAGTCGCGCAACGGTGTCCTCGATGACTACCGCCTCAGCGGGCTGGAAACTGGTTGGGGCCACCGATACCAACGGGACGAGCACGGCCACGACCAACACGACCCAGGCTGCACAGCGAAACCGCCATCCCCGCAGCTGTACCGTCAGGAAGACTGTCCACGCGACCAGATACGCCAGGACAAACAGACCCACCCGCAACTCCGTCGCCCAGGCGCAGAACCGTCTCCAAACAGCGTAAGCAGGGCGGCCAGCTCATGCATGGCATCCCATTTCGTGCGGCCTGGGGCGGTGATCCGACAGGAAGCCGAAGCGTCCATGACCAGCCAGACGGCCAGTTCGCGTTCCTTGATGTAGCGTTTGATGTGCGGACGACCCGTGCGGGCGGTCACGTTCCAGTCCATGGACGTCGTCGAGGCGGCAGGGCAAGGCGGAGGCAAGTGCCAGTACGTGCTTCATGGTACGTTATGTTTCCTGTATTCTCGGAAGTGTTTCAGGGCTGCTCGTCCTTCAGCTGTAGGCCGGAACAAGCAACCGAAGCCACTGCCGGAACTTCGGTCGCGGGCGGCGTGGGCGGTTTTCACCAAGCAGGTTCTTCCTTCTGGCTTCGGTTGCGCCGCTCCGGCATAGCTTTGCGCGACCTCGGTTCGGCCTACGTGAATAATCCGGGTTCAGGGCTGCTCGTCTTTCCACCGGACGGGCGACTATCGGGCCTCACTACTGGTCCTTCCCGCGAAGGTTGTTGGGCGTGCCGGGTTCGGGGCCGTCGTTGTCGGCCTTGCCGCCGCCCCAGAGCGGTCGGACCAGTGTGGCATTCCAAGCCTCCCACTTCGCCTGAAGTTCCTGCCGTTTGTCGGGCAAGGCGGCGGCAAGATCCTTCGTTTCGCCGATGTCGTCGGCGAGGTTGTAGAGCTTGGCGCCGGTCACGGGTTGGCGGCCACGGCCGGTGCGGGTATCGGCATTGCTGTCATAGCGAACGAGCTTGTAGTCGCCGACGCGAATGGCCATCTGCTGGCCCATTCGCCAGTAGAGTGCGTCGTGCGGAGGACCGGATTTCTCGCCGCTCAGGTACGGCAACAAGTTCGTGCCGTCGAGGTTGTCCAATTGGCCCCCTCCGACTGCCAGAGCGGTGGCCGAGGCATCGAGTTGGATGACGGGCTGGTCATAGACGTCGGGCTTGAGGCGGCCTGGCCACGCGACGAGGAAGGGGACACGGATCCCGCCTTCGAGCGTGGTGCGTTTGGAGCCGCGGAGCGGGTCGTTGCGAGAGCCATTGATGGTGGTGCCCGGCATTGTGGGGCCGCCGTTATCGCTAATGAAGACGACGAACGTGGTTTGTTCCAGACCGGTCTCGGCCAGCTTCTTGCGGACGCGGCCGACGTTCTCGTCCAGGGCGAGCAGCATCGCGGCGTAGGCCCGGCGCTGTTTGTCGGCGATCTCCGGGAACTTCGCAAGTCGCTCGTCGGTGGCGTGCAGCGGAGTGTGGACGGCGTTGAAGGCCAGGTAGAGGAACCAGGGCTGGGCTTTGTGTCGCTCGATGAATGCCACGGCCTCGCGCCCGAACGCGTCGGTGGTATAGTCGAGTTCCTGGACTTGCTCGATACCGCGCAAGATGCCGGCCGTGTCAAAGTAACTATGGGCCCCGCCCAGGAAGCCGAAGAATTCGTCGAAGCCGCGCTGCTGCGGGTGCATCGCCGGTTGTGCGCCAAGGTGCCATTTGCCGACGAGGCCGGTGACGTAGCCGACGGCGCGGAGCCGGTCGGCGATGGTGGTCTCGGTCAGGGGCAGGCCGTGCACGCCATTGGGATTGAACTCGTGACCGAAGCGCTGCTGGTAGCGGCCGGTCATCAAACCGGCGCGGGTCGGCGAACAATACGGCCCGCTGACGTAGCCGTTGGTGAAGCGTACGCCCACCGCCGCCAGCCCGTCCAGATTCGGTGTCGGGATGTCTTGGCATCCGTGCAGCCCGACGTCGGCATAGCCCATGTCGTCGCCGACGATGAAGAGAATGTTGGGCTTCGTGGTTTCCAAGGTGGCCGCGTCACTGATTCGGCTCAGCGCCAAGGCGAGCAGGAGGCTGAGCGTGGCGACGGTTGTTAGTACAGTTCTCATCGAGGTCCTTTCCAGGTAATTAGAGGACAACCACGGGTGCGGACGGCCTGATGCAATATTCGCGCCGGACGGTTGAATCGCTCGAACCATCGAAAACCTTCACGGTTCTTACCTGTCGAAAACACGAACGCAGACAGGGGCCAGCAAATAGAACGGAAGTTGTGTGTCATTTGAATGGGTGCCGTGCTATTTGATTGTCGTGCTATTTGATAGCCATCAATCCTGCCGGTCAACGCCGTTGGGTTAGCGGCTCCGCACAACATCTTGCCATCAGCGCATCATCATGCCGATAGGAGAACCACCATCCGCATCGACGACGTCATGCTTAACGCGGCCAAGTCGCTCGCTACGCAGCCGCGAAAACCGTTAGGGCGGGTGATTTCGGACTTAATGCGCAAGGCGCTGCAGCCCGTCGGCCATTGCGGTCCCGGCGAACCATTGTTGTCGCTTAACAAGACCCAGAGGCCCGACATCCGGTCGTCCGCCGGGGCTGAGAACGGCGTGAGTAGTAATAGCGCAAGACCCAGGAATCTGAGACTGCAACTGCCTTGCATCGGCTGTCCTCCGGCTCAACCACTTCACCGCGGCCGATCTGCCGTCACCACTTCCCGGGGTGAGAGCAGTTCCTTTTCACTGCGGGCCAGGTAGGGCGGCAGGGTCATGAGTAGTTTCTGGCCCCCGGCGTCTTCCAGTTTCCACAGCCGCCCGTCCTGGCCTTCGGGCACCGGCACGCTAAAGTACCCAGCCCGCTCCAGGCCGTCAAACGCCAGGACCGGGGCCCCCGTCCCGTCGCGCATGACGCCGATGCTGTCGCTGGTGTAGCCCCCGACCACTCGCGTGCCCCGAGGCACATAGAAATAAAGCGTCCAGCGGCTGCCCAGGTCAGGAGGGAGGGTCTGCATGGCCGACTCGATGGTCACCGGCAGCCCCTCGGGCAAGACCAGGTCCGTCATGTCCGAGCCGTCGGACACCTGCAGCGTGTGCAAGCCCTCGTACGGCGTTTTCAACGTCACCCGGTACTCGTTCCCGTCCGGGGGCACGCTCTCGTCGTGGGCCACCGGTTCCAGGGTGGCCTCTTGGGGCGAGAACAGACTGAGCTTGACGTTCCCCCGGTCCCGATAGTGAGCGATCAGGCCGCCGGTCACACGCAGTACGATCTCCCCGGGCTTGTTCAGCCAGACCAGGTAGCGGCGCGTTCCTCGGCCCCGCAGGGAGAACCTGCCGACGGGCACCTCCGGCAGGTTTAGGCCAGTCGTCGGCACCAGTTCGCCGCTGAAATCAACCGGCTTGAAGTCCAGCATCATCATCGGGTTCGCGGCAATCCCCTCCTTGACCATTTCCGCCAATTCCGGCGCGGTGAACGGCGTGCTGTTTTTCCAGGGATTCTTCCCCTCCGGCAGGCCCCAGGCGGCTTCCTCAGGCACGTTCACCGACCGGTCTCGGAACAGGTCCCGGTGGCAGACGGCCACCGTCAAGACTAGCATCCGGTCCCGCATCCGGTAAGTGTGGCGCCAGAGTTGCTCAAACGCCGCTTGCCGCGCCGCCCCGGAGGCCGCCCGGTACAGGTTGTACAATTCCGCGTAGCGAGTGTAGAGCACCAGGTCGTCCAGACGCGCACGCACCGCCGGGGTGTCGGCCAGCTTTCGGGCCGCCTCCAGCGACCGGTACATCCGGCCCACCACGTCCTCGGGCGTACGCAGAGAGCGGTCCAGATTCAGCAAACGGTAGAACTCACGCATCGGTTCCCGCGCCGGCCCGAAGGCCTTCTCCAGGAAGTCCTCCACGTACTGGTCCACCCTTTTCGCGGCGCTCACGTCCCAGAGCAGAATCGGGGAGAGCCAGTAGCCGAGGCCATTGGCGCCCCAACTGTCGCTGTTCTCTGAGTTCATGAACCGCGCGCCCTTTTCGTAAAAATAGGGGATGGTCCGAGCCAGGTAGGAGAGATCGCCGCCTCGGGCGCGGCGGGGCATGTCATGACTCCAGGGAAAAACATCGTGATAGTCTCGCACCCCCAGAACCGCGCCCCGGGCCGCCCAGCCCTCAACCAACTGCTCAACGGAGTAGCCGCCCCGGATGAAACTGGTCGCCACGCTCACGATGACTTTCGGGTGGACTTTGATGTTCGGGGGCGGTGAATGCTGATTGTAAGCGTAGATCCCCACGTACTTCGGGCCCAACCCAAGATGGTTGACCGCCTCGGCTACCTCGTTGGCCAGGGTGATCGCCCGGTCGCTGACGCTGCCCAGATCTGCGCACGGCTGGCACGCACACCAATCTCCGCCGTCGGAGGGGTCCATGGAAATGCTGTCCTGCCGCGGGTTGGTCGTCATCACCCGCACCGCGTAGTCCACCACCAGCTTCCGCAGGCCCGGGTTGGAGATGCAGAACTTGCTGCCGCGGCGCTCCCCGCCGACCAGCGCCCGGTATTCCGGATGTTCGGTGAATGCTGCCTGGTTGGCGCTGAGGATGCCGTCGTAGGCGTGTCCGGTGCTGAGGGAGAACGCGGAGGCGGCCCGGTTGCGGACCAGCCAGCGGCTCCAGAGCGCGCGGTCGGACCAGGGCGCCCCCCGCGGCGCCTGCCGGGTGATGTAGTCGGGCTTCTCGATCACGTCCACCGCCAGGCGCAAATCCCGGGTTTCCGGCACCACCTCCCAGGTGTCCGTGGGGAACAAGAGACGGTAGCCCAGGCGGTGGAGGAAATCCCAGACCGCGTGCTCGGCCGCCCCTTCGGTCGCGCCGATGAGCCAGGCGCCCCGCGCGTGGGTCCGCAGGAGATATTCCTCACGCCGGAAGGAGTCGGCCGGGTTGAATGACACACCGGTCGCCAGCGCGGGGAAATCGCCGGACACTCCGACCGCGATGCCGCTGGTGCCGTCCCCGTCGGCCACCGCAAACTCCGCACCGGCGATCCGTCCGAGATACTGCGCCAGTTCCCCGGCGAGAGTCCGCACCCGGGTGGAGCTGTTCGCAGCCACAACCACTTTCTGCTGAGCTTTCCCTCCTTCGGCCAGGCGTGCTTCCACCGCTGCCGAACAGACCTGTGTCAGCGGCATGAGAGACGCCGCCGCACAAGCCACAGACAGAAGCCACACGTTCCATCCGCGCCGCTCTTTGCTCGACATCAGGCCCTCCTTTGTGACAAAACGCTTCAAGTCCCGGACCGTCCTCGCCGCCGCCTCTCGTCTCACGGAAGCGTCGGCTTCAAAACATCGGGACGGGCTGCATGTCCATCAGCTTCTGCGCGACGGCGTCGCAGCGGTCCAGCGCCGCCTGGGCCGCCTGGAAATCGATCCGCGTCCGGGCCTCGAGCATCTCGATGAAGGCCTCGGTCATGTCGAACGTTTCGGCGATCATCGCCGCCGCAGCGCACGCGCATCTGCCAGTCGCGGTCCGGCATCTGGAACCAGCGCGAGGGAAACGACGGGGCCTGGACCGTCTCCTGTTCCTGCACCGTCTTCAGTGCCGGCACTACCGTGCCGAACTCGCCCGGCATGAACCAGCGGCAGCCGAGCTGCTCCAGCAGTTCGATGGCCGCGTAGTACGTGCCTTCCACCGGTCCGGCCGCCCAGACCGTGTGCTTCGTCACCCGCAGTGCAAACGCGCCGCGCACCTGGGCCCGCGCACCGAGCAACCCCCGTACCTGCGGCAGGGCCAGCCGGCCGAACACCACCGCCGCGCGGCCGTTCGCTTTGGCGTCGGCCAGGAATCCAGCGAGCTGTCCCTCCGCCAGGTTGGCCTCCGCTAAGGTGGCGCCCGACATCTTGGCCACGTAATCGACCAGGTCCTTGGCCGCCCGTCGCTCGTGGTCGTCCGGCGTGTTCGGCACGACGACCACCGCCCGCGCCTGGCCGTTCCGAACGAGGGTAGCGGCGGGGAGCTGGGAGGCCATCACGACCGCCAGCAGCAGGCCGGCGACGCACAACCAGCAGTTCTCCTCCAGGGATACGATCCTCATCGTGACGCTCCTTTCAAAGGTTGATCCAACTCAGCTGACGGGATCACTTCGCGCGTTGCGGCCTATCTTGTCGAGTCCCTGAGTTCCGAACAAGCAGTCCTCGCTTGTTTCCTTGCATCCAGCCCGCATGGAAACTGGACGGCGTGAACCTCCTCCCGTATCTCACCGGGGAACGGCAGACGCCACCGCACGCCGTGCTCTACTGGCGGTTCGGTCAACAGATCGGAGCGTGCCACGTAGCAATGGCGGCCGAAATAACTTCCTGGTTTCCGGCGTGGGCTAAGGGGGCGGCACCTGCGACGAATCGAGTAGCACGGATGGCAAAGCGGGGGCACCGATGAAGAACCCAGAATCTTCACGAATTGTCCGACGCCGCGTTGCTCATCCGTGCCCCGGCTCTGCCATCCGTGCTCTACTGCCCGCGGCCAGGCTTGTCTCTTCGTAGAGCGGAATTTGTTCCGCTTCACTGAACGGATTGAAATCCGTTCTACGACAAACTCGCAACGTTATGATCATGTTTGCGTCGGCTGCGGGTCAATCCGTATGCACGGATCCCTTTTCCCAAAACCTCCGATCCAGGAGCGCCTGCACTACCCCCATGCGGGCACCGAAGTGCTTCACGGCCAGCAGCGGCACGCGGGTCGCCAGGATCATTTCCTCCGTCACGCTGCCGAGCAGGATGGCTGCTGAGCGGCTCCGGCCGCGGGTCGCCATGACGATCAGATCCGCGCCGTGTTGCTCCGCCACACTGCTGACGACATGGGCAACGTTGGGCCCCTCCTCGAACAACGGCCTCACGCGGACACCCTGGCAGTCGATCCGGGCGATGAATTGCTGGTAGGCGGCTTGTTCCTGGCCGCGTAGCACCTGATCGTATTCCTCGTAGGTCATCGCGGCCTGGTTGAAATAGACGTGCAGAGCCAAACACTCGGCGTGGCCGAGTCGGCGGGCCAGGGAGGTGGCCGCGCGCAAACTGTCGGCGGCCGGTTCGGAGAAGTCGATGGGCACGAGCAGACGCCGGACCTGGGGCGGGGAATCCTCCGGTACCATCCACACCGAGCAGGGCGCCTTCATCGCCAACCGTCGGACGAGCGATTTCCGACCGGCTGGCCCGCGCTGATCACCGACGAGAAGCAGGTCCACCTGTCGCTCGGCGATATGCGTCAGCAGCCGATCCACCAATGGTCCCGCTAACACATCGTAGGACACTTGCACCGTCGCGGGCACGTCGGCGAAATGGGGCTGAATTGCCGCCGGCAGTGCGGCCAGCATGCGATCGTGATCGGGAACGACTTGAGGGCTGCCTGAACTAGGCAGCACGTGCACGAAGCGAAGCTCGTTGACCGTGCCGCAACGGGCCACCATGGCCGCGTAACGGATCAGCCCCGCGTCGGTCTGCGGGCGGGCCAACGCGACCATCACATGTCGATAACGATACATCAGAGAACTCCTTGAAACGAAAGATGGCGCCAGCCCGCCCTGTAAAGGTATCAAGTAAGTTGGAGTCCACGCTGTAGCGTGTGTCGGCGGCGGGCTTCGCCCGCCTTGGCAGCCTAAAGGCTGGACTCCAACGGAATCAGTCCGGCTAGGCCGCCGGTTTCAACTCCTGACGCTCAACCTGCTCCACCGCGGGCTTCGCCAGGAACCTGTTGAGCACGCCGTAAATGACCATAGCTGACACCACGCCTGTCAGGAATCCGGTCATGACGACCATCACCGCGGTGTAACTCATCAGGCCGAAATGGAACCAGCCGTGGGTCCACACCTGCTTGATCTCTGCCGGCTTGATCATGTTGCAGGCGACCCACAGCAGGATGCCCCCGATACAGGCCATCGGCACCAGTTCCAAATACCGCGCCAGGAAGAAGGCCAGCAGCAACTTCAGGACGCACTTCATGATCCCGGCCAGCGGCGTCATTGCGCCCAGCTTGATGTTGGTGGCCGTCCGCGCCAGGGCCCCAGACAACGGCATGCCGTTCAGGAGCGGCACAAAAACTTGGACGACTCCTTGTCCCCAGAACTCCTTGTTCGGGTCGTACGGGGTGCCCCGGTTATCCGCCAAGCGATCGCCTAAGCGGGCCGACATGAGACTTTCGAATCCGCACACGAAGGCAAAGGCCAGGGCATAGAACACCAAATCGCCCAGCACCGGTAAGTCCCAGGAGGGGAGCACAGGCGGCGTGAACTGCATGAAGTCCGTGGGAATCGCCCCGTACTTCGTCTTGATCAACGTCAGGTTGTCACTGGCCAGCATCGTCGCGGATAGCAGCGTGCCCACGCCGAGCGCCAGCAGAGGCGCTGGGATATAGAGGGACACGTTCAGTAGCAACCGGATGATCACGAAGGTCAACAGGCCCAGGAACATCGCCGACCCGTTGGCTTGGTTCAAGTTCTCGCCGATGATCTGTAACTTGGCGAAGAATCCGCCGGTGACCGCGGTCTTCAACCCCAAGAGTTCGCCACATTGAGTTAGGGCAATGGTTACCGCGATCCCGATACTGAAGCCGACCACCACGGAATGGGGTACCAGATTGCCGACCTTGCCCCAGCCACGCAACGCGAACAGCATCAGGATGACGCCCGATAATATGCAGATCAGCACCAGGAAACCGTGCCCCGCGTAGGGATCCGTGGGAGTACGGTAGGTTTCCATAATGCCGGCGATGACGGGGATCAGAGCCGCCACGGGTCCGTACACGTTGTACTTCGAACCGCCAAACAACGCTCCGACCATTCCGGCCACAGCGCCCGCCAGAATACCGTGTTCCGGCCGCAGGCCCGAGGCGATGGCGAAGCCCATAGCCATCGGAATGGCCATCATCGCGACGATCAACCCGGCACTGGTGTCGCGTAACGCGACCAGCGGCCAATTCTTTCGGGTCATCTCTTCGTAGCGAGCGTCGAAGGGGTTGAGAAAATATTTCAGTCGCTCCCACATGGGGCGGATCCTTTCACCAGTGTGGATGATTTGGTCTGGATGGTAGGGCGGAATCCATTTCGCCTGAGCGGACTAAAGTCCGCTCTACGACGAAGTTATGGAGTTGCATCTTGACCGGCACTTGCTCCCTTCGCACAAAAGGCGCGGGGGACCACGCCGTCATGCGGTGAGTCGTTCTTCGCTGGAGACCAAGCTTCGCGAGACGTCCACCTGCTGGAAGGTATGTTCGATCAGCACAAACTGTTTTTCGCGCGGATCGTAGTGGAACACGTCGCCCGTCTCGATCTTGTACATCCAGCCGTGCAGGTGCAGGTCTCCACGAGCCAGCCGAGCGGCCACGACGGGGAAGGTTTTCAGGTGCTGAAGTTGCACGAGCACGTTCTCCTGGGCCGTAGCGGTGAGCAATGCCGAACCGCGCAAATGGCTGTAGTTCTCGCGAATGATCTGCGATGTGGCTTGTCCGTAACGAAGCCACTTGCGCACCAGCGGCAACTCGCCAAGACTCTTGGGGTTCAACAGCCCCCGCATCGCGCCACAGTGGGTATGTCCGCACACGATAATATCTTTGACATTCAGTTCGGCCACGGAATACTCGATCGCGGCCGCTTCGCCGTTGTTGCTGGTGCCGTGCGGCGGCACCATGTTCCCAACGTTCCGCACGATGAACAACTCGCCGGGCTCGGTGTGCGTGATCAGATTCGGGTTGATCCGTGAATCGGAACAAGTGATCATCAGGGCGATCGGCTGCTGGCCCTTGGCTAAGTGTTGGAACAAGCGGAGTTTGGACGGAAGTTCATTCTGCTGGAAGTGATGAATTCCCTCGACTAGCGTCTGCATGGGTTGCCTCTTCTATTGGGAGATTGGTGATCAAAACGCGGTCATGTCCGTTGCTGGACCAACCTGCGAAGTTATCCCGGCCAACGGGATATGCCACCCGAATCAACTGCGACTCAATCGCACTACGGTCGTCCTGCGGACGCTCCGTTACCACACTCTAAAGCAACCCCTGTGCCGGTGGGTCATCGAACGGGATGTGGGATCCCTATCCCGATAACTGTCAAAGGGTTGGGCAAGAAAAGGTCCGTCGGATCCATCCTCTGGTACACCCGAGCGGCGAACACAAATCGGAAGAACAGTTGTCCGTCGGGGATAGTTTCTGTCCTGTGGCGAAGCGTTTGTCGCCGGACCGAGAGTTCTCCCAGCGTGTGCTAGCACCAAATGGGTTTCGGGGTTGTCGGTGTCAAGATTGGAGTCTTACGGTTTTGCATAGACGGACCGCCAGCTGGGGTCAGACGTACAGATTTCAGTTTTCGCGGGCAGAAGGCTTTCCTTATGCTTGGGCACACGACCGCGAAAACTGAAATCTGTACGTCTGACCCCTTTGTCTCGCGTCCCGTCCCTGCTGAACCGTTAAGCCTCATTCTTTATTCGCAAGGGCCAAAATGTCGTTTGGTGCTAGGCAGTGTTAGGCAGGCGGACGGAAACAATCTAGCCGCGTCACGTGGACCGGTCTCTCCGAGACCGGGTTTCGCATCTCGAAGAGACGCGACCACATGGACGCGACACCGCCTCGCATGGGTAGATTATTTCCCTCCGCTTGCCTTACGCAAAACCTACTGGCGAATTCGGCGAGTCACGGATTCTGCAGAACCTGCTCCAATGGATCATCCATCGGCACAGCGGTTGCATGCCTGCGGCGGTGACTGCGGGATTCTGACAGTGAAACCTGGGCCTCGATCGTAACCTTGCGGATGTGGGGTACGTTTCCAACGTGCCGTATTGCTGCAAGTCATGGTCGCAAGACACGTTTCCAACGTGCCCCACGTTCCAGCGGCTGCTAGAATTTCGCAAGGTTACGATCAAGGCCGAAACCGGAAAGCCTTGTCTCGCTGATCCAACCATCGCTTTTGGCCGCCACATCCTGATTAGGACCCAATTTCATGGAATCCATGCTCGGTCGACACTGGCACCAGTTCTCAGCCGCAGAGGCGATCGAATTGCTGGATAGCCACCCAGAGCAAGGGCTGGACCTGCTGGAAGTCCAGCAACGGCGGGAGGACTTCGGACCCAACACGCTTCCGATTCGCCAGGGACCGGGGGTGCTCGTGCGATTTCTCCTCCAGTTCCATCAGCCCTTGATCTACATGTTGATCGCGTCCGGTGTGATTACGTTGGCGCTGGACGAGTGGGTGGATGCCGGTGTGATCTTCGGGGTCGTGCTGCTCAACGCGGTGATCGGCTTCCTCCAGGAAGCGAAAGCCGTCAAGGCGCTGGAAGCCTTGGCAAGAACGATGACCTCGCAAGCTACGGTCCGCCGGGCCGGCGAGAAACAGACCGTTCCCTCGGTGGACCTGGTTCCCGGCGACATCGTGCTCCTGCAATCGGGCGACAAGGTCCCAGCCGATCTCCGCCTGCTTCGGACGCGTGAGCTGCAGGTCGACGAGTCGGCTCTGACCGGAGAGTCGGTGCCGGTTCGAAAGCTGATGGAGACACTCCCGCAGCAGACCACCCTGCCGGATCGCAAAAACATGGCCTATGCCTCCGCGCTGGTGACCTACGGGCAGGGCACGGGGATCGTGGTGGCCACCGGCATCAGTACGGAGTTGGGGCGGATTTCCGAGTTGATTGCCCGCGCCGACGACTTGGCTACACCACTGACCCGCAAGATCGCCGCCTTCAGCAGCGTGCTGCTGTATGTGATCCTCGGTTTGGCGGTCGCTACCTTCGTGGTCGGCGTGTGGCGCGGAGAATCGTACTTTGCGATGTTCATGGCGGCCGTGGCGCTGGCCGTGGGAGCGATTCCCGAGGGCTTGCCAGCCGCGGTCACCATCACCTTGGCGATTGGTGTAGCGCGCATGGCCAAGCGGCGCGCGATTATCCGCAAACTTCCAGCCGTGGAAACCCTCGGTAGCACCACGGTGATCTGTTCCGACAAGACCGGCACGCTGACGGAAAACCAGATGACCGTCCAGGAGATCTGGGCCGGCAGACGGTCTTATCAGGTCTCGGGGTTAGGCTATGCTCCGGCCGGACGAATCTGTCCGGCGGAAGACGAGGCGAAAGACAGTACCGCTCACAAGTCGCTGCGGGAATGCCTCTTGGCGGGACTGCTGTGTAACGATTCGCGGTTGGAGCAGAAGGACGGACGTTGGGAGGTCCAGGGCGATCCGACGGAAGGCGCGTTGCTCGCTGCCGCAGCCAAGGGGAGCGTGAACGAGGCTGAACTCCTTTCGCGCTGGCCGCGAATCGACGCGATTCCCTTCGAATCCCAGCGTCAGTACATGGCGACACTCCACCAAACTGAAGTGGGACGGGCGCGGATCGTCTATGTCAAAGGTGCGGTGGAGGCGATCTTGCCCAAGTGCACCGCGGTCCTCGACTTGGATGGGCAGCAGGTAGCGCTCGATCCTGGTGAGGTCCAGGCCAAGTTCGAGGAGCTGGCGGCCAAGGGATTGCGGGTGTTGGTGTTCGCCCGCGGGGAACTGACCCCCGAAACGGTTGAGCTCACCCACGCCCACATCGCCGACCTTTGCTTCCTCGGGCTGCAAGGGATGATCGATCCGCCGCGGGCAGAAGCGATGGCGGCGGTCGCCCGCTGTCAGAGGGCCGGGATTCACGTGAAGATGATCACCGGAGACCATGCCCTCACAGCTTCCAACATTGCGCGGCAGATCGGCCTGACTGGGCGTGCCGGGCAAGCACTGGCCCCCCTGACCGTCATCACGGGAACAAGCCTGGAATCACTATCGGACAAGGAGTTCATTGAGGCCGCGGACCGAATTGCCGTATTCGCCCGAGTCACCCCCGAACAGAAACTACGCTTGGTTCGGGCGTTACAGGCCAGTGGACACGTTGTGGCGATGACGGGAGATGGCGTCAACGACGCTCCCGCCTTGCAACAGGCGGATATCGGCGTGGCGATGGGCGTCAGCGGGACCGAGGTGGCCAAGGAGGCAGCGGACATGGTGCTGACCGACGACAACTTTGCCACCATCGAGGCGGCCGTGGAGGAAGGCCGGGGTGTCTTTGACAATTTGACCAAATTTATTGTCTGGACCCTGCCCACGAATCTAGGTGAAGGGTTGGTGATTCTGGCGGCCGTCTTCGCCGGCGTGGCCCTGCCCATCTTGCCGCTGCAGATTCTGTGGATCAACATGACCACCGCCGTCTTGCTGGGACTCATGCTGGCCTTTGAACCCCTGGAACCGGGCATCATGCAGCGCCCACCACGGGCCCCGAAAACCCCCCTTCTCACAGGGGAAGTTGTCGGTCGCATTTTTCTCGTGGGGGGGGTGCTGTTGGTGGCTGCCTTTGGGCTTTTCGAGTGGGCTCAGTTCCAAGGCGCGAGCGATTCCGAAGCGCGCACCGTGGCCGTCAACGTGTTCGTGTTTGTCGAGCTGTTCTATCTGTTCAATTGCCGCTCGTTGACCAAGTCCATGTTTCGGATCGGCGTGTTCTCGAACCCCTGGGTCCTCTTTGGCAGCGCGAGCATGGTCGGCCTGCAACTGCTGTATACCTACCTGCCCGTCATGAATCGCCTGTTTGGAAGTTCCCCAATCGGTGCCCTCGAGTGGGTCTGGATCTTGGCGGTTTCCCTGCTGGCTTATGGTCTGGTGGGAGCCGAGAAATGGCTGCGCCGTCCCGCGGAGTAGGTTGCCAAGGGACTGGTTGCCAAGGGACTGGGAGGGCGAGCCAGCCGTCGATTTGATGCAAGGCAGGGCGGCCGTGGCCCGCTGACAGCCAACTGCGACTTCGGGTTTACCGACTTGCAGAGCTACCTGATAGTGAAGCTGATCCAGAACCCAGAGTTTCACGCGACAAAGTGAAGGACCCGGAGGCCGCGTTCGGGATCGCCACGGAAACCATCCACGAAGACCCGTTCCATTTCGGCTTCTATGATTTCACGCAGAAACGGCACGGCCCTCGACACGTGTTGGAGGTGCAGGACGTCACCCCGGACCAGTATCAACTGTATCATCTTGGCGAGGTGCAACTCACGCCCTGCAGCAAGGTCTGGTTGTCGGCCCACAGTTGGATGGTGGGTTATGAGGGCGAATTTCTCTACCGGCCGGGAGACGAGAATCTGTGGGACGTTTACGTCTCGCTCAAGTTCGCAGGACCTTTGTATTCCAAGTCCGGCAAGTCAGACAAGAACCGAATCCTCTGCGACCGGATTGTGTTTGTCAAAGCCAGGGAAGGGCCTGTCCAAGAACAACCTAAGGCGAGTTCTGGCGGAGTATGCTCGTCAATTGGGTCTGCCAATCGGCGGAATCATACGCGAGATAAGCGTCACGAATAAGCCGATCACGGTCCACGTGCCACACCTCCACGCTGATCGTGGTCACCTCCACGACCGAATTTGTCCAGGGGACAAGATGCCACTGGGGGAACACCGCCTTGAACCGTCCAAGGATGCGCTGTGCGATGCGAACGGTCATAGTCTGCGGGGCCGGGTAGTTGCTGAGCACGATAATCCCAGGATGCCGGGACGGGACCGATGCAGTGTGCTCGTGTGGCAGGGCACGATCGAAGGTAACCAGAGGATTCGCCGCCACCATCAAGACCCGCAATAGTTCCGGATCGTCGGCGTCGCGGAGCGTTGGTGGCAGACGGAATGTCTGGCACAAGCCCTGGGCGGCACAGTCCCGCGCAAACCGCTTGCTATCCAGGCACTGATCCAGTTGAAACGTAATCATCAGGAGACCGGACGATCCAAGCAGATGGCGAGACCTTGGACAAGTTTCTTGACGAGCAGGACATCGAGGTCGAAGTCCTGCGCGACTTCTTCGGCACTTTGGCCTTCGGCGAGCTCGGCTAGTATTTGCGCCACCGAGATTCGCGTCCCTCTGAGAACCGGTGCTCCGCCGAGCTTGTTCGCGTTCCATTCGAGGCAGTCATCCAGCTCTCGCGTCGCATACTGAACCCGTTCCGTCAGCCACTGCCCGGCAAGCGGTGCCGGCACGGTCATGGAGTCCGAACCTATCGTCATGCGTGCACCTCGCAGGAAGCAGGAGGCAAGTCACAAAATCCAAAGCTCAGTATACCCGCGTCCCCACTTCTCGGCAGCCCCTTGCCTGGCATTTCCCGTCCGCTACGGCAATGAAATCCAGTCCCGCTTTCGGTTCGCGAGTTTCGCGCTGTCCCCGTCACCCCCGTGTCGGCGGCAACGGTGGTCGCTTTTTCATTGTTCGTGGGATTCCGAATGGAGGGCAAGAAAGGCAACGGCCGTCGGTGCCGATTCCAACGCCTCGATTCCGTTGCCAAGCTTCGGGCGAAGGAAAAAGGGGAGCTTCGCAGCCACGACGACGGCAAGACTTGGACGCCTGCCAAGCCCTTCATGCCCTACGTGTCCACGTACCCGAGACCGTGATTCCTAACCTGATGGAGGATGACTTGCGGGTTCACCAAGAACTCGGCCGCCAGATTCTCCAGATCTTGGTCATTCAACCGGCCCGACACGCGATTGGCCAGGGCTGCCGCTGGAACGAGCAGCTCGGCGGCGAAGGCTCTTGCGGCGCGCTGGGGAGGAGTCACGGATCCGGTGAGCAGCTGAGCACTCGTGCCAAGTCTCCTCGAAACCGGAAAGAAGACCGCTCGGGCCAAGAGGAATCGCTCGGCGCGTTCGCTGCGCCTGTCAGCGGTCACCAGCACGAGAGCGGAGCTCGCGTCATCCAGCCCAACCATCCCGTCCAGATGGGTCCCGGCCGATGCCAGCCGTGAACAACTTCGGGCCCAGCCGAGGCGGTCCACTAGCACCGAGGTTAGGTCCGGGAGTGGACCATCATTCGCCAGGCCCAAGAGCTCGGACCGCACTCGACGTGCCGTGAGATACACCCGTAGCTTGCCCTGGCCGACGAAACGGATACGAAGCGGGGTTTCTGAGACCGGGTCGGCCTCCCATTGGACGAGCACGTCGTCTCCGTCTCGCAGGATGGTCAGGTCAGGCAGCGCCCCGCCGTCACGGGCGGCGAGCAGGTTGTGGCGCTGGCCCGGGCGCGAGGTGTGTGGATCGCCAGGAAGCTGTGATTGGCGTAGATGATCTCGTCCGCGTCGCAGTAGAGATGACAGCCGGCCCGGCGAGCGAGCGAACGCAGCAGGTCGGCCGGGGCCATCACCGAGCCGATCCAGAGGTCGGTGGCGCGAGCGGTGCTGTGCAGCACGATCGACGGCTGCTGGCCCTCGGCGAAGCGGGCCAGGACGGTGCCTGGCGCGTCGCCGTAGAATCGCTGACGGAGCTTGAGTTCATCCGGCAGCACTTGGCGGATTTGGCCCGTCTTCGCATCGGGCTCCCAGCGCGGACGTTCGAAGCTGCCGAAGGTTCGATCCGCGTCGAAGCCCTGGAAGTAGTCGCTCCCGGCTGGGGTGAGCTTCATGGTCAGCCGATTCGCCTCCGCGTGGTGCTGCGCGATGCGGACCTGTACTCGCTACGGTTTCGGGAATAGGACTGTCCGCAATGAGCGGGAGTTGTCGGCCGGCTGAACCCGTGGTGGGCCAGCGTCGGAGAAAGCGGGGGTCCCCACTGGACCGCATCCGCTGTTTTGCGAGAATAGCCGCAAGCCTCGCGGCGGATGGGTGTTCGATGTTTGAGTTGCCGCCCGGCAGTGCTCCGCTCACAACCGCGAGGGGTCAGGAAGGAATGCCCGGCCGATGGCCGTTACACGGACGAAAAACTGGCGAGATGAGTTCGGGCTCCGCGATCGGAAGCCGGTGGCCTTTTTCTCCAGCGTTGAAGAAATCGACGCGGCTGGATCGACTGCTCCGCAGGCACACGCCCTGCGGCGGGCCTTTCAACAACTGGATCTGGACGGCATCCTGTGCCACCAGAAAACGCCGGTCATCTACTTTCGGCAGGTTCCAGCGATCGAGGCGACCGAGGTTGCGGCCCTGCATCGCCGCTTCTGGAATCAAGGTATCGCGCCGATTCTGGTTCTGATCGCCCCCGACCAGGTGCACGTCTACTCGGGACTCGCGTCGCCGTGGACCGTTCAGGAATCAAGCGGCCAACCGGCCTGCTTGGTCCAGCGACTAGACCGCGCCGAGACCGAACTCCGCTCTTTCATCGTGGCCGTCGAGTCGGGCGAGTTCTTTCGCCGGCATGCCAAGAGCTTCGACCCTCAGCAACGCGTTGACCGGGATTTGCTGCGCAATCTCCGGGCGGCCCGCGCAAGGCTGACGGAGGTTTCGAAAGATGGACCAGACCCGTTGGTCTTCGACGCCTTGCTGTGCCGATTGGTCTTCACCTGCTATCTGTTTGATCGCGGGATCATCGACGAGGAGTACCAGAAATCGCACGGCCTTCGCGGGGTCGATCACCTGCGGGATATCCTGAGCCGGCAGCCGCGCGAGGAAGCCAAGGCCGAGCTCTACGCCCTGTTCACGCAACTCGGCAGGGATTTCAACGGCGATCTGTTCAGTGACGATTTGGAAGCCGAGCGCGGCAGGATTTCCGATGCTCATTTGGAGATCGTCGATCGCTTCTTCCAGGGAACGCACGTTCGATCCGGGCAGCAGTCCTTCTGGCCGTATGACTTCGAAGTCATCCCCATCGAGACGATCAGCGCGATCTACGAGCACTTCTTGAAAGTTACGGACGCCGGGGCCAAGAAGGCGGCGGGGGCCTTCTACACGCCACGGTTCTTGGCGGAACTCGTGCTCGATCTCACTTTGGAAGCCGAACCCTCGCTGTTGCAGAAGCGGTACCTGGATCCCGCCTGCGGGTCGGGGATCTTTCTGGTCGGCCTGTTCAATCGCCTCGCCGAGGAATGGCACCGCTTGCATCCCAACGCCCGGTATGACCGCCGCGCCGAGGGTTTGCTGGCCATCCTTCGGGAACGCCTTCATGGTGTGGACAGCAACCCGACCGCCTGCCGCATCACGGCCTTCAGCTTATGCTTGGCTTTCCTCGATCAGCTTTCGCCGCCGGATATCCGCGAACTCCAGCGCCGGGGCAAGATGTTGCCGCGACTGATCTACGATCCGGCTGAATCCGAACGCGAAAACCAAGGCCGGATCATCCGACACGCGGACTTCTTTACCGCTTCCGCGGCAACGCTCACGGATTTCGATTACGTCCTCGGCAATCCACCCTGGTCGAGCGTGCAACAGGGGGACAGCCCGGTCGAACGATGGTGCACCGCCCGAAATGTGCCTTTCCCCGACCGACAGATTGCCACGGCATTTGTTTGGAAGGCGGCGGAACACTTGGAACAGGGCGGCAAAGTCTGTTTTGTGTTGCCCCACGGCACGATCTTCAACCACAGCGAAACGGCGGTTAAGTTCCAGCAGACGTGGATGCGACAACATGCGGTCGAATTGATTCTGAATCTGGCTGACTACCAGCGGTTCCTGTTCGAGGAGTCGGAAGCCCCAGCGATCGTCGTGCGATATCGCAAGGAGCCGCCTGCCAACGGCGGACACCGCATCGACTACTGGGCACCCAAGACCGACTGGAGCGTAACCCAAGGCGAAGTCCTCGCCGTTTTGCCACAGGACCGATCGCGAGTGACGATCCGGGAAGTCCTGGATGACTTGGAGGGCGAGGATGCGCCCCTGATTTGGAAGGAACGGTTCTGGGCCACCCCGCGGGATCGGCGATTCCTCGGCCGCCTCGCGCTCCTGCCGCGTCTGCGCGACG
The DNA here is from genome assembly GCA_026692885.1 of Planctomycetota bacterium. The sequence continues at coordinate 26,046 of JAPLNJ010001115.1, read as the reverse complement.
TCGTGGGGCAACCCGCGCGGCGACCAGGGAAGCGATGGTTGATTGCGGAGGGATTTCAGCCGCATGGCGAGAACGACCCTCCCGCTTCGCGCAAGCAGCTGAAGTTGCCTTGCAGAGCTTTTGTCGGCGCTTCTTCATCACGGCTGGCCTTGTTCCTGCTTCCTGACGATTGCGAACTGCTGTCGGGACGGGAGGTCACGGTCCGCCGCTTGATTCGAGATACGCAGATTTTCCAGGCACCTCACGTCCTCGTCACCCAAGGTTTTGCACGCATCGCGTTTGCCGACTTTGACGTGGCCTTTCGGCACGCCGTGCGAGGAATCCACGGTCCGGAAAGCGACAGGGATTTGCTCGTCTTCCTCACGGCTTACCTCCGGTCCAAGCTCGCGCGGTACTTTCTGTTCCACACCACGTCGAACTGGGGCGTGAGCCGCGCGAAGGTCCATGTAGAAGAGTTGCTCCGCCTTCCGTTCCCGTTGCCAGAGCAAACCGCTGACCCGCACGCAAGCTGGAAGATCATACGAAAGGTCGCGCAGCTGATCACCGACGCCGCCGAGCGGTCAAAGGCGGCCTTGGCTGACCGTCGCGGAATCGTCAGGAAGACGCAAGTCGCCGTGGAAAAGCTGGTGGAAGCCTACTTCGACATCAATGACATCGAACGGGTGCTCATCGCAGACACCCTGGACGTGATCGTCCCCAGCGTCCGGCCGACGCGGAAGCGAGTCAATGTACCGACCATCATGCCGAGCAACCCGGCTCAACGCGACGAGTACCAGCAGTTGCTATGCGAAACGCTCAACAACTGGGCGAGCGGCGGCAAGTACCGCGTGGATGGGCACTGGGCGGCATCGCCGGCCCTGGGTGTAGGGCTGGTCGTCCTGGAGAAGACGCGTCGCGACGAGCCCCCGAAACACGTGGACCTTCACATGGACCAGGTCCTGCCGACTCTATTTCGCCTCCAACAGACCGCAGCCAGGAAACTGGGGAGCTTTGACTTGATCCGCGGATCCAAAGTGTTCGAAGAGAACCGCTTGTATCTGGTCAAGCCGCTCGGCCTACGTTTCTGGACCAAGACGGCCGCCTTGAACGACGCAGACGAGATTGCGGCCACGATTCTCATGCGCAACTCGATGGAGGAAGCATGAGCGTTGCCGGCAATCCCGCGCCGTGGGATGACCTGTTCGAACAGGACCTGATTCCGGCCGTCCTGGCCCTGGTCGAGGCGGCCTGGAACAAGTTCGAAAAGCCCGGACAAGACGCCCACGAAGATGACATCTCTAAGCGACTGTACGTCGCCCTCGTGAACGGCAAGGACCGAAACACCCATGCCTTTCTCATCCGTTATCAGGACGTCGATGTCGACGCCGATCTGTCGAGAGAAACGGGGCGGAAGGACATCGTGTTCTTCCCCTCGTTGTTCGACGAACCGATCTACTTCTGCCTGGAGGCGAAGCGGCTGAATGCGTTGATCTCTGGTCAACGAAAGTCATTAGCAGACGAATACGTCAAGGAAGGAATGCAGCGATTCGTGGACCGGAAGTACTCCCGACACGTCCGGCATGGTGGCATGCTCGGGTACGTTCTGGATGGCGACATGGACCGAGCGATCGCGAATGTGAGCAACTGCATCCGTCTCCATCAGGCGGCTCTGCGCATGGAAGTTCCCGCCGAACTCCTCAAATCGCGGATCCGACCGGCCGATCCCCACACACGTGAGACACGACACCGCCGTCCGAACGAGGCAGCCGTGTTCTGCCTGCACCATCTATTCGTTGCCGGTGCCGGCTGAGCGCCGAACAAGCCCCACAGGTAGCAGGGAAGGCGGACGAGGTGCGGCGCCAGTCAGGAACCCTCCCAGTCCCACACGGTTCAATCGACCACCGGAGTACGTAGCTCATGTTTCTCCTGCTCGGTGAGATCCTCCCACTTCCGGTGCAGACAATCTCCGCCCATCGCTTCGAGCCGCTTCTTCCGTTCCAGCCACTCCGCTTGGCTCAACACGCGGACGAGTCCGTTTTCGAACGTGTGCCACGATGCGACATCCACCGCCAGCCAGATCCGTTCCGGCTGATCCGGCACCGGGGTTGGCACATCCCACAATCTCGCCTCGCCAATTGGTTCGTCCCGACCCTTGCTCCTTGAGGCGAGCACGCGACCGTCGGGACTAAATGATACCGTCCAGACAGCGCCGTCATGTTCGAGCGGCTCTCCGTGGGGCTGCCCGGTCTGCACGTCCCACAGCCGTACGGTCTCGTGAATGCTCGCGGTGGCGAGCGTGCGGCCGTCGGGGCTGAACGACACCGCACAGACTCGGCTGTAAGGAACCAATTACAGGATCCCTGGGAATCAGTAATTTCCTGGTGCTCGTTCCAATGTTGGGTTTACCCCCGGATTATGTAGGCCGGAACGAGGTCGCGCAAGACTATGCCGGAACGGCGCAACCGACGCTCGCAGGAAGAACCCGCTTGGTGCAGACGCCACGCACCGGAAGCGACCGAAGTTCCGGCAGTGCTTCCGGTTGCTTGTTCCGACCTACAGGAGCTCCTACGGAACTGACACCGGGGAAGAGGGATCTGATTTCAGGCCCACACCGCTGATTACGGTCACGCGGTACTCGTGCTTCATCCCAGGCGTCGGCGATCGGTCCACAAACCGCATTTCAGGTAACGGCGGTTCGGGCGTATCGTGGTAGGACATCGCCTGGAACAGCGGCCTGCCGAACCTGCCCACCGGCTGCTCGGGAAGCTGGGCCAAGTCTTGGCCGTCCCGCTGAATGATGAATGCCCGGATTCCGCTCTCGAAGTCCGCTTCCGCCTGCCAGGTAAGCTCGATGGTCTGGTCTGGCTTTCGTGTACCTCGGACGTTGATCGCCACAGGTGGCGGCGTGCTGTCCGATACGGATCCGGCCTTCACGTACTCAGCCCACGCCTTGGCCACTTGCTCGTTGGGCAGCCACACCGCCTCCGTTGCCTTGCCGACGTAGGACGCGATCGGCTCAGCTTTGTCGGTCAAGGGAGTGGCGAGCCAGGTGGTCTCCAGGCTCACCGGCTTCAGTTTCTGGTCGGCGCTGCCCTGCTCTGGCAGCCGCATGGCCAAGCAACCGTCGAAGAAAGGGATGGCCAGGTAGCGACAGTCACCACACTCATGAGCTGTGCGGGGATCAGGGGCGAAACCAATTGGGGCTCCTTTGGCCCGGTACGCCTGGAACATTGCCAGAGCCCCGTTCCACGCACCGCTGAACCGCTTGTCGCCGTTCTCCTTCGCCCCCGGGTTACACATCACCGGGATTCCGTACGCCGCGTCCGGGATCTCGGGTCTGGCGATTTCGCCCTTCTCCCAGACCGCATACGCGGTGCCCGAACGGAGCCAGATGGCCACGATTCGAGCGGGGTACATGGTCTGCATCAGGCTGGCCCAAAAACCGCCGCCTGAGTGGCCCCACAGGCACCAGGGTACTGACGCCAACTCAGGATGCCGAGACTTCGAGGCCAACTCCCCGAGCGCCTTCAAGAAAATCTTGTCGGAGCCATTGCGAGGATCACACCACAGGCGGCAGTTCTGTTGGTCGTCCTGCTGATACGACGGGCCCAGCAAGGCACAGTCCCACTTCTTGGCCAGGGCTTGCCAGTGCAGGTCGTAGGCGGCCGTGGCCCCGCCTTTGCAGGCACCCGATCCGCAGCCATGTTGGTGAACGATGAGGCCCCGGAGCTTCACGACTCCGTCAGGAATCCAGACTGTGTAGGTCACTCCGATTTGCAGCTCTCTCGGCTGAGCCGAGGCCGGGTAGCTGACTTCCAGGTAGCTGCCCGCGGCGCGGGCCGTGGTGCTCACGGCCAGCAAGACCAGACCAAGAACGTGTCCCAGCAAGAACGATCGCATACGTCACCTGTAGTAAGAACAATTTGGATTTACGCTGCCTTGGTGCTTCTTGCCGGAAGGCACCCTGGACGGACCTTCCCGTTGGCCCGCCGCTTGGATGCACTTCTGGCCGGTGAGGTCCGTATCTTAACCCGGATCAAAGTAGCCCGCACACTGCGAGGCTGTGAAAAAATGTGCGAACACGATTCGCGGTAGGGTGGGCCAAGTACTCGCGGCCCACCAATTCCAAGGAAACGGCCGTGCTTGCGACGGTGGGCCGCGAGTACTTGGCCCACCCTACGATTTTTTCACAGCCTCTCCGTGTGCCACCAGCTTTAGCTGGTGGGTAGAGACTGCGCCGGTGAAGACTGGCGGCGTTCTCTCGCCCAAGACCCGCGGCTAGCGCCTTGCGGCTCACCATGTCTGAGTGCAAAGTAAGTGGCCTTGGGCTCCCGTCCCAAGACTTCGGTCAAGCCTAGCTCAGGCGAAGTGCTCGCAGGACCACGTTAAACGGGTTCGTCGTCGCTCCTGTTCCGGGCCGGGGCATCTGGCGTTATCCTTTGAGGAATAGGGGCCACAACGAGACCCCTGTGCATTGAAGTATCGCCACGGCTGTGGCCCATGCGGCATCCTTCTCGGAGAACTCGACCATGAACCAACCACTTCTCCTGCGTTGTGCTGTCCTGCTCTTGGTTCTTGGGCACCAGACTGCGGGAGCCGCGCCGTCGGGCAAGAAGTTCATCGAACTGGGCTGGGACATTCCCACAACCGCCGATCTTCGCCAACACTGGCAAGACCTGGAGCAGACCACGCCCTTCGATGGCATCATGTTCCGCGTTGAAGCCCTGGACGAACATTCAAACCGGGTGAGCAGCGAATCGGTCTGGGACGCCAACTCGTGGAAACGTGATTGGCTGAAGCCGGCGGTGGAGGATCTGCAAGCCTGCAAGTTCCAACGATTCAACGACAACTTCGTACGGTTCAACGCCACGCCCGGCAACCTGGCCTGGGACAACGACACGGGCTGGGCGGCGCTGGCCGAGAAAGCCGGCCACTGTGCCTGGCTGATGAAACAAGGCGGCGGCAGAGGTTTGGCCATCGACTTCGAGTCGTATGGTGCGGCGCAGTTCCGCTTTGATCCTGCTACAGGCAGCACCTTCGTCGAGGCCACGAAGTTGGCCCGCCTCCGTGGCGCTCAGTTCGTCCAAGCCATAGCCCAAGAGTTCCCAGACGCCGTGCTGCTGGCCCTGTGGCTAAACAGCATCAATTCCAAGGCCGGGCGCAACACACAACCAGAGAGCATCCTGATTTCCTCCGCTTACGGTTTACTGCCTGCGTTCATCGACGGCATGTTAGACGCCCTGCCGCCCGGCATGATTCTCGTGGACGGTTGCGAGAACGGCTACACCATGGACTCGACCGAAGCCTACCTGCAGGCCGCTCACGAGATGCGTTCGTGGCACGGTGCCAGCCTCGGTTTGGTGTCGCCGGAGAACCGGGCCAAGTATCGCCAACAAGTGCAGGCGGGTTTCGGATTCTACTTGGACATGTACCTGAACGCCGAGGGAAACCACTACTACTTTCCGCCTTTGAACGGTTCACGCTTGGCCAGGCTCCAGCGGAACCTGGGGTTGGCGCGCGAGGCCGCCGACGAATACGTGTGGATCTACGGAGAACAGTGCCGCTGGTGGGGACCGCGGCGGGAGTTGCCAAACACGGTCGGGCAAGGGCGGTTGTGGGAAGAAGCTCTGCCAGGGATCACGCGTGCCATCGCCTACACGCATGACCCGCTGGCAGCGGCCAAGGCTGAATTGGCAGAGCTTCGCAAGTCCGGCCGGCTGACAAATCTGGCCAAGAACGCCGACTTCCGTCGGCCGGCCAGTCCGCAGGCAGGGACGCTGCCAGCGGAGTTCGGAGCCTGGCAGGATGAGAAAACCTCGACGGGGAAGTTTGCCTGGGACGCCGAAGTCGGCGACGGCTCCGGGCGCGTCACGAAAGTGAAGTGGGGCTGCTTGATCCAGAGCGTAGCCGTCCAGCCTGGCGAAGACTACGCCGTGGATGTCACCTGCCGATCGCGAGGTCGTTCGCAGCCGACGCTGGTGATTCGCTGGCAAACGGCTGAGGAACGCTGGACTCAGGAGCACCTGGATCAAACGTTCCCCTTCGAGTCGGGCGACGGCCAGTGGCAGCCGGCGTTCGGTGTCGTCACGGTACCGCAGGATGTGGGGCGATTGGTTGTGCTGCTGAACGTAACGGGGCAAATCACCGACGACGATGCCTGCTGGTTTGATAACCTGGGCGTGTATCGGCTGCGCCCCTGAGCCACACAGCCGCTAACGACAAACTACCACGAACAGGCAACCAATGCCGATCAAGAAATCCGAACTGTACAGCTCCCTGTGGTCCAGTTGCGACGAACTGCGCGGCGGCATGGACGCCAGCCAGTACAAGGACTACGTGCTGGTCCTGCTGTTCATCAAGTACGTCAGCGACAAGTACGCGGGCCTGCCGTACGCGCCGATCACCATCCCGCCCGGGGCCAGCTTTCAGGACCTGGTCGCGCTGAAGGGCAAGAGCGACATCGGCGACCAGATCAACAAGCGGATCATCGCCCCGCTGGCCAAGGAGAATAAGCTTTCCGACTTGCCGGACTTCAACGACGCCCCGAAGCTCGGCAGCGGTAAGGAGATGGTGGAGCGGCTCACCAACCTGATCTCGATCTTCGAGAATCCGGCCCTGGATTTCTCCAAGAATCGCGCCGAGAACGACGACATCCTGGGCGATGCCTACGAATACCTGATGCGGCATTTCGCCACCGAAAGCGGCAAGAGCAAGGGCCAGTTCTACACGCCGGCCGAAGTCAGCCGGATCATGGCGCAGATCCTCGGCATCCGCCACGCCAAGGTCACGGCCGCCACCACGGTCTACGATCCGACCTGCGGCTCCGGCTCGCTGCTGTTGAAGGTGGGCGACGAGGCGGGCACCACCGTCACGCTGTACGGGCAGGAGAAGGACGCGGCCACCAGCGGCCTGGCCCGCATGAACATGATCCTGCACAACAATCCCACGGCGCTGATCGTGCAGGGTAACACGCTGGCCGATCCCAAGTTCAAGGAAGGCGACACGCTGAAGACGTTTGACTACGTCGTCGCCAATCCGCCGTTCAGCGACAAACGCTGGAGCACCGGCTTTGATCCGCTGCACGATCAGCACGACCGTTTCCAGTCCTTCGGCACGCCGCCGGCCAAGCAGGGCGACTACGCCTATCTGCTGCACATCGTCCGCTCGCTGAAGAGCCACGGCAAAGGCGCGTGCATCTTGCCGCACGGCGTGTTGTTTCGGGGCAACGCTGAGGCCGACATCCGCCGCAACCTGGTCCGCAAGGGCTACATCAAGGGCATCATTGGCCTGCCCGCCAATCTGTTTTACGGCACCGGCATCCCCGCCTGCATCGTCCTCGTCGACAAGCAGGATGCCCACACCCGCAAGGGTATCTTCATGATCGACGCCAGCGCGGGTTTCATGAAGGACGGCCCCAAGAACCGCCTGCGGGCTCAGGACATTCACCGGATCGTCGATGTCTTCAACCGGCGACTGGAAGTCCCCAAGTATTCCCGCATGGTCAGCGTCGAGGAGATCGAGAAGAACGATTTCAACCTCAATATCCCGCGTTACATCGACAGCCAGCAGGCGGAGGATGTCCAGGACATCGCCGGCCATCTGAAGGGTGGCATCCCCAGTGCCGATGTCGATGCCTTGCAACGGTACTGGAACGTATGTCCGAAGCTGCGGAAGTCGCTCTTCAAGACCGACCGCCCCGGCTACCTCAAGCTCGCCGTGGACAAGGCCGCCATCAAGTCGGCGATCTACGAGCACCCCGAGTTCACCGCCTTCATCAGCAGCATGAACGAGCACTTTGGCCAGTGGCGGCAGAAGAGCGCCAAGTCGCTGCGGAAGTTGCAGTCCGGCTGCCATCCGAAGCAGGTCATCACCGCGTTGGCCGAAGAACTGTTGGCCCACTACGCCGACAAGCCGCTGATCGACAAATACGACGTGTATCAGCGTCTGCTGGACTACTGGGCAGAGACCATGCAGGACGATTGTTATTTGATTGCTGCTGACGGCTGGAAGGCCGAGACGTACCGCATCATCGAGAAGGACAAGAAGGGCAAGGAGAAGGACAAGGGCTGGACCTGCGACTTGGTGCCCAAGACGCTGATCGTGGCCCGCTACTTCGCCAAGGAGCAGGAGGCCATCGACAAGCTGGCCGCGAAGTTGGAAAGCGTCACCGCGGGGATCACCGAACTGGAGGAGGAACACGGCGGCGACGAGGGCGTCTTCTCGGCATTGGAGAAGGTGAACAAGGTCACCGTCACCGCACGCCTGAAGGAGATCAAGGGCGACAAGGATGCCGACGACGAAGCCGCTGTGCTCAACAAGTGGCTGAAACTCAGCGCCCAGGAGGCCGACGTCAAGAAACAGCTCAAAGACGCGGAGGCTGCCCTCGATGCCCAAGCCTACGCTCAGTACCCCAAGCTCACCGAGGCTGAGATCAAGACGCTGGTGGTGGACGACAAATGGCTTGCCACATTGGACACGGCCATCCACGGCGAGATGGACCGGATCAGCCAAGCCCTCACCCAGCGCGTGAAGGAACTGGCCGAACGCTACGAAACCCCGCTGCCCCGGCTTACCGAGCGTGTGGCCGAGCTGGAAGCCAAGGTCAACTCGCACCTCGCGAAGATGGGATTCACCGCATGAAACAAGCATTCGATTTCGAGTCTTTGGTCGAACTGTGCCGCCAGACCCACGAGCAGATGCAGCGGCACGCCTCACGCGCCGTGGACGCTTCTTTGGCCGCCCGCAACTGGCTCTTCGGCTGGTATATCGTGGAGTTTGAGCAACGCGGTGCGGACAAGGCTGCGTATGGCAGCCAGCTCATGGCCTCGCTTTCTAACCGCTTGCAGTGTCACGGGATACGTGGCGGATCGCCGACCCGGTTGAAGTTGTGCCGCGCCTTCTATCAGCAGTACAAGGCAATTCGTCCGACACTGTCGGACGAATTGGAGTTGGCCGCCCCGGAAGCCCTCTCCAAGATTCGCCCGACGGCGTCGGACGAATTGCTGCCCTCGCTACTCGCCATGCCGACACTGTCGCCAGCGATTGTCGACCAGATGCAGCAGCGATTCTGCCTCGGCTGGTCCCAATACGTAGCCCTGCTGACCGTTGACAACCCCGACGAGCGACGGTTTTATGAGATCGAGGCAGCGCAGAACCACCTGGACTGTACGGGAGTTAGAGCGGCAGATCGCCAGTTCGCTCTACGAACGGTTGGCCCTCAGCCGCGACAAGGACGAAATCCGCCGGTTGGCCTGCGAAGGTCAGGTGGTCGAGAAGGCCGCCGACCTGATCAAGAACCCGCTCGTGCTGGAATTCCTCGACCTGGAGGAGAAACCGGTCTACACAGAACAGGAGCTGGAATCCGCCATCATTGACCGGCTGGAGACGTTCCTGCTGGAACTGGGCAAGGGCTTCCTGTTCGAGGCCCGCCAGAAACGTTTCACCTTTGACGGCGAGCACTTCTATGTTGATCTGGTTTTCTACAACCGTGAAGGATATTGACCGCAGGCACTTCGCCCCGAAGGGGCAGCCACATGATAGCCCAGGGCAGAGCGGAGCGGCGACAGCCGCGCAGCGCCGCCCTGGGTTGCGGGAGAAACAAGAGTATCAGCCCTGAAGGGGTGAAACAAGCCTGTGCACCAGAACCATGACACAGTCCTGGATTAACCTGAACACCAGCGGAGGACGTTTCCGGACGAGTTGCGGGCTTCGTTCAGCATCACGGGCGTGACATTGACGAGCGATTGGGGTGGGATGGGTCGATTTGTTTCGCCCTTTCAGGGCTACGGCATGGAATGGAAACCGGACCCAGGGCGCCGCTCAGCGGCTGCTGCCGCTGAGCTCTGCCGCTGGGCTGATTTGTTGCTGCCCCTTCGGGGCGGAGGAGAGAATGGTACGAGGAGCTGCGGACATGAACGGCTTCGATGACCTGGTCCAATCCATCGGCGGACTTGCTGCCCAGATGGGCGATCTCCATCGGCGGGCGGTGGTTGAATACACGCCCGTCGTGGAGGAAATCATCCGCTCGAACAGCCGCGATGTGCGGCGCATCGAACAGGCCCTCGATGGGCTCCTGAGCTTTGCCGACGATGATCCCGCCCTGCAACTGTACCGCCGCTTGTGCCGACACTACTGGGACATCGACCCCGTCGCCACCGCCGAGTATGTACAGGCGTACCGGAAAATGTGGGACTCGGACGACGAAACGGAACCGGAGACCCAGCCATGAGTGCGGCAATCAAACGCGGCTTCAAACAGACCGAAGTGGGGATCATTCCGGAGGATTGGTCGGTGATACCGATTGGCAAAGCCGGGGACGTGCTTGGAGGGCGCCAGCGGTCCCCAAATAGGCTCGGCGATCCAAGCAAATACCTACGGGTTGCCAACGTCTTCGATGGATTCATTGATACAGAAGATGTCCTCGAAATGCCGTTCACTCCGGCCGAGAAACAGCGTTTCCAGCTCAAAGACGGCGACGTCCTTCTTAACGAGGGTCAAAGCATTGAGCTTGTTGGTCGGAGTGCGATCTATCGAGGCGTGCCTGAAGACTGTTGCTTCCAAAACACGCTAGTCCGGTTTCGCGCGGGACAGGGCACGTGCCCTGAGTTTGCGCAGCTCGTCTTTCAGCAGTATCTGCGAACGGGGGTATTTGCGTCCATCGCACTTCAGACAACGTCTATCGCTCATCTTGGCGCGGGACGGTTGGCGGCGCTCAAAATGCCCCACCCTAGGGAAGCCGAGCAGGAAGCCATCGCCGAGGCGTTGAGCGATGCGGATGCCCTGATCGAATCCCTGGAGCAACTCATCGCCAAGAAACGCCACCTCAAACAGGGCGCCATGCAGGAACTGCTCACCGGCAAGAGGCGACTGCCAGGGTTCAGCGTCATGTCCGGCTCCAAACAGACCGAGGTGGGCATGATCCCGGAGGATTGGGGCGTCTCAACAGTCGGAGCCGAGTTCGACATTCAGCTGGGCAAAATGTTGGACGCTGAGAAGAACGCCGGCGTACCGAAGCCCTATCTTGGCAATCGTGCGGTTCAATGGGGTCGGATCGACACGAGCGAGCTATCGATGATGGCGATGTCACCGTCTGATTTGGAACGGTTTCGCCTACGCCGTGGCGACTTGCTGGTGTGCGAGGGTGGCGAAGTTGGGCGTGCTGCGGTGTGGGGTGCGACGCTTGATGAATGCTACTTCCAGAAATCGCTTCACAGACTGCGCCCGAAGCGTGGGTTCAACTCACGTCTGATGATCGCATTCCTTCGTTTTTGGTCGGAACGCGGGGTACTCCTGAACTATGTGACCCGAACAAGCATCGCGCACTTGCCCAAGGACAGATTCGTCACAGTGCCCCTACCTGTTCCCACCATCCCCGAACAAACCGCCATCGCCGCCGTCCTTTCCGACATGGACGCGGAGATTGCCGCGTTGGAAGCCAAGCTGGCCAAGGCCCGCCGGGTCAAGCAAGGCATGATGCAGGAACTGCTCACCGGGAGGATTCGCCTGATATGACACGCCAACCCTTTCCCACGCCGCCCGGCCGAGGGCCGGGTGGAAAACATCGGACCGATCTGACCGATCCGACTGATCGGTCCGATCACACGGGCCAGCAGCCCGATCACACGGGCCAGCAGCCTGATCACGCCGGGCAGCAGCCTGATCACGCCGGCCAGCAGCCCGATCGCACCGGCCAGCAGCCTGATCACGCCGGCCAGCCCAACCACACAGGCCAGCAGCCCGATCATACAGGCCAGCCCAGCCACACCGGCCAGCCCCGTCAAGCAGGTCAGTCGCGTCCGGCGAGCGGCCCCGGCCGGACCGGGGAGCCGGGCGCGTCCGGCCCGCCAGCACCGCCGGGCCAGACCGGCCCGCCGAGCGCCACCGGCCGCGGACCGCGACTGCGGCCAAGCGGCGGCTACCGACAGCTGCGCAGCTTTCAAGTGGCCACGCTGATCTATGACTCCACCGTGGACTTCTGCGCGCGGTTCATCAACCAACGGTCTCGCACCGTGGACCAGATGGTCCAGGCGGCGCGCAGCGGCCGCCAGAATATCGCCGAGGGCAGCCGCGCTTCGGCCACTTCCAGCCAGACCGAACTGCGACTGGTCAACGTGGCCCGCGCCAGCCTGGACGAGTTGCTGTTGGATTACGAAGATTTCCTGCGGCAACATCACTTGCCGCTGTGGGGCAAAGACTCGCCGGAGGCGCGGAAGGTGCGGGAACTACGCGGCGGGGGTGGGACGGCGGAGCGGACCGATCCGTCCGAAATCTTCGGCCCCTACGGCCCGTGGTTGAACCACCGCGACCCGGCCATCGTCGCCAACACGGTGATTTGCCTGATCCATCAGGCGAACTACCTGCTGGACCAGCAGATCGGCGCGCTGGAACGCGACTTCATTCAGGAGGGCGGCTACAGCGAACGCCTGGCGGCAGCCAGGATTGCCCAGCGGCACAGCGAGCAGGCGGCCCCCTCCGCCCAGTTGCCGACCTGCCCCTTGTGCGGCAAGCTGATGGCGCTGCGCACGGCCCGGCAAGGCCCACGCGCCGGCTCGCAGTTCTGGGGCTGCACGACCTACCCGGCCTGCAAAGGCACCCGACCGCTGGACGGCGGTGATGGGCGCTGATCGGTCCGATCCGTCCGATCCGTCCGACGAAGAAAGGAACCAATTATGAACGCCATCGGCCAACCTGAACGCGCCACTCAGAACCGAGTTATCGGCCTGTTCCGCGACGAACTGCACTACCGCCACCTCGGCAACTGGACCGACCGCGACGGCAACAGCAACATCGACGAAGGGCTGCTGATAGCCTATCTGTCCAAGAGCGGTTACACCCCAGCGCAGATCAGTCGGGCGAGCTATGCCCTGCGCACCGAAGCGGACAACGCCAACCGCGGCCTGTGCGCGAACAACCAGGCTGTCTACGCGCTGCTGCGTTACGGCGTGCCCGTGAAGCCCGAAGCCCGCAAGGTCACGGAAACCGTCCACCTAATCAACTGGAACGAGCCGGAGAAGAACGACTTCGCCATCGCCGAGGAAGTCACTCTGCACGGCAATCACGACCGGCGGCCGGACTTGGTGCTGTACGTGAATGGCATCGCGATCGGCGTCCTGGAACTGAAGAACAGCCGTGTTTCCATCGGCGACGGCATCCGCCAAAGCCTGTCCAACCAACTGCCGGAGTTCAACGCCTGGTTCTTCAGCACGGTGCAGTTCATCTTCGCCGGCAACGACTCCGAGGGCCTGAAATACGGGTCCATCGGCACCGAGGAAAAGTACTTCCTGAAGTGGAAGGAAGACGAGCAGGACGACAGCCGGTTCAAGCTGGACAAGTATCTGTTGAAGATGTGCGAGAAGAGCCGGCTGACCGAGCTGATGCACGATTTCGTCCTGTTCGACGGCGGCGTGAAGAAACTGACGCGGGTGCACCAGTATTTCGGCATCAAGGCGGCCCAGCGGCACGCGTATGAACGCAAGGGCGGGATCATCTGGCACACCCAGGGCAGTGGCAAGAGCATCGTGATGGTGCTGCTGGCCAAGTGGATTCTGGAGCACAACCCGAACGCCCGCGTGGCCATCATCACGGACCGTGACGATCTGGACAAACAGATCGAACGGGTCTTCACCGACGCGGGCGAAACGATCTATCGCACCAGCAGCGGCCGCGACCTGATGAGCCAACTGGGCCAGGCCACGCCGCGTCTGTTGTGCTCGCTGGTCCACAAGTTCGGCCGGAAGGATGTCGACAACTTCGAGCAGTTCATCAGGGAGCTGGCGGCCCAGCCCAGCCAGACGGTCGGGGAAGTGTTCGTCTTTGTCGACGAGTGCCATCGCACCCAGAGCGGCAAGCTGCACCGCGTGATGAAGGCCCTGCTGCCCAACGCCGTCTTCATCGGTTTCACCGGCACGCCGCTGTTGAAGAAGGACAAGGCCACCAGCCTGGAGGTCTTCGGCGGCTACATTCACACGTACAAGTTCAGCGAGGCCGTGGAAGACGAGGTGGTGCTGGATCTGATCTACGAGGCCCGGGACATCGACCAGCACTTGGGATCGCAAGACAAGATTGATGCGTGGTTCGAGGCCAAGACCAAGGGGCTGAACGACTGGCAGAAGGAAGAGCTGAAGAAACGCTGGGGCACGCTGCAGAACGTGCTCAGCTCGAAGTCGCGTATGGACCGGGTGGTCAGCGACATCATCTTCGACTTCAGCGTCAAGCCGCGTCTGTCCAACGAACGCGGCAACGCCCTCCTGGTGGCGTCGAGCATCTACGAAGCCTGCAAGTATTTCACGCTGTTCCAGAAGACGCCGTTCAAAGGCAAGTGCGCTGTGGTGACATCCTATAACCCGCAGGCCAAGGATGTGACCAAGGAAGAGATCGGCGCCAACACCGAGACCGACAAGCAGTTCATCTACAATACGTACACGGAACTGCTGGAGGACATCGACGCCAAGCCGGGGATGACCAAGACGGAGACCTACGAGGAGCAGGCCAAAACGCTGTTCACCGAGGAACCGGCGAACATGAAGTTGCTCGTGGTGGTGGACAAGCTGCTGACTGGCTTCGACGCCCCGCCCTGCACCTACCTGTACATCGACAAGTCGATGCAGGACCACGGCCTGTTCCAGGCCATCTGCCGCACCAACCGGCTGGACGGCGAGGACAAGGATTTCGGCTACATTGTGGACTACAAGGATCTGTTCAAGAAGGTGGAAAACGCCATCGCGGTCTACACCTCGGAACTGGATCACAGCGCCGGCGGCGCAGATCCTGAGATCCTGCTGCAGGATCGCCTGAAGAAGGGCAAGGAACGGCTCGACAACTCGCTGGAAGCCCTGGCTCTCCTGTGCGAGCCGGTCGATCCGCCGCAGGACGAGCTGCAACACATCCACTACTTCTGCGGCAACACGGAGATTCCGTCGGACCTGAAGGAGCGGGAACCACGACGCGCTGCGTTCTACAAGGCGACGGTGGCGCTGGTGCGGGCCTACGCCAACATCGCCGACGAACTGGACGGGGCCGGCTACGACGACGCCGACATCACCCGCATCAAGCAGCAGCTTCAGCAGTATCTGAACCTGCGCGAGATCATCCGCAAGGCCAGCGGCGAGAGCCTCGACTTGAAAGCCTACGAGGCGGACATGCGGCACTTGATCGACACGTACATCGAAGCCGACGAGCCGCGGAAGATTTCGCCCTTCGACAACATGGGCCTGCTGGAGCTGATCGTGAGAACCGGCATCGCCCATGCCATCGCCACGCGGCTGGGCGAAGTGCAGGGCAACCAGAACGCGGTGGCGGAAACCATCGAGAACAACGTCCGCAGCAAGATCATCAAGGACGGTTGGAGGAGCGGGAGTGGCGGAGCCGGGCGCTGCCTACGCCTACGCCTACGCCGGCGATCAGACGCTAGAGTTGGCGTTGAGGATTGACGCCACCGTGAGGCAGGTCCGGCCCGATGACTGGCGCGGTGTGCAAGCCCGTGAGCAGGTGGTCAAGGCGGCGTTGTACGGCGTGTTGCAGGATATGGCTGAGGTGGAGCGGATCTTCCTGATCGTCTACGCCCAGAAGGAATACTGATGGCTGCGCAGATTACGCTGGGCGACATCACGGTGGACGTGGTCCAGAAGGACATCAAGAACATCCACCTCAGCGTGTACCCTCCGGCCGGCAGGGTTCGGATTTCCGCGCCGTCGCGGATGAGCCTCGACACCATCCGCGTGTTTGCCATTTCCAAGCTGGGTTGGATCAAGCAGCAGCAGCGGAAACTGCGGGAGCAGGAGCGGGAATCGCCGCGCGAGTATCTCGACCGTGAAAGCCACTACGTCTGGGGCAAGCGATACCTGCTGAAGGTTGTCGAGAAAGACGCCCCGCCGGACGTGGAGTTGAAGCACAACAAGATGTGGCTTCAGATCCGCCCCGCAACTGACGAGGCGAAGAGGCAGGCCGTTCTCGACCACTGGTACCGTACGCAGCTCCGGGAAGCGGCCCTGCCGCTGATTGCAAAATGGGAGCCGCTGCTCGGCGTCAAGGTGCAGAAGCTGTTCGTGCAGCAGATGAAGACCCGCTGGGGGAGCTGCAGTCCGGCATCCGCCAGCGTACGGCTCAATACCGATCTGGCGAAGAAGCCTCGCGAGTGCCTCGATTACATGGTCGTGCACGAACTGGTGCATCTGCTGGAACCTACGCACAACAAGCGATTCGTCGGCCTGATGGACCGCTTCCTGCCGAAGTGGCAGTTCTGCCGTGAGCTGCTGAATCGGCTACCCGTGAGACACGAGAACTGGGCGTATTGAAATGGCTGGCCGCGTTCGGCCGGTTGGAGATCGAGAACGAGGCGGAAGAACGAAACACCAACTGTCAGACATCGGAGTGTGCTCATGACCGCGGAAGCAAGCCGTTATCAAGTCGCGTTAGATGCCGCCGTGGACGCCGCACGGGAAGCGGGAAAGCTGATCCGTGACGATTTTCACGGGCCAGGTGGGCCTCGCGGCAGCGGCAGCCATGCCGAGGTGGACGAAGAGGCGGAGCAGGTCATTCGCAAGAAGATCCTGGCCGTCTTTCCTGCCGCGTATCGCGGGGAGGAAACCGGCACGACCAGCGGCGGCGACACGGAGCACACGTGGCTGGTTGATCCCAACGATGGCACGTCGGCCTATCTGAAGGGTTGGAGGGGCAGCGCAGTCAGCATCGCCTTGGTTCGGCAGGGCGTCCTGGTGCTGGGGGTGGTCTACGCCCCGTGCTATCCTGACGACAACGGCGACCTGTTCGCCTGGGCCGAAGGGTGCGGCCCGGTCATGCGCAACGGGAAGCCGGTCACGACAAGCCTGGTCGACAAGAATCTGAAGTTGTTGTGCGGACGCGGGATGATCAGCGACGACACCGAGCACACGTTGATGGTGGCCCAGTCGCTCCTCAAAGACTCCTGTCGCCCTCTCCGGGGGCTGGCGTGGTGGCCGCGGTCACGATGCCCAGTGCGTGGCCCAGCCCCCAGGACCCGTCACCCCTCTTCGGCAGCCACGCCAAGTCGCGTTGTTCAATTGCATCTGGTCGCCGACAGCAGCTGTGTCTACGGTTGATCGTCGGTCAACCATTGGCCGACGTCATCCAGCGTCTGGCACCGGGGCAGGTACTTCAGTAGACGTCTTGCCTGCTCGGCGCGTAGCGTACGAATCCGCTCGTCGATGGCGGCCGGAAGCGTGCCATAACGGGCCGCTAAGAACAGCAAGATCGCCTCCCCCAACCCGCGCACCTCGCCGCGCACCTCGCCGATCTGGATCAGGTCTTTCCCCGCTTGGGTTTCTTCCAGGTCCGGTAGTTCGCCGACCAACATCATCTCGATCTCCTTCTTGCCTTTGTGCTTTATAGCACGCGTCCCGGGCCGCAGTCTTTGAAGTTGCACATTTCGGTTCCGACGACTGCCCCACCGACCCCGCGTCGGTGGAAGCAGGTTTGAAAACTATGCGGAACCCCACAAACCTGCCCACGTTCCGCCCTTGCCGCCGGACCGCCGCCGCTGGCGGCGGTCCGGCGGCAAGGGCGGAACGTGCACGCCACGGCGCGGGCGTCGCCTAGTTGCCAAACCTACCTCCACCGGCACGGGGCCGGGTGGGGACCATGAAAATGCGCAAATTCAAAGGCCGCAGTCACTCCCCATGGAGTATGCCGGGAGTATGCCGTGCTCACCAACAACGACACCACGTCCGTGCAAACGAGCATCGGCAACCAGGCCCAAGTTCAATTGGTGGGCACAGCCCACCCTACGCGTTAACCTCAGTTTCTCGTCACCGTTTCATCCAGGTTCAGCAATAGATTTGCCACCAGCGTGTAGGCTGCCAGTTCCGGTTCGGGCAGGCCGGGTTTGGGCGGGGATTCGCCGTTACGAATCGCCTGCTTGGCGGCCTCCGGGTGCTGTTGGTATTTCGTCAGTTCCTGCTGCAACAGTTCTTGCAGAATCGCGACCTCCTCCGGTGCAGGGCGCCGCGACAGCACGACCCGATAGCCGAAGGCCACGCGATCCTGGGGCGTCGATCCGCCCTCGGTCAGCAGACGCTCGGCCAGCGCGCGGGCGGCTTCGAAATGCTGCACGTCATTCAGTAACTGCAAAGCCTGCAGCGGCGTGTTGCTACGATCGCGGCGCGTGCAGAACGACTCGCGGCTCGGCGCGTCGAAGTTGACCATGAATGGCGGCGGAGCGGTCCGCTTGAGGAAGACGTACAGGCTGCGCCGATAGAGGGCCGGGCCGTGATCCTGCTGGTAGTTCGCCGTGTTCGAACCGGTGAATCCCACCGGCTCCCAGATATTCGGCGGTTGGTACGGATGGACACCTCGCCCGCCCATGACCGGGTTCAACAGCCCGCTGACAAACAGGGCGTTGTCGCGGATTTGCTCGGCGTCCAGGCGGATGCGCGGGCCGCGCGCGTAGAGTCGATTCTCCGGGTCGCGTGGATAGGCAGTCGGAGCCTGCGGGCTGCCTGACGCGACCTGCGAGGACTGGCGGAACGTTGCGGAAGTGACCATCAGCCGCACGAGTTCCTTCACCTTCCAGCCTTGGTCACGGAACGACACAGCCAGCCAGTCCAGCAGTTCCGGATGACTCGGCGGTGCGCCTTGGGAACCAAAGTCGTAGCTGGTCTTCACCAGGCCGGTGCCGAAGAACTGTTGCCAACAGCGGTTCACGGTGACCCGCGCGGTCAGCGGGTGCTCGGGCGCGACCAGCCACTGGGCCAAGTCCAGCCGATTGGCGCGGCGGTTCGCGTCGGCCTTTTTCAGCGGAGGCAGGTTCGCGGGGACGCTCGGCTCGACCTTGTCGCCCGGTTTGTTGTATTGGCCGCGCAGCATCACGAAACTCTCACGCGGCTTGTCGAGATCGCGGTAGATGAACGTGGACGGGATGCTGCTGTCGAACTCGGTGCGTTGTTGCTTCAGCCCGGCCAGTTCCTTGGCCAGCGATTCCAGTTGGGGCTTGGTGTCCAGGCAAACGGTCTGCAGGTAGTAATCGCGAAGTTTCTTTTCCTGTTCCGGCGCAGGCCGCTTGTTCGGACCGGCCTGCAAAATCTGGTTCAGTTCCGGCGGAACACCCGGCGTGTCCTTGCCCGTCTGCTGCTTCCACCAGGCCAGCAGCGAGCGGCGCGGATCGGCGGCCGGGTCGCTACGTCCGGCCACGCCTGCCTTGTCCCAGAACACGGTGCCACCGAACTGCGTGAAGGCATAGCCGGTGACTTGGTCGCCCGCCTTCAGCCCCAACCGCGTGGCTTCGACTTCCAGCCGCACCCACTTGCCGACTTCCGGCAAGGGTCCGATCAAGACGCGTTCGGTCGTGTTCGCCCGGCCCCAATCGATCGCGTGGTAGTCGCCCCAGACGGCCCGATGCAGCCAGCCGCCCTTGTTGTATTGCAGCATCAGCGTCTTCGGCGCATCTTTCTCGTCGATCCACACATAGGCGAACAGTCGGCCGTCGGGCGGGATTTCCAGCGGTTGCGTCCCCTCGAAGACGTCCTGCGCCAGTCCCGGATCGGATCGCTTCAGGGCCCGCTGGCCGCTGAACACTTTGCCGTTCTCTGCGGTGACGAAGACCGTCGGGTGCCCGGGGCTGGCGAACGCTTTGCCGCCCGTCGGAAAATCGTCTTCGAACCAAACCTGTTCGACGGTCTGTGCCGACGGAGGCGGCTGTGCCGTGGCCGGGTCGGTGTAGGCGAGCGCCGCGGAACGTTCGTCCAGCCGTTTTTGTTTCGCAGCGATTTGCCTGTCGAACTCAGCCAGTTTCTGTTGGGCCTCGGGCGTCGTCAGCTTGAGCGAGGGCGCCGTCAGCAGCGAGTTGCCATCCAGCGGCGGGTCGGCGGCCGAATGGAAGAAGGCGTACATCGCATAGTTTTCCTGCTGCGACAGCGGGTCGAATTTGTGGTCGTGACACACGGCACAGCCGGCGGTGAGTCCCAGCCACGCTCCGGCCATGGTCGTGGTGCGGTCCAACGCGTTGCGGTAGATCCACTCCGCGTCGATCGAGCCACCTTCGCCCGTCGTCACGTTGCAGCGGAGAAAGCCGGTAGCGGTCAGTTGGTCCAATGTCGCGTTCGGCAGCAGATCGCCGGCCAATTGCTCGACCGTGAACCGATCGAACGGCTGATTCTGGTTGAATGACCGGACGACCCAGTCGCGATAGGCCCACATCTGCCGCTCGTTGTCCAGGTGCAGTCCGTGGGTGTCGGCATAGCGCGCTACGTCGAGCCAGTGCCGGGCCATTTCTTCGCCAAACCGTGCGGACGCGAGATAGCGATCGACCAGTTTCTCGTAGGCGTCGGCGGTCGTGTCCGCCAGGAATTCATCCACTTCGTGCGGCGTAGGCGGCAATCCCGTGAGGGCGAAGGCCACGCGTCGAATGAGTGTCTCGCGGTCGGCCTCCGGGGACATCGTCAGCCCCTCGCGTTGCAGCCGGTCGGCGACAAAGGCATCGATCGGATTACGGATTCGGAACGCGGCCCCTACGACGCGCGGCGGCTCGGCCTTCAGCGGCGGCTCGAACGACCAGTGCTTCTCGTACGGCGCGCCCTGTTCGATCCAGCGCCGGATCAACTCCTGCTGCTCGGCGGTGAGCGTCTTGTTGGCATCCGGCGGCGGCATCCTCTCGTCCGGGTCCGTCGCCAGGATCCGCCGCACGACTTCGCTCTGCTCCGGCTTACCCGGCACGATCGGCGCGCCGCCGCTGCCGGTGCTCTTCACCGCTGCGTCGCGCAGATCCAGCCGCAGGCTTGCCTTGTGGGTCCCGGGCCCGTGGCATTTGAAACACGTATCGGACATGATCGGTCGGATGTCACGATTGAACCGCACCTCCCGCGGAGCCTCCGCTGCCGTTGCGCCGGCCGCGGCCAGCGCGGCGATTGCGGCGGCCCAACGTAATGCCCGAGTGTTCCAGATGAAAAACGTGCGAGTTGCCTGTTTCTTCATTTTCGGTCTCTCCCCACGGTGGTAGATTCGTCGGTACATCATACAGCACTGGCCAGGACTCACCCAACGCCCGAATCGCGGTGGGTGCCCCAATTTTTTCTCGCGTCTGGCCTGGGCCAGCGGATGGAAGCCGCGATGCAGACGGTGTAGGATACCGCTCACGCGACTGCGGGCCATCCTCGTAGCCTGGCTCTCCAGAGCCGGGCAGTATCGGGAGCGACTTGCGACGGAAGAGTCGCGCACGCACGGCTCTGGAGAGCCATGCTACTTGGGTTGCGGCCGAGCGCAACGAGGCCACGTTAGGGAGAGACAGTCATGAGCGGGTTCTTTGGTGTGGCGGCGAAAACCGATTGCGTAACGGATTTGTTCTACGGCACGGACTACCACTGCCATCTGGGGACCGTGCGCGGGGGGCTGGCGACGCGAGTCTCCGCTGGCTTTACACGTTTTATCCACGATATCACCAACGCTCAGTTCCGTAGCAAGTTTGAAGATGACTTAGAGCAGCTGCGGGGAAACCTGGGCATTGGGGTCATTAGCGACCACGAGGATCAGCCGCTGATCATCGGTTCCCATCTGGGGACCTATGCGTTGGCGACGGTGGGCCGCATCCTGAATCTCGACGAATTGGCCGCGACCGCCTTTTGTGGGCGGGCGACCCATTTCTCAGAAATGGGTGGCAGCGGCATCAATCCGACCGAATTGGTGGCGACCTTAATCAATCGGGAAAGCAGCTTTACGGCGGGCATCCAGTACGCTCAGCAGGTAATCAAGGGCTCCTGCTCGCTGCTGCTGTTGACCGACGACGCGATCTATGCGGCGCGCGATCGACTGGGACGCACGCCCATCGTCATCGGTCGCAAGCCGGGTGCGTACGCCGCGACGCTGGAGAGCTGTGCCCTGCCCAACCTGGACTACGAAGTCGAGCGGGATCTTGGTCCCGGCGAGATTGTCCGGATGACCGCGGACGGGGTCGAGACCCTCAAGGCGGCTGGTACCGAGATGCAGATCTGTGCGTTTCTGTGGGTCTACTACGGATACCCGGCCTCCAGTTACGAAGGCCTCAACGTCGAGGCGGTCCGGTACCGGTGTGGTGCGGCGTTGGCCGAGGCCGACGACGTCGAGGTGGACTTGGTGGCGGGCATCCCCGACTCCGGTACGGGGCATGCCATCGGCTACTCGAACTGCTCCGGCGTCCCTTACGGGCGCCCCTTCGTAAAGTACACGCCGACTTGGCCTCGCAGTTTCATGCCGCAGGACCAACGCGTGCGTGATCTGGTCGCCCGGATGAAATTGATCCCGATTCGCGAAGTGATTCAGGGGAAACGGCTGTTGTTCTGCGAAGACTCGATCGTGCGTGGCACGCAACTTCAAGACACGGTCCGCCGCCTGTTTGCCTGTGGCGCGCGGGAAGTGCACATGCGTCCGGCCTGTCCACCCCTGGTCCACGGCTGCAAGTTCTTGAATTTTTCGCGGTCGAATTCGGAGTTGGACTTGGCGGCAAGGAAGGCGATCAAGGAACTGGAAGGCGCGGACGACAAGCACTTGGACGACTACGCCGATCCGGCGTCGGAACGGCACCAGGTGATGGTGGAACGCATCCGTCAGCAACTGGGGTTAACGTCGTTGCGGTATCAGCGCCTGGGCGATCTGGTGGCGGCCATCGGCTTGCCAAAGCAGCGTTTGTGCACCTACTGCTGGGACGGCGCGGAGTCCTGTTGCGCCCAGCTCTGGTTGATCCCGCCGCCCGAGGATCCCGCCGCGTAGCAGCAGCTAGGGGTCGGATTGACGAGCGAGACCGGGAACTTATTTCGGCCCACGTTGCTAGGACGACCGGGGAGTCTCCGCCGACGAAGGGCATGAGCGTCATTGCTGGGCAGCCAAGGGAGGGAGCATGTTTCAGAACTTTCGTGATCCGGTCAGTGGCCTGATGCATCTGGTCGCGGCCGTGGCCGCCGCGGTCGGCTTGGTGGGGCTGCTGGTTCTCGGTCGCACCGACGGGGCGAAGGAAGCCGCGCTGGCGGTCTATGGCTCGTCCTTGGTCCTGATGTTCTCCGCCAGCGCCGCCTATCACTCGATCCGCTCCGGGCGACGTATCACGCGCTGGCTCCACCGGCTCGATCACGCCTCGATCTACCTGCTGGTAGCCGGCACGTACACGCCCGTCTGCCTGTACTTCTTCAAGGGTGTTTACGGCTGGGGGCTGCTCGGGACCGTCTGGTGCATCGGTTTCACCGGGATCGGTCTGAAGCTGTTTGCGGCCAAGGTTCCCCGTTGGCTTACGGCCAGTATCTCGTTGCTCATGGGCTGGCTGGGCCTAGTGGCGATTCCCGAGGTGGTCCGCACGATGCCCGTCGCCGCGATGGTGTGGCTGGTCTTGGGGGGCTTGTTCTTCAGCGTCGGAGCCGTCGTGTACATCACCAAACGCCCCAATTACTTTCCGCGGGTCTTCGGATTTCACGAGATCTGGCACATCTTCGTGATCCTCGGTTGCCTGAGCCATTACATCGTCATCGCGGTCTACGTGGCACCGCCCGCGTGAACCACGAGGAAAGTCGGACATCACCCGGAGGAAGGGGGCCAGATCGGAAGACCGGGGTCGGGTGTACGAATTTCAGTTCTTGCGGCGAGGAGCTTTCTTGTGGGCACGGACTGGGGGCCGAAAAAACTGAAATTCGTACACCCGACCCCTAGCCACACCGGTGGGCCGCGAGTACTTGGCCCACCCTACGATTTCTTCACGCGCCTGCCCCACACCTTTCGCCGCTACGGCCGCGGGCGGTATACTCCACGGCGGACCAAGAACTCGGCGGACGACGAACACCGACGGCCCTTTGCTGGCAGGACGAAAGCGGCGGACTATGGCCCCAGCCATTCGATGTATTGGACTCAAGAAAACGTACGCCGGCAAGCCGCCGGTGGAGGCGGTGCGCGGGATCGATTTGACGGTCGAGGAGGGTGAGTGCTTCGGTGTGCTGGGGCCGACTGGGGCGGGGAAGACGACCACGATCGAGATCCTGGAAGGCTTGCTGCCAGCGACCAGCGGTGACGTCGAAGTCCTGGGCCTGCATTGGCACGAGCAGGCCGCGGCCATCCGCGAGCGGATCGGGATTTCGCTCCAGGAGACACAGTTCTCCGACAAGTTGACGGTCCGGGAGACGCTGAGCCTGTTTCGCAGCTTCTATCGCTGCGGCCTGGAACCGGAGGAGGCGATCGCCCGCGTCTCGCTGGAGGAGAAAACGGGGACTTGGGTGAAGAAACTGTCGGGTGGCCAGCGGCAGCGATTGGCCGTGGCGGCCGCGTTGATTGGCGATCCGGCGTTGCTGTTCCTGGATGAACCGACCACGGGACTGGACCCCCACTCACGGCGGCAACTGGCCGAGGTCATCCTGGATTGCCGTCGTCACGGACGCACCACCTTGCTGACCACGCATTATCTGGAGGAAGCCGAACGGCTGTGCGATCGGGTGGCCATCGTGGATGGCGGGCGCGTGATCGCGCTGGGATCGCCCCGCGAGTTGATCGCCCGGCTGGGCGGGGAACACGTGGTCGAGTTCACGCTGCAGACGCCAGACGCCCTGCGACTGCCCCCGGAAGCCTGGCACGCGTTGCCCGCGGTCACCGGCTGCCGCTACGAAGACGGGGCGATCCATCTGTCGGTCAGCGAGCCGCACGTCGTGTTGCCCGCGTTGCTCGCCTGGTTGGCCCCGCGGGACTGGCACTTGGCCAGCTTGACCACCCGGCACGCCAGCCTGGACGACGTGTTCATCATGCTGACCGGACGACAATTCGAAGCCGTGCACGGAGCCGCCTCATGACCGGCCGCTACAACCCGCTGGTGAGCTTGGTCGTGGCGCGCATGCGCGAGTTCCTCCGCGAACCGGAGGCCGTGTTCTGGGTCTACGTGTTTCCGCTGGTCATGGTCGTCGCGCTGGGGGTGGCCTTCCGCAACCGGCCGGTCGACAACTTCCGCGTCGCCGTGCAGCAGGGCGCCCGGGCGGAGACCGTCTGCGCGGCGTTGAACTCGGACCCACGCTTTCAGGCCCGGGTGAGTGACGAGCAGGCCTCCCGTTTGAATCTACGCACCGGCCGTGTGGATCTGATTGTCGCGGTTGCGGCGACAGCCTCGGAGCAATATGCCTACGCCTTCGATCCGACGAAGGCAGCCAGTGTACTGGCACGCAATGCGGCCGACGATTTGCTGCAGCGGCAGGCCGGGCGTCAGGACGTCGTCGCGGTGCAAGATCACGAGGTCGACGAACCCGGCGGGCGGTATATTGATTTCCTGGTGCCGGGGCTGCTGGGGATGGGACTGATGGGCGGCGGGCTGTGGGGCGTCGGGTTCGCGATTGTCGACATGCGGATTCGGAAACTGCTCAAACGGTATTTGGCCACACCCATGCGACGCAGCCATTTCCTGGCTGCCCTGATCGTCAGCCGACTGCTGTTCACGCTGCCAGAAGTCGTGCTGGTATTGGTGTTCTCGCGGGTGGTCTTCGGGGTGGCCAGCGCCGGCAGTTATCTGGCGATCGGGCTGCTGATTCTGCTGGGGGCATTGACGTTCTCCGGGATTGGCCTGCTGGTGGCCAGTCGGGCGCAGACGATCGAGACGGTGTCTGGACTGATGAACGCCGTGATGCTGCCGATGTGGATTGGCTCGGGCATCTTCTTCTCCACGGACCGGTTCCCCGACGCGGTGCAGCCCTTGCTGCGGCTCTTGCCGCTGACGCCGCTGATCCATGCCCTGCGCAGCGTCATGCTCGAAGGCACGAGCCTGTTGGCGCTCGGCCTGGACTTGACCATCCTCGTGGCCTGGGGCGGCGTGACGTTTGCGTTGGCGCTGCGGTGGTTCCGGTGGAGCTGAACGGCTGTTAAGAAACAACTTCGTTCGACTGTCTCACTTCGACCCCTGCCGCCTTGCGCGGCCGGTGAAGGAGTCTTGTGAGCGGGCCTTGATCATAAGGTTGCGCAAAACGTTAGCAAGGATCATCGTAACCCGACGCGTCAGCGAGGAAAACGCCGCTCTTCCTCGCTGACGCTTCGGGTTACGATGCGCAACCTTATGATCAAGGCCCTTGTGAGCGAGATTGCGAACGCAGCAATACCCCTCCCTTCCCCAGCCTGCCG
>JAPLNJ010001114.1 GCA_026692885.1 Planctomycetota bacterium | reverse complement strand
GCGGGCGAGGTGCTTTCCATAATTACAGTCTCTTGCCCGCGAAAAATGAATTTCTGAACACCCCACCCCTAGCCTGCAACCGTTGTTTGTCGCTAGGGCCGGGCGTTGATCACCAGCCACAGCACCGCCATGCGGACTGCTAAACCGTTTTTCACCTGATCGAGAATCACCGAGTGCGGCCCATCGGCCACATCCGGAGTGACCTCGACCCCGCGGTTGATGGGACCGGGGGCCATGATCAAGATGTCCCCTTTCGCCCGCGCCATCCGTTCCCGGTTCATGGCAAACAGCAAGGCGTACTCGCGCACCGACGGGAACGGACGCGTGAACTGCCGCTCAAACTGAATGCGCAACAGGTTGAGCACGTCACAACGCGGCAGGATCTCGTCCAAGTTGAACGCCACTTCCACGCCGAAATCTTCCCAGTTCCGCGAGACCAGCGTGGACGGGCCGCAGACGATGACGTGCGCGCCCAATTTCTTCAGGCCCCAGATATTCGAGCGGGCCGTGCGGCTGTAGGCGATATCGCCGACCAGGGCGACGGTCAGCCCTTCGAGGCGGCCGCGGTGTTCGCGAATCGTCAGGATATCGAGTAAGCCCTGCGTCGGGTGCTCATGGGCCCCGTCCCCGGCATTGACGACCGCACAGCCGACCCGTTGCGACAGTAGATAGGGGGTGCCGGGCGTGGAGTGTCGGATCACCATCACGTCGACGTTCATGGCTTCAATGTTCTTCGCGGTGTCGATGAACGTCTCCCCCTTGGACAGACTGCTGCCGCTGGCCACGAACTCCACGGTGTCCGCTCCCAGACGTCGGGCCGCCAACGAAAAACTATTGCGGGTGCGGGTGGAATTCTCGAAAAACAGGTTGGCGAGTGTCTTGCCCTGCAGGGCGGGGATCTTCCTCCGACAGCCGTCCGTCGCCGCCTTGAAGGCTGCAGCCGTGTCCAGCAGCGTCACTAGTTCTGCCTTGGACAGACTCTCCAAATCCAATAGATAACGACGATTCCAAGATTCTGGAAAGGGCGGCAGTTGGCCGATCGGGGATTCGCAAATGGCGGTAGACATGGTTTTCCTGCGGAGCTAATCCGCAGCCAAACAGGAGCGTGTTGAGCCGTCTGAGCCGTAGGCTGCGCCCCAGCACCGCCTGTAAGTGGGTGTGCCCGGCGCGCGTACCGTGAGCGTTGCCTGGAGTATAACAATGCCTCGCGATGCCGCAAGCATCGACGGGACGGTTCGCATGAGATAATCTGGGTGATCATGAGCCGACCGTCCGACATCCTGATTCTCTGCCGCGATCCACAGTTTGTTCGGCGTTGCACCCAGGCGCTGACAGATTCGGACCTGCGCGTCTGGACCGTGGCGTCCGAGGTCCCGGTCGGCGTCTCGCTCCACGTCATCGTCACCGATCAATTGGTGCAGGGCGACGACCTGCCACTCGCCGCCTCTGCGTCACGGCTGGCAGCGGGCGAAATCGGCGTCCTCCGACTGGCGGGCGACGGGGGGGCCGACGTTTGCCTGACAGCGGATTTCACTTCCCGCGAACTCGGCTTGGCCTGTCGGCTGTTGGCACAAGTCGTGCGTCTCCGGCAGGAACGCAGCCAGGCCCGACAACAAACTCGCATCCTTCGCCACTTAGCCTACACGGATTCTTTGACCGGCTTGCCCAATCGCCGGGCGTGGGACGAGCGTCTTGCGGCACCCACCGCGACGACCTGCAACCCAGTTGCGACGTGGTGTCTGGCCCTGTTGGATTTGGATCACTTCAAGGCAGTCAATGACTGCTGGGGCCATGCGGTTGGCGACGAAGTGCTGCGGCACGTGGGGCAGCAATTGGCGGCATTGATGCCGGACACGGGCTTTGTGGCGCGCTGGGGCGGCGACGAATTCGGCCTGCTGATCGCCAGTTGCGAAGATTTGGCTCCGGCCGCCGTCGTCGAGTCACTGCGAACCGCAGCGTGCGAAGGCTCGCCACACACGCCGGTTACGGCCAGCGCAGGCGGTGCTGTCACCGACGCTCTGCGACCGATCTCCTGGGACGCCATGCTTCACGCGGCATCGGACGCGCTCCGTCAGGCAAAATCCAGCGGCCGACAGCAGTCGTGCGTCACCAAACGTTGATGCGTTTCTCGCTTCAGACCCAGCCCAGGCATGCCGATTTGTATGGACGTAGCGGCGTGTTGCGCGCACGACGACCCGTGCACGTCTGGGCAAACTAGAGAATCTACACCAGGGCGCAGTCGAACAAACTTAAGGGTATGTGGCGAATATGTACGAGTCAGTATTCCAACTCCGTGAACGGCCTTTCTGTTACGCTCCGCGCACTAATCTCTACTGTCCCGCCTCCGCCATCGAGTCCGCGTATCAAACTGCCGCGCGGTGCATCGAGCGGGCCGCGGGTCCCGTGCTGTTGATTGGTGGTCCCGGGACAGGCAAGTCGCTGCTGTGCCTGAGACTGGCGGAACAATTCCGCGACCGCTTTCACCTGGCGATCTTGTGCAACGCCCAATTATGCACGCGGCGCGACTTGCTGCAGAGCATCTTGTTCGAACTCGATCTGCCTTATCGCGGCCTGGAGGAAGGCGAACTGCGACTGTCGCTGATCGATTTCCTCGCCCCGGCCAGATCGTCCCGCGAGGGCTTGTTGTTGCTGGTCGACGAGGCCCACACGCTGCCGCTGCGGCTGATGGAAGAACTCCGCATGATCACGAATCTCGTGCGCGACGGTCAGCCTCGAGTCCGTCTCGTACTGGCGGGCGCACCGATCCTGGAGGATCACTTTGCCAATCCCAAACTGGAATGTTTCAATCAGCGGATCGCGGCCCGGTGTTATCTGCAGCCTTTGAACTTCGACGAGACCTGCCAGTATGTCCGCTCCCAGCTGGCGGCGGTCGGCGGAAATCCCGATCAGTTGTTCACGGGGGCTGCCTTACAATCCGTGCATCACGCGACGGACGGTATTCCGCGTCTGATCAATCAGGTCTGCGACCAGGCCCTGCTGCTGGCGGCCGTCGGCGGGCACCGCCAGTTGGACGCCGTGCAGATTCAGGAAGCCTGGGCCGATCTGCAACAGCTGCCCACGCCGTGGCTGGGGACTGCGCAGGAGACGTCTACCGACCCCAACGTGATCGAATTCGGTTCGCTTGACGAACAGCCTTTGGCCGAGGTTTTGCCACCCGAAGATTCCGATCTCCGGCTGGCGGAGGAAGAGGACGCTGAGGACCGCGAGGTCGTCGATTTGGTCGAGCAACTCGACGACCTCCAGCAGCAAGTCGCGGCATTGACTGAGGAAGCTGCCACTGCCGCCGTTTCCGCACCGCCGCCCGCCACCCTACTGCTGACAACGGGGGTGGAGCCGGACGAAGAAAAGGCCACTCGCCAGACGGCGTCAACAGCGTTTGCGGATCTGTTTGCGGAGGACTTCGAGCACGAAGAAATCGTGATCGATCGCTATGCCGCTTTGGAGGCTGCGTCGTTGTGGTTCGAGCCAGTGGCGGATGCCACGAGCCCCGCTCAGGAAGCCGAACCGGTTAGCCTCGCGGCTACCGCGTTGAGCGACGGGGCCGAGGACTGGTCCAACCGGGCCAAGGTGATTCGGGTCCTGCCACCCGACGACAATGACCTGATCATGATCGTCGACGACGAACGTCGAACGGCTGGCGACCACTCGACGCGCCGCCAAGAATATCGGCAACTGTTCAGCCGCCTGCGGCAGAGTTGACGGCGTGTCGTAGGGTGCATCGAGCCAGCGATTTGTCTGGTATCTCGGCGCTCGTCAAGCATTAGCCGGTGTTGCACGCTGGGAATCGCCGCTTGCCGCTGGCGACGATGCACCAAGTCTGGCAGGGTGGGCCGGGCAAGCCGTGTTCCTGGTGGGCCGCGGTCGCTGTGCCAAACGTGGTTGCGTCGTCGTACGGTGAATTACTGCGGGGGCGACTTGCGACGGCCCACCGAGATGTTGCGCGACCTTGGCCCACCCTACGTGAATGATCCGCGTTAGAGGTCCCGCAGGTACTTCACGGCCTGCGAAATCTCGAATATTGGATCGCGGGCCTGCTCGCGTTCGATCGTGAAATAGCCGCGGTAAGCCTGCTCCTCCAGCAGGCCCAGCAATTGCGGGAAATCGGCAGCCCCTTCGCCCAGTGGCGTCTCGACGCCCCGCCCTTGCGTTGCGTCGCGCACGCCATCTCGGGCGTGGACGTGGACCACGTGTCGTCCGAGCGTCAGAAGTGCGTCACGGGCGGAGAAGCCATTGATGATCAGAGCGCCTGGGTCGAAGTCCACGCCCAACGTTCCCTCTGGCAAGGCGTTGATCAAACGGGCCAGGTCCTCGCCGCTCTCCGCACCGGTCCGGGCCGCCAGCATCGCGCCGGTCCGTTGGCCGAAGCGGCCCAAGTCCTCGAGCGTCGTCAGCAGCAGTTCCCACTCCGGTCCTTGCGGCTGGGCCGGAATGCGGCCGACATGATTGATCACCACGGGAGCCCCCAGCTTGTAGGCGAAGGCCAGCGCCTCCTGTGTGGCCTCCACACGCTGGTCCGCATGATCGGTCACGTTGTAGCCGTGCCGAGTGCGAAAGCCTACGGCGCAGACTCGCAGCCCGTATTCGTCCAGCAGTTTGCGGAGCTGACGCAGGCCGGTCTGGGACAATTCACGCGGCTTGAGCTCGCCACGAGCATCGATTTCGACCGCCGTCGCGCCCAATTCCGAGGCTTTGGCAAGGGCCTGCCGGAAAGGCAAATGCAAGCTGTTCAGTTGGATTCCAAGGCGTATGTGTAACACAGTAGTTGACTTTGATTGTGAATTCACAGAGACCACGGTACGATGCGTGCGTCGCGCCCACGTGGTCGCGTCTCTCCGAGACGCGAAATCCGGTCTCGGAGAAACCGGTCCACGTGCTGTAGCCTATCGACAGACTACCGGAAGTCCAAGGGGATGTACCATGCTCGAACTGCAATCCGTGTGCGATTTTCTGGAGGAGTTTGCGCCCTGCCGCTTGGCCGAGGATTGGGATAACGTCGGTTTGCTGGTCGGGGACCGCAGACAACAGGTCAGCCGGATCATGACCTGCCTGACGGTCACGCCGACCAGTGTCGAGGAGGCGGTCCGCGAACAAGCCGACTTGATCGTCACGCACCATCCGCTGCCTTTTCGGCCCTTGAAACGCCTGACCAACGACCACACGCCCGGTCGGCTCCTGCTGCAATTGATCGGCGCTCGGATCGCGGTCTACAGCCCGCACACCGCGTTCGACTCGGCGGCGGCCGGCATCAACCAGCAACTGGCCACGGGGCTGGGACTGCTGGGTGTCACTCCGCTCGTTCCTGCTGCTGCCGATCCGCAGGGTCTGGGCTCCGGCCGTCAGGGAACATTGCCCACTTCAGCGACATTGGCCGAGTTGGCGGCGAAGCTCAAGGCGTTCCTGGCCGTGGACGGACTGCACCTGGTGGGACCGTCGGACCGGGAGGTCCAGCGGGTGGCGGTGGCCTGCGGCGCTGCCGGTGAGTTCCTGGAACCGGCCAGCCGAGCCGGTTGCGAGTTGCTGGTCACTGGCGAGACGACGTTCCACACCTGTCTGGAAGCGGAGGCGATCGGCATCGCCCTGCTGCTACCCGGTCATTTCGCCAGTGAGCGATTTGCGGTAGCCGCTTTGGCGGACGTCCTGCGGGAACGCTTCCCGAACCAGTTCGTGTGGGCGAGTCGCCAGGAGCGAGATCCGCTACGGTGGGGCTAAGTACGAAACGGTTTTCGACTTTTGTCGGTGTCAAGAATGGGGTTTTGCGGTTTCGCAGAGTCGGACCACCGGCTGGGGCCAGACGTACAGATTTCAGTTTTCGCGGGCAGAAGGCTTTCCCTATGCTTGGGCTCAGGACCGCGAAAGCTGAAAGCTGTACGTCTGACCCCTTGTCTCGCGCCCCGTTCCTGCTGAACCGTTAAGTCTCGTGCTTTACGCGTTGTCGCTGCAAAGCGAAGCTTTTGACTACTCCGGAACCGGCAACGCCGAGCGACGCGGCGCGTGGTCGGGACGGCTGGCTCAGTCCCGTGGAGTTGCAGCCCGATCGGAAAGTAGCAACACAGGAGGCCGATTTGTCTCGCTCTTGCCACACGAAAGGAACCGAGGATGCAGACCAACACGGGATTCACCCTCTCACACGGAAACAGAACCCCACAAGCCATTTCCGGCCCTCCCCGCCGACCGCCATGCCTACCGGTGGCCTGGTGAAATCCGCCGAAGTGCCGTCGATCCCCGATACCATCGAGGCGGAGGACCTGCTGCAGAAGAGCCAACCCAGTGGCGGAGAGACGATCATCGTGCGGCCCGGCGCGTTTTACGGCAAGAGCGCGCTGGCGGTGTTCTTTGCCAAGGACGCCGGCTCGTGGGGCACCGGCAACTGCCGCCGAAGCGCGGGCAACCGAAGAACCTGGGTGCGGTACTCTATCCGGACTCGCCGTGGACGGCACTGGCAGGCCGCGATCGTTCGTAGGACGGGCACTCCTGCCCGTCACCATTGATGTGACGGGCGAGAGTGCCCATCCTGCAAGTAGATGTCCCAAGCCGTTATGGACGGGTTGGGAACGCCGTCCCACCCGTCACTCGACGCGTGACACAGGAATGGCCGTGGGGATCGTCGAGGGTCACGCGGCCACCACGCCTTGCTCTCTCGCTCTTCCGGGCTACCATAACAGTTGCCATTCAGCAAAGTCAAGGGAGAACACCATGTTTGGCAATCCAACTGCCGGTGACACGAACCTGGAAGTCTGGCTGGATCAACTCCGGCAAGCCGAGTCCGCGACGAGCCGCGGTGCGATTATGCATCGGAACCTGCGGGAAGACGCCAACGTCTGCGCGGCCAACCAACAAGATCTGCGCAAGTTCGTCCCCGATCAGCCGATGCCCCGCGAACCCGACGAAGCGGCTCGGCAGTACGAGATTTTCTTGGAGCAGTTGCACCGCGGTGGTCATCCTTTTAGGCAGCCGGAAAACGCCGGGAACCGGCTACCGGCCGTCCCGTTTCCCAGGCTGGCCCGATCCGTTGCGGGGGACGCGTTTCTGACCCACAACTTCTTCCCGACGAACAAGCGGAAGGTGCCGCGGTACCATCGCGCGAAACCTGCGGTTAAGGCCAAGGTCCGCCTGAGGGAACTGGCCCACAAGGGCATCCGCATCGCGGACCTCCGCGGAACGATCGGCAAGTCCGTGGTGTTCGCTGCCTCGGCCAACGTCATAGACCGTTAACAGGCCGGCTTGTTGGATGCCGATGGCGTGCGAGACCGATTGGGTTTGGACGATCGCTACAGCTTCGGTCGAGGCCAGTTTATGGTAGTCTATATGTACGGGGCGGACCGGGTAACGGGCGGCGAATGCTATCGGCCGACGGTTTTCGATGCGGGCTGGAAGGCATCGGCCATCGCCTTCCTGCCTTCCGCTCCGGGGCCTGCCCAGCCGGGACGGACACAGGACTTGGCTACGGGATCGCCTTCCGAGCCGGAAGTGTTGCACGCCGTTTTCCCGGCTGCCGAGGTCGAAGCGTGCGTGGTTCTTGGACCCCTGACCAATGATCCACCGGAGACGTACAAATCCGTCCGATTGGCCTCCGACACAAGCGGAACTCTATGAACCCAGAGCAATTGCAGCGCATGATTCACGGCAAGACGGCAGGGGAGTTGGCGAAACTCGTCGCCGCAGACTTGGATTGTCCCAGTCCGTTGATCGGCGCCGACGGACCTCCGGACCAACCCGGCCCGGAGGAGCATTACGTGCGGGCACTGCCCGGTGCGTCGGCGGATGTGCAACAGGCCTTCGCCGAGGCGCTGCGCATCATCCTGTTGGAGGAAGCCGGGGTGATCGCTAAGACACGTCGTGTGGGCCGGCCCCTGCTGCTCTACAATACTTTCTCCCTCTTGGAAGCGGTGAAGATCCCGGGAATCCCGGAACTCCTGCAGATCTTCCGCGCAGAAGAACTTCCACTGGCCGCCGCACTGGCCGACCAGCACGACGATCTGTACGCCCAGTTACTTATCGCGCATGCCGTGAACCAGTACGGCTCACCCCAGGATCTGGAATTCTGGTTGCAGTTGCTGGAGCATGAAGACGTCGATTATGTGAATGCCGGTGTAGTCGGCCTGCGGGAATCGGGACCTTACAATGCTCTTCGCCATTTGGCCCGGATCAAAGCGGCTCACGAGCAGCATCCTGAACTGGGTTCGTTCGCCGACGAGGTGATGCTGCTTTTGGACACTTATCCCGATTTCAACTGGCTCCTCGGTTCCGGCGAGTTTGTACTGGATCTCGAAACGAAATCATTGATCGAACGGTACGATCGCGAGCGTTACAAGCCGGAGTTGGAGGAACTGGAGGGTACCGCCGCGGCGAGCATTGTCCGCGCGGGCAAGACGGACCAAGTCCGACGCACGCGCGCTAACTGGAGGGCCGTGCCGGTACGCGCCCTGGTGGGCGCCGCGAACGGACGTTGACCCGACCCAAAACGACTGCATACCGAATCCGAGCGAAACATGCTGACCGTTACTTTCTACTCGTTCCGCGGCGGCGTGGGCCGCACCATGGCATTGGCCAACGTAGCTGCGCACCTGGCCCGTGCGGGGCTGAACGTGTTCCTGATCGATTTCGATCTGGAAGCGCCCGGATTGTCGCTGATGCCCGAGTTCCGGCCGGCCGCTCCACCCGCCAGGGACGAGGGCCTGGTCGGGTATCTTCGCGCGGGCCTGGAGGATCGCGAGCCACCACCGCTCCCGTCGTTGTGCTATGAAGCGCAGTTGTCAGCCCAGATCCGGGCCGAACAGACCCGCGCCGGGACGATTCACCTGCTGCCCGCCGACGCCCGCGCCGGAACGGACCGGCAGTACGATCTCGCCCGGTTGCACCTTGAGGGGCTGTACGAGACGGAAAGTCGGTCGCTGATTATCGACGCGCTGAAAGTCCAGATCGAAGAGCATTACCATCCGGACTATGTCCTTGTTGATTCCCGCACGGGTTTGACGGACACGGGCGGGATCTGCACCGTCCACTTGGCGGATTTGCTGGTCATCGTCTCCGGGTTGAACAACCAGAACATTGAGGGGACGAGGCTGGCCGTCGAAAAACTGCAGCGCGCCCGCAAAGACTTCGCGGACAACGTTCTTTTCGTCATTTCACCCGTGCCGGTCGGCGAGGAGACGCTGAAGGCCGATCGATTGGCTGTTGCCGGAAAGCGATTCGCTGAGGCCATGGGCGCCACGCGGGAGTTGACGGAGGAGTTCCTCACGGTTCCCTACCATCCGCAGTTGGCGTTGAGCGAGGCGAGTTTTGTCGTCGGTCATCCTCGTTCGCCGCTGGCGCAGGCGTTCGGGCGGATTGCAGAAGCGATTCGAGAACGCAATCCGGGCGATGCAGGCACGCGTTTCAGACGCCTGATGGAAAGGATTCAACGGGGGGAGCAGAACGCGATTTCGGAGCTATTTGAGCTGGCCGAGACGCCGTCGGCACCACGGGACGTGAGGATGATAGCGGCTGTCTTCCACGTTCAGCGACAGGAGTACGATCGGGCAGCGCGGCTCTTGGAACTTACGGTTGAGCGCGAACTCGGAGACCACGACGCGCTGAACATCTGGGGGACAGTACTTTCCGAACAGGCCAAGCAGAAGACGGAAGCCGACGGGCTGTTCGCCCAGGCGGGCGAGAAATACGCGGCGGCCCTGCGGATCAAGCCTGACAAGCACCAGACGCTGAACAGCTGGGGGAAGTTGCTTCTGGCCCAGGCCAAGCAAAAGACGAGCGCAGAAGCGGACGGGCTGTTCGACCGGGCCGAGGAGAAGCTGTTGGCCGCGGAGAAACTGGCCGAGGGGACGGCAGCCTATGATTTGGCCTGTGTGGCCGCCCTACGCGGCAATCCGCAGGGCTGTCGCCAGTGGCTGGAACGTTCTCGCCAGGCCGGGAAGTTGCCCTCCCGCGAGCACCTTCTGGCGGACATCGACCTCGATTCTGTTCGCACCCAGCCGTGGTTCGCGGAGTTGCTCGCGTCGCTTGGCGGCAAGGCGGACTCAAGATCGCCGCTCAACAAGGGGATTTCCCTGCGTGAGGTCATGGGGCCCAGCGCCGCGATCCAGGACCTGGTGACGCGGATCGAACGTGTCGCCCCGTCCAATTTCACGGTCATCATCAGCGGCGAGACCGGCGTGGGCAAGGAACTCGTGGCCATGGCCATACATGGCCTGAGCCGCCGAGCGTCGGGGCCCTTCGTGGCGGTTTATTGCGGGCTCATCTCCGCAATCCTGATTGAGAGCGAGCTGTTTGGGCACGAACAAGGGGCCTTCACCGGGGCCGATCGACGCCAGGCCGGCTGTTTCGAGGCGGCGGCGGGAGGTACGCTGTTTTTCGACGAGATCGGTTTGTTGCCGCTGGCCATGCAGGCCAAATTACTGCGCGCATTGGAGGAACGGCAAATCCACCGGATCGGTGGCACCGCGTCGATCAACGTTGACGTCCGCATTGCGGCGGCGACGAATGAAAACCTGGGCGCCCTGGTGGAAGCCGGGAAGTTCCGCCGCGATCTGTTCTACCGGCTGAACGAGTTCAGCGTCGCCATCCCGCCTCTCCGCGAACGCCCGGAAGACATCATCTTTCTGGCCCAACGCTTTCTGGATTTTACCTGCGCGGAATTGCGGAGGCAAACTTGCATCCTGACCAACGAAGCGCTCGATAAACTGCGGGCTTACTCATGGCCCGGCAACGTCCGGGAGTTGCGCAATGTCATTCGACGGGCGGTCCAACTGGCCGAAACTAGCATCGGGGCCGAGCATGTGCAACTGGTGCCGTGAGCGGAACCGCCGCGACCCTCGTCACCAGCACCACGACAATCAAAACGCCGCACCAATCGAAAGCAAATATAATTCTCATGGTCGCGTTGCCCGCCCATGGGAAGGGAATGCTTGGCGTCTTTCGCTTGCGGCCAGACTGCCTTCGCTCGGTTACTGCGGCTACCTGCGTCTGTTGGACTGGACGCGGCGGCAAGCACGGCCGGACAAGCGGGGGCAGATTCCGGGTGAATTGGCACCGATTTTGGAGCGGCTGCAGCTGTCGGCCGAGACGTGGGTCGACACGGTGCTGAACTTTGGTCACTGGTTCAAGCGAGTCGCGGGTCGGGCGGAGAGCTTGACGGTGGAAGCCGCCCGCCGCGACCGACACTGGTTGCATGGGTTAGCGCGTAGCCGCGCCGCTTTTGGCTGACGCCGGCCCGCTCCCCGCCGCGGCCAGTCTTCCTGCGTTCCTCCTGCTAGTGCGTCGTCAAGGCTTAATCTTGGGGTGACCGATGCGGTGGCGTAAGCTTCCAGCTTGCGTTTGACGCGATGAATCGAAAGGCAAGCAGGATGCTTAACAAAAGATTCGATTTCCTACCACAAGCCTGAGTCTAGCCGCAATGACGGGTGAATCAAGACTGGGAGTTCCTTTGGAGGAAAGGGCACGCCGATCACGGCGGAAGACCAGGGCTGGCTGCCGTCGCCCCGACCAGCCCACAGCCGGACAGCTGGGGAGGAAAAGGAGTCGGGACTGGGTCAGGACTCTTTTTTGGGTCTTCCACGTGGACGACGCGTGCTTTCCAAGTGCAATCGCTCGGCGCTGTTGCGGAGCGGAAGGTGCCACCCATAGTCTCTCTTGTGCGATACCTGGGTCTTTGCGTTACTTCGGCCACCTCGCCCAGAACCATTCAGGAGAACCGGCCATGTCCCGACTACCTCGACGAGACCTGATTGAGGAACCGGAAGTCGGCATTTATCACTGCGTCCAGCGCGCGGTGCGGCGGGCCTTCCTCTGCGGCCAGGATGCGGTCACGGGCCAAAACTTCAATCACCGCAAAGCCTGGATTCAACAGCGTTTAGAGTTTCTGGCCGGGCAGTTTGGCATCGAAGTCCTGTCTTTTTCCGTCATGAGTAACCACGTCGTGCTGCGCAATCGGCCCGATGTGGTCCAAGAGTGGTCTGACCAGGAAGTCGCTCGCCGCTGGTGGTTCCTGTTCCCGGCACGCAAGGATGCCGACGGTCAGCGTTTTCGGTTTTCGAGTTGTTCAAGCATCAGTGCGTCTCCGGCGTTTCGGTGGCTGCACCGGCGCGGGCTCGCGGGACAGTTCGGCTTCGAGTTCCTCGATCGTCGGCAGGCTGCCACGGAGGTTTTTGGGCAGGGACTCGACGAGCTTGGTTTCCCAACCGGCGACGCCGATCGGTTTGTGGATGTCGCGCAGGGCGTATTCGGCGATCAGCCCGGCTTCCGCCTCCCGTTCGTGGGCGTCGGTCGCAAGCGTCAGGAAATCGAAGTTGTACGGGTCTTTGAGCAGTTGCTGAGCGAGGTCCGATTGCGGTGCGGGAAGCGTCCTTTGAAAGTTGGTGACGGCCTTGCCTTGCCGCGAGTAAAGGTCGGACTCGATCCAATGCAGCAGCATCGAGCGGGACCAGCCGTTGGCGATCGTTTGCTGGGCGTACCACAGCCGTTGGGTTTGGTCCTTCAGCTTCTCGATCAGAATGACATTGTGGAACCACGGAATCTTGGCCACCGCCGGTGGCCAAATTGGTGAATTCAATTCCCGCGCAGACTGCGCGAGAATTTCGGTGCTCGATGACTGCCGCTTCGCACGCAGTAATTGTCCCGCAGCCTGCGGGACAATCTCACTGTCCGACTCATACGCCAGATAGAAGGCCCGCATACGATAAACGTTGGTTCGCGAGAGTCCACTCATCTCGAAAAACTCCGAACGTAAGTCGGCAGCCAATCGGTCGATCACCTTTGCGCCCCAGCCTTCGCGATGCTGGCGCTGAACGATGTCGCGACCGATGCTCCAGTAGAGAGCGAGCAGCTCGGAATTCACCGCCAACACAGCCTTGATCTGCGCCGAACGAATGCGGCTCTTGATCTCGTCCAACAATTCGCCGTAGCCGGTGGGAATTGCGAGTTGGTCCGGCGACCGTCGTGGGGTGATCGCGGTCTTTGATGTCTTCGGTTTCGCCGCTTTCTTACGAGCCATACCGCTCATACTTACCTGAGGGTCTCGCAGCCCAGTTGCCAGACTTACGCAGCGTCTTAATTGAGGGGTGTCACCAAACACTCGCAGCACCAAACGCTCTCGGCCAACAAGTCTGGGTGTCTGATTTATCGTGCTGCTGGGGGTTGATCTGCTAGGCTCTTTGTCAGGTGCGGACTGTGCCTGTGCTTCAACAGCCCGAGTTACTGACCGCTGGCATGCAGGGGCTCGCGAACAGATGCCAGCGCATCCCGGATCAGTTTGAGGGATTCCAGATCTGCTGGGTCCGGCTGCATCTGGGCTTGCAGTCTCTGCAATTGCTGTTGATACCATTCCGCGGGTTCAAGACCGGCACGCTCGATTTCCTCCGACAATTTCTCCCGGATCTGTGCGAGTTTCTTGTTTCCCATCATCGTGTCTTCTCCAACCGTCGCCGCAACTCGAACACCAACTGGCCAGCGTCGTCCAAATCGAAGCCACATTGGACGGCATCGTGGACCGCCTTGAGCACCAAGTTCTCACGGTCCACCGGATGCGTCGCAAGCACGGATCCCGCTACCGAGGCAAGCACTTCCTCCACCACCGGCGACATCGGTCCCGGTAGAAACCGCCGCCAAGCAACGTTGCGATAGACAATCTGATGGCCGCACTCGTGGGCAAGCAACGCTTCCAGCGAGAAGTCCTCCAGATCAGCGTCTCTCAGGAACGCCTCGGCATAGACAATCAACAAGTCGCGCGCCGGCGACGACCCTAGTCCGAACTGGGCACCGCCCGCATTGCTCAGCACGTGCCGGTAGTCGATACGCCCGACAAAACCATAACGCCGTGCGATTTGTGTAATTCGGTGAAGCCGGTGGTGGTGTTCAGTCGCGGTGATCGGCTCAGGCTGCTGTGTCGCCAT
>JAPLNJ010001113.1 GCA_026692885.1 Planctomycetota bacterium | reverse complement strand
CCCGGCCACATGGACCCACTGGTGTTGCGGGAGCGGTTGTTCCGTCTGCAAGTAGGTGCCCCCGATGGCCCAGCGAAGGCAACCGGCGGACAGGCCCAGGCTGTAGGCCTGGTTCCACTCGCCCTTGCTGACAATGTAGTTGGCCTCCTTGCCGACCCCCTCGATCTTGATCCAGGCGGCAACCGTCACGGCCTTCTCTAACCGTGGTGATGGCCGCTCGTCAAATGTGCGCTGTCCGTCAAAACGCTTCGGAGACTCTCCCATCCGTCGCTCTTTGGCGAGGGCACGGATTTCCTCGGCGGTAAGGGCTCGGGGTTCAATCCGCACGTCCTCGATGGAGCCGTCGAAGTACCAGCGGGCGTTGCCGTGCTGTTCGCGTCCGATGTTGATAGGACGCCCATTGTCGATCAACTGCGCCGACCGGCCAACCTGGGCTCCCACTGCTTGCCGCACAACGACCGCGACGGGCGTGCTCCCCTCGCACCGGATCGAAGTCACCAGGAGATTCTCGTCAGCACTCACCCACGACCGCATCCGCACGATCAGCACGTCGTTAGAAAAAGTCCCACGAACCTCCCCGCGAGCCATGTCTTGCTCTTGATGATAGGAAGCCCCGTGCAATGCAGGGATCGCGAGACTTACACCTCCGACAGCCATGACGCTCGCATCGTTACGACGCCAGAAGTCGTTCTTGCCGATGTGAAACTGCTGTGTTTCCGGCGGGCCAGCCAACACGACGCCCACGTCGCCGTTGCCCAGCAACGGGCCGTCCGCCATGCCCTGGGTGGGAACGTGCTGCGGGGGCTTCTCGAACAGGGCACCATGTTGCGAGACGAGTAAGGCTTCCCCTGCCAGCGCAGCAATCGCCGCAGAGGCCACCAGCCCAAACACACCCAGTAGCACGATCAGTCGCTTCTTCATGGATCTGCCTCTCTTGAGAGTATCTCTTTCGGCACACGCCGGATGAAGTCAACACGGAACGCCCGCAACCTCATGTTTTGGTCTTTCCTACGATGACCAGATCGGTACGAGATCGCTCCACGGAAATCCCCAGAGACTGGAACCAGGGAAACAGGTCTTCACCCACGGCTGTGCTCCACACGGCCACGCAATCATCGAGCGAATAGCAACACCCAGGAATGGGAAACGTCTGACACCGAGTGAATCCGCGCGTCGGACCACGATGGCAACAAGACGATAGTCGCTAAACAGATGGTGAGGCCCATACTTCTTCCTTGCGAGTGGGGAGTGCAGTGGATGGTGGTTGTTTCGGATCAGTCTAACGTGGCCAATGATGGCCAGCAAATCTGCCGAGTGACCGCCTTGCCGGACGGTTTCCAGCCTTGCCGACAGGCTAGGGAGATTTGTCGGCACCGGGTTCCAAGACGATCTTGTTCTCCCAGGACAGAAGTTCCTGGAACGGGCCGGGCAGCGGCCGGCTGGGCGGCAAGGCTTGCCCGCGGAAGTCCGCCGACAGGCCCTCGACTCGTGTACAGGGCACCTTGGCGATCGCCGCATCCAGCGTGAGCGTCAGGCTGGCCGGCAGCGATCGGTCGTCGCAGCGGACCGTCATGCGGTGCTGTTGGCTGCCGCGGTCCCTCTCCAATAACGGCCGCCAGGATTCGAGCGTGAGCCGCGGATTCTTCGCCCAGGCGTCCGCCTCGGACAGTTGCTGGTCTGCCGTGCTGGCCTGCTTCAGCCGGCGCCGGAGTTCTTCAGCCACGTCACGTAGCTTGATGTCGTCCTGGTAACAGTTGATGGCGAACGGTGCCTGTGCCGCGGCGGCGTCCGACCAGAATACGTTGTTGTCCGACACGATGCCTTGGCTTCGTCCGTTGGGATAGGGCAGGCTCATCACCCCGTCCGCATTGTTCACGAACAGGTTGTTCAGGATCTGGTTGCGGGACGTTTCCACTCGTTTGCCGCTGGCTTGGCGGTCCGTGATCGTCCGCATGAGCACGCCGAAACCGGCATTATCGAAGATCAAGTTGTGGGCCACCACGACATCCGAGGCATCGTGCGTATAGATGCCGAACCCGCCGTAGAACCCCTCGCCGGTCGTGCCGCCGACCACGTTGTTGGTCACGCGGCAGGAATGGCCTGGGTGGTTTCCAAGTTCGAGAAAGATGCCGGCCAGGCGGTTGCGCAGCACCAGATTGCCGTCGATGCGGGCATCGCCGTAGCCGTTGTCAATCCAGATCCCGAAAGCATGGTTGTCTCGTACTACGTTACCCTGGATCAGGGCATTGGCGGCGTGGAGTTTGATCCCAGCCCATTCCTCCCAACCGCCGCGGCCGTGGGGGAACTTCCGCCGGTTGTTTCGTTCCACACGATTGCCCACGATCCTCGTTCCGGAGTGATTCCAGCCGGCGATGCCGCACAGGCCGTTGTCGGTCACGTCGTTGTCGCGGATCAGGTGGTGACCGCCGATCATTATCCGCTGCTCTTCCGGCGCGGTATCTGCGAGTGCCTTGCCGTCCCACGTCTCGCTGCCGCAGTCCAGGCCGATCGTTGCGGCAAAGCGGATGGTGTTGCCTTCGATCAGCCAGTCGTGCCCAGAGCGAACGCTGACCGCCCCGCCCTGCGGAAATGGCCCTTGGTTGGCGCAGTGCTCGAACGTGAAGCCCTTGATGTAGATGTAGCCCAAACCGCGGCGCAGGGGCGCGAAGATCCGGTTGCGAGTGGTGATCTCCACCAGGCACCGGGACGGCTCCGTGGCCTTCGGGA
Source organism: Planctomycetota bacterium (assembly GCA_026692885.1). The sequence goes on along the minus strand of JAPLNJ010001113.1, from coordinate 3,553 downwards.
AGTGGACCAGAAGCGACTTGCCGTCCGCCGACACCAGCCAACTCCGTTCCTGCTTCCGCAGGTCGGCCAGCCGGATAACTTGGGCGTAAGGCTGGCCTTCGATGAAGACCTCGCCCAGCACCTCCGCCAGCTCTCCCTCGGCAGGACGCACCTGCTTGCTCGTGTCCGAACCGTTGATGCTGATGCTGCGGTGGAACGGGTTTTCGCCTTGGAACATCGCCGGATCGAGCCCGCCGCGGAAGATAGGTTCCGGACCCTCTACTCGTTCCCACTTCGGCGCGAAGACATCGCTGCCTTTGATGACCGCCTTGCCACGCTGGGCCGACAGGTAGATGATGGGCTTCTCCTTCTCGCCACCGCGTGCAGGCACCACACGCTGCCGATACACGCCCGGATGCACCAAGATCGTGTCACCGGGCTGGGCCGCCAGAGCTGCGGGAGACATCGTGCAGAAGGGCCGCTCTTCGGTGCCCGGCCCTGCATCATCAGCCTGGGCGTGGGACGCTGCGACAACCCACGTTCTGGCTTCCGCCTGGGGCGCGGCAGCAGCGGTCAGAGCGATCATCAACAAGAGGTTGCTCAGTATCACCAAGATCGTCTTCACGGAAGCTCTCCGAGGCACTGCGATTATTTCACCGGGGCAGGTTTGCCTTGGAACAGGGCTTGGTTCCAGGCGTTGAACGGGGCGTACTACCGGCCAACACCGCTAGGGGCGGAGCAGCGCCAGGGAGGCCGACAGTATCCGAGATCCGACTTTGTCCAGGGTCGGACACGAAAGGTCCTGGATCGTGTCCTCATCGGACAGCACATAGGGGGCGATGAGGTACTCGGGGATGAAGATTGCCTTGGCCTTGCCATCCGGGCCCATCCAGGCACCCGCCACGGTCAAGGTTTTGTCGGGCAGGTGCATGTCGGCCAACACGGCGACACCCACGGCGGACCTGAGCACGTAACTGCATCTGGGTACCTGCCATCCCGCCTTGGTGTTCGGATTGTGGACGAAGCGGTACGACTGCTCCCCCAGGGCTTCCTCGAACTCCGCGAGGAACCGGAATCGTGCCGTCTCGGACACCGGCGTGTCCTGTCCGTATTGACTGGAGACCGGCAACGTCGCCGGGTCGGCCTTGATCAGGTTGTCCGACAGCTTGCCCAGCAGCCCGCCATGCACACCGCCGATCCAAAGGAAACGCCCGCCCGCGGTCGCGTAGGCGGCCAGCGCGTCCTTGGCCGCTCTGCCGACGTTGAATGGCCCAGAGCAGACGACCAGGACCGGCGTATCCTGCGGGTTCAGGGCCTGCTTCTTCTCCAGGTTCCGTACGTCCACGAGGCGGAACGGGACGCCCGCCAATCGCATCGAGCGGGCCGCCGCAGCGGTGATGAGTTTCGCGCCGAAGGAGAAGCAGGCCGCGTCCATGGTGATGGACGGCTCCACCAGCACGCCGATGGCCGACTGGTTGACTGGGGCCTGACTCTTCAGCAAGTCGGCATAGAGCGAGTCGTCGGAGAGGGGGCGAGTGGCTGCCTGCACGGCCTTTCGGTTTCCAAACTCGGCTTCGACTTGCGCCGTCAGCTTCGGGATTGTGCCGCGTTGGGCCAACTCCTTGGCCGAGCGGATAACGTCGCGCCCGCGGGCAGCGCCGTGGACGCCAAGCTCCGCAAGAGCGGTCTGGGCCGCCGTCAGTTGTTCCTGAGTGGCGTCGAGGGCAAAGCTGGCGGCAATCGTCGATCCGCGGCTGGTCATGGTGGCGTTGCTCTCCAGGCCGGACAGCATGATTGCCAGCAGCGCCTCATCGGGATCACTGGGCAGCGGACGCCAGGTTTCGGCCGCGGCCAGGCGGCGGACAAGTTCCTTGCCTTCAGGAGTCCTGGCGACGTCGGAGAAGTCCAGCCCCACGCCGGCGCCCGTCTTGAGACGGTATCCGCTCGTGAACGCATAGGTGGCGTAGTGGATCAGGGGGTCGTGATTGCAGGCGGCCTCGTCTGCCAAAGCGTGCAACAGGCACGCCGACCAAAAGGCGATCCGTTGGACATCATTGTCCCGGAAGGCGTTGACCAGCAGGATGAACGCCACTGCCTGGCCCTTGGGAGAGTGCGCGGAGTAGGGAGAGTCCAGCTTGTGGGCCTTGACCACGTCCAGGTCGTCCGGCGGGACCTGGAAGTGCTTCAGTTTCTCCCAAGGGGTGAAGTCGTCAGGCGTGTGCGACCATTTGACGATGTTCGCCGCCGACTCCGCCGGGATGATGCCGTGGAGCATTTCCACCGCCAGTTCGTTCACCTGGTCATGCCCGCTTCCCCAGGCGAGCAGCCGAAGAGGTACAAGGCAAACGAACAAGAACGAAACCGCTTTGGTTCCCATTATCGCTCCCCCGGATTCTGCGAGCGGAGGAACCGTTCCAGGCCCGGCAGGTCGTCGGCGTTCAGCAGATCCACCCCGGCGTCCACGAGTTCCCGCCATACCGTAGGGTCGTCCGGTGTAGCCCAGAATCGCACGCGGCGGCCTTTCGCGTGTGCCTTCTCGACGATTTGCGGTCCGTCGCGGTAAACCCGCCCACCGTTATCCTGGACGCGGTGTCGGAGGGGATCAAGATAAAGGGCCTGGAGCGTCCGCTGGGGCTTCAGTTCCAAGGCAGTGTGCCCGACCAGCAGTTGCCCGTCAACGAGAAAGATGTCCGCCTCCACGCTACAGAACCCGTGGTCAAGTGCGTCCAGCAGGGGCCGGGAATGTTGATAGTCGTTATGGGCATGAGCCCGGATCAGCGGTTGCGCCACGGAGGCCCCCGGGCACCCTGCGATCATCAGGCAGATGACGACCAGTCTTCTTGCGATTGAACACATGATTGCGATCCTTGGCTCTCGGCGTTCGCAGTAAGGTTCCTATGGTACAACATCAGCGGGCCAGGGTCGATTGCCGAAGAGTCCTTATGGCAGCAGCCATCCAGTAGATGGACCGCCAGCCGAACCGCGCGCCGACCAAGCCACTGACCGTCCGTGAAATGAGGATGCCAATCAACAGACCACTCATCACGCGGCCAACGACGGCACCGCGCTGTGCGGGCCGCATCAGTCAGCCCTGCGGCCAAGGGAACGATCATCTGCGGAGTAACGGTGGCAGCTCCCAGGGCCAGGCTTGCCACCGCCAGCCAGACAAAGCTGGGAGACATGGCTACGGCCAGCAAGGCGAATACGGAAGCGCTAAGCACGGCCAGGATGAGCCCTCGTCGTTCCAGTACGTCGCCCAGCGGCACGAAGAACAGCAGGCCCAGAGCATACCCGACCTGTGTCAACGCTGAGACGATCCCCATCTGACGCTCGGGGACCTTGAACTGCTGAGCAATCTCGGCCAAGAGGGGCTGGCAGTAGTAGAGGTTGGCCACCGCGATTCCGCAGGCCACGGCCATGACCCAAACCGGGCTGGCAGACAAGCTCCTGCGATCCTGGTTTTCCGGAGGGAGTGGAGTATCTTTCACGGCGTTGTTGTTCATCTCGATGACCAAGCGGACGACCCTGCCAAGTGTCTTCTGGTGTGCCTGATTCGCTAAGGACCGGCGCATCA
>JAPLNJ010001112.1 GCA_026692885.1 Planctomycetota bacterium | reverse complement strand
CGGCTGTCCCTCGCTTGCGCGTCGGGCTAGTGTAAAATCCCATTCTTTACACCCAACACCCGAAAAACCGTTTGGTGCTAGTACGACCATTGCAACGTGAGCCTCGTCGGGGGACAAGCCGCATGCCATCCCGTGTAACATTTGCCATTACGACCGGTCCGTTGGCGGGGCAGCAGTTCGTCTATGAAGATCGGACAACTTGCATCCTGGGACGGGCTCAGGACTGAGAGCCGCGGTTGCTGTGGAAACCAGAAACGCCTAAGGCTCTGGAAAACGGCTGGATCTCGCGACATCACTGCCTGCTGGATATCAATCCGCCGGATGTCCGCATCCGCGATTTCGGCAGCCTGAACGGCACCTTCGTCAACGGCCGGAAGATCGGCCAGCGTCAGAAACACGAGCAGCCCGGCGGGTCGTTCCCGGAACACGATCTGCAGGACGGCGACGAGATTCGGGTGGGCCGGATGAAGTTCCGCGTCGGCATCCACATCCCGATCGTGTGCAACGCGTGCGGGGCCGAGATTCCCGAAGCCGAGCTGCAGGCGGCCGACGGCCAGACGGAGGCCTGCCTCTGCGAGACGTGCGCGAAGAAGCTCCCACAGACCAAGGTCCCGTCGGAGCCGCGTCGCACCGTCGCGGAGCCGGTGAAGCTCTGCGTCAAGTGCCACCGGGATGTCAGCGACGAGACGGGCGCCAACCGGCCAGGGGAGTATGTCTGCTCCGACTGCCGCGAGAGCCCCTTCGATCTGCTCCGCCAGCTCATGCAAGGTGCCGCGCGGGGCGATAAAGAACTTGTCGCCATCGAGGGCTACACGATCATCAAGGAACTCGGACACGGCGGGATGGGGGCGGTCTATCTGGCCCAGCAGCAACAGACGGGCCAGCAGGTCGCGCTGAAGGTGATGTTGCCCAAGGTGGCTGCCGGCCAGCGGGCCACGCAGAGTTTCCTGCGTGAGTCGCTCAACACCCAGGCCCTGCAGCATCCGAACGTGGTCCGGTTCTGGGAGTCCGGGTGTTCGCAGGGGACCTTCTTCTTCACCTTGGAGTTCTGCGACGGCGGCAGCGTGGACAAGCTCATGGCCCATCGCGGCGGGAAGCTCGCGATCGACGAGGCCCTGCCCATCCTCCTCCAGGCGCTCGACGGCCTGCACTACGCCCACAATGCCGAAATCCCCCATGTGAAGCTCAAGGACGGCAGCATCGGCCGCGGTCGCGGCCTGGTCCACCGCGACTTGAAGCCTCAGAACATCTTTCTGTCCACGGCGAGCGGTTCCTGTGTGGCGAAGCTGGGCGACTATGGCTTGGCGAAGGCCTTCGACATGGCCGGGTTGAGCGGCCACACGTTCACCGGCGAAGTCGCCGGCACGCCGCAGTTCATGCCCCGGCAGCAGGTACTGAAGTTCAAGGAATTGCGGCCCGAGGCGGACGTCTGGGCCATGGCGGCCTCACTCTACAACATGCTGACGCAGCATTTCCCCCGGGATTTCCGCAACGGCTGCGATCCGTGGCCGGTCATTCTCGAAACCCGGGCCGTGCCGATCCGGCAGCGCAACCCGGCAATCCCGTCGCGGCTGGCCGAGGTGATCGACCAGGCCTTGGTGGATGATCCGGAGATTGGGTTCAAGTCCGCGGCCGAGTTCAAACAGGCGTTGCTACAGGTGATGGGATGAGCACGATCAACTACGCGGGCCTAACCGACGTGGGTCGAGTGCGCGCGGCCAACGAGGACCGCTGGTTCGCCGATCCCGGTCAAGGGCTATACTTGGTGGCCGACGGCATCGGCGGCTGCGTGGCCGGCGGACTGGCCTCGCAGATCGTCGCCGAGGTCTTGCCCCGTTTACTCCGTCGCAAGCTCGCCGGCCTCGCCTCGCCCACACTAGCCCGACGCGCAAGCGAGGGCCCACCCCCGCCACCCCGACTCGCAAGCGAGGGACCACCCACACAAGCCCGACGCGCAAGCGAGGGACCACTCCCACCACCCCAAATCGCAAGCGCAAGCGAGGCGCCACCCACACTAGCCCGAAGCGCAAGCGAGGGATCCTCACGCATCGGTCTCGCGTCAAACGACCTTTCGCCGCAACACCGGGCCAGTGCGTCATCCGGGGTGGCGAACCCGGCCGTCTCCGAACTGACCAGGCAAGTCTCGGCGGCCCTCGTCGAGTTGAGCGAGCAACTGCACAAGGAAAGCCAAGCGACTGCGGGTCTGAAGGGCATTGGTTCCACCGTGGTTTTAGCGCTGGTGCGCGGCTGGCACGCGGTCATCGCTCATCTGGGTGACAGCCGCGCCTACCTGCTTCGCGCCGGCCGCCTGGAACAATTGACCAAGGACCACACCATCGCGCAGTTGCTGGTCGACCGTGGCGAACTCACGCTCGACGAGGCGGCCCACCACCCGGCCCACGGCCAGTTGACACGTTTCGTCGGGATGTCCACGGCGGCGATTCCTGAGGCGGAAAGCATGGAATTAGCCCCCGGCGACCGGCTCCTGCTGTGCAGCGACGGCCTGAGCGGCATGCTCAGCGACCAGCAGATCCTGAGCATCCTCAACGAACAAACGGTTTCAGAAGAGGCTTGTCGGCAGCTGATCGCTGCTGCCAATCAGGCCGGCGGCAAGGACAACATCACCGCCCTGATCGTGACGGTCGGCAACGGCGCCTATTGAGTCCTAGGCTGCCAATGGAAAGCGAGAACTATGTAGGGCTCAGACGTACAGAGTTCAAAATTGGCGGGTAGGTCGCTCTCCGAAGGCGAAAACGTAGCTCCGCCAATTTTGAATTCTGTACGTCTGAGCCCGCCCCTCAGTGCATCATTTCATTATCAGCGCAGGACTCAATAGGATACGGCTCTGGGCTGTGGTCTGAATACTCTGAGAAGGGAATCGTCATGTCGGTCAAAGCACGGTGTCCCAATCCCGATTGCGGCCAACCGTATTCGGTTCCCGAGGAGCAACTCGGCCGCACGGTCGTGTGCCAGACGTGCAAACAGGCATTCCAACTGTGCGCCGCGTGCACGGTGTCGGCAGAGTCACTAGCCCGAAGCGCCAGCGAGGGACGTAACTCGCGCGACCCCGACCCCATTCCGGGCCCACCGATACTAGCCCGAAGCGCCAGCGAGGGAAACTCAGCAAAGGGAATCGCCAGCGCGCGAACCACCCCGGTCGTCCCTGGCTCGCGCGACGAGCAAGCGTGCGACATTCCATCGCCACCTCCCGTTGTCGGTGTGCAACCCGGCCTGATCGCGCCGCAGGTAGCCCCCAAGCCCCCGCCGTTGCTAGCCGCCAACCGCGAGACCGGACATCAACACGCGACCCACGATTCGCCCGGCCGCCAGACTCAGATCGAGCTGCTCGCGCCACCTGTTCAGGTCTTCGGCCCGGCGCCAGCCCAGAAGAAATCCACGGCCCGTGAGCCGGGAGTGCCGGAGAAGATCGGACGTTTCGAAGTCCACGAGCGACTTGGGGCCGGGGCCTTCGGAGCCGTCTATCGGGCTCGCGACCCGGTGCTCGATCGGGAAGTGGCTATCAAGGTGCCCCACGCCAGCACGCTGCAATCCGAGAGACGCCGAGCCCGGTTTCTGGTCGAAGCCAAGGCGGCGGCTCAGTTTCGGCATCCGAATATCGTGCCGGTCTACGAGGCGGGCCAGGATGGCGACATCTACTACATTGCTTCGGCCTTCATCGAAGGGCAGACTCTGGAAGCGGCCATGGACGACGGCCAGTTCCGCACGGCTGCGAGTGCCTCCGGCTCCGGTGAATTCCTCCCGGAACTGTGGCGCACCGCACAGGAGTCCTGGGACCAACCGGGCCTGCGGAAGAAGGCCCGGACTTTGGTTGCAGGACTACGGCAAAAGCGAGCCACCGGGGGTGTGGAACCGGCCGGTTCCACGCCACAACACGTTGACTTCCGGCAGGCGGCCAAGCTGTTGATGGACTTGGCCGGGGCGCTCCAGTACGCGCACCAACGCGGGATTGTGCATCGGGACGTCAAGCCGGCCAACATCATGCTCGACGCTCAAGGCGACCCGCTGGTGATGGATTTTGGTTTGGCCCGCGTGGACGATGGCATCGCCGCGGTGCCTGAGGCCGATGCTTTGCAGGATGCAGACCCTGCGCCGCCGGGAGCACACCCACAGCTCGGCCAGCCTGCGGTGGACGACAGCAAGCTGACCCGGGACGGCACCATCATGGGCACGGCGGCCTACATGGCACCAGAGCAAGCCTGGGGCCGGCAAGATGAGGTAGGCCCCGTATCCGACCAATACAGCTTGGGTGTCGTGCTGTACGAATTGCTGTGCGGCGAGACGCCGTTCTCCGGGCCAGACAGCCTGGTGCTGTCCTTGGTACGGACACAGGAGCCGGACCCGCCGCGAAAGATCAATCCGGAAATCCCGGTCGATCTGGAAGCGATTTGCGTCAAGGCGATCTCGAAGGTGCGGAATCGCCGCTACGCCGATTGTCGCGCGATGGCCGAGGATCTACGGCGCTGGCTGGCCGGCGAGCCGGTCACCGCGCGCCCGGTTGGTACGGTGGAACGTTTGGTCCGCTGGTGCGGCAGGAATCCGGTCGTGGCCGGGCTGTCCGCGACGGCTGGCGTGCTGTTGTTGCTCGTGGCGATGGTCTCCCTGCTGGCCTACGTGAAAACCTCTCAGGCACTGGCTACGGCCGAAACCGAGCGGCAGCGGGCGGAGCAGTCTCTTGAGAAGGAAACGGCCGAGCGAACACGCGCGGATGGCGAGCGGCAGCGGGCGGAGACTGCTCTGGCCGACGTCGTCAAGACGCAGAAGGAACGGGCCCTGGCCCAGATCGAATCGCTGCGCCGTGCGGAGATCGGCCAGGTGCCGTTCCTGATTGAGGGCATGGCCCCGTTCCGCGAAGACATCGGCCCCCGCTTGAAAGAGCTTGCCCAGCAGCAAGATCTGTCCCCGAAAGAGCGACTTCGCGTCAGTCTGGTCCTGCTGTCGAATGACCCGCAGCAGGTCGCTTACTTGCGCGATCGTCTGTTGGACGCCGAGCCTACCGAGTTGCCCGTGATCCGCACAGCGCTGCTTCCGCACCGCAAGACACTGGCGCAGCCGATGTGGTCGATCGTAGACGACTCGGAGTCCCCCAAGGGCCGCCGCTTCCGGGCTGCCTGTGCCCTGGCGGCGTTTGATCCCGAGGGCACGGGCTGGGCCAAGGCCAGCCGGCCGACCGTCGAGGTGCTCGTCGGCGAGAACCCCTTGCACATGACCGCCTGGATGGAAGCCCTGCGGCCAACAGCGAGGAAACTGTTGCCGCCGCTGCAGAAGATCTTCGAAGATGCGAAGCGTTCCGAAGCGGAACGATCCGTGGCCACGGGCATCCTGGCCGATTATGCGGCCGACCAACCCGGGGTCCTGGCCGAGTTGATCCCCTTGGCGGATCCGAAGCAATTTGCGGTGCTGCTGCCGGTCCTGCAAACGCACGCCGACAAGGCTGTTCCGCTCTTGGAGGTTGAACTGGCACGGCAGGTTGCGGCCGATGCGACCGAAGAGGAACGGGAAAAGCTGGGCAGTCGGCAGGCGAATGCCGCCGCGGCCTTGCTGCGGATGAAGGCCGGCGACAAGGTCTGGCCGGTGTTCAGGCACAGTCCCGATCCGACCGCACGCAGCTACCTGATCCAGCGGGCCGGTCCGCTGGGTGTCGATCCCAAGCTGCTTATCGCCCGGCTCGATCAGGAGCAGGACGTTTCGGCTCGCCGGGCGCTGTTGTTGAGCCTGGGCGAATATGGTGAGGATCTGTTGCCCGCGGTTGAGACCGTCCCTTCGGACACTAGCCCGACGCGCGAGCAAGGGAACACTAGCCCGACGCGCGAGCGAGGGAAGGGGGACGGTCCTCCCTCGCTTGCGCGTCGGGCTAGTGTCAGCCGACAGCGGCTGATTCCGAAGCTGCTGGACCTGTACCGGGACGATCCCGATCCGGGCATTCACGGCGCGGCCGAGTGGGTACTTCGGCAATGGCGGCAACAAGCTCGACTCAAGGAACTCGACCAGCCACTGGCGACGGGCAAGCCGCAAGGCAAGAACCACAAGCCGCAAGGCAAGAACCAGTGGTACCTCAATGGTCAAGGGCAGACCATGGTGCTGATCCCCGGCCCCATGGAGTTTCCGATGGGATCGCCGACCAGTGAAACGGAGCGGAATCCTGGCGAGATACTCCACCGGCGGCATATCGGTCGCAGTTTTGCGATTGCGGCCAAGGAGGTCACCCGGGTCCAGTTCGAACGGTTTCTGAAAGCGAATCCGGAAGTCCGTTCCGCCCTAGCCGAATACAAAGAACGCTACTATCCTGATCCGGAATGTCCGCATGGAGACATCACGTGGTATGAAGCGGCGGCGTACTGCAATTGGCTGAGTGAGCAAGAAGGCTTGCCGTACAACCAGTGGTGTTACGAACCCAATCACCCGTACAAATTCGTGGAAGGCATGACACCTGCGGTCGATTATCTGAACCGTAAGGGATACCGACTGCCGAGCGAAGCGGAGTGGGAGTATGCTTGCCGATCCGGGGCGGTCACCAGCCGCTACTACGGCGCGACGGATCGGTTGCTGGACAGCTATGCTTACTTTCAAGGCAATGCCAGCGATCGCGCTTGGCCTGTGGGTTCGCTGAAGCCCAACGATTTCGGGCTGTTCGATATGTTGGGAAACGCGGCAGAATGGTGCCACGATCGAAGTTTCAAATATCCCAGCGGCAAAGGCGAAGACAAGCCGGATAACGACGCGGTTACCGGCAAGGAACGCCGTGTGTTGCGGGGCGGCTCGTTCAACGATCTATCGCGGTACGAGCGTGGTGCCTATCGCAACGGCGATCAGCCGACGAATCGCAAGAGTACTGTTGGTTTCCGTGTGGCGAGGACTTACCCCTGAATTCCCTTATCCCTTTACCGCCCAAAGCCGCTTGCGGCTTTAGGCGTGCGCGCTATTTTGGACACTAGCCCGACGCGCCAGTGAGTCCGGGTCCCCCCGATCCCGACGACTTCTCTGCGTCCGTCGCGTCTCTGTGGTGTCCTCTTTCTTCCGACCAACGGAAACACCACAGAGACGCGACCGACGCAGAGGGACGGGGATAGAGCTTCCGCGTCAGGCATGCCGTAGAATGTCTCCGGTCGAAACATCCCGCCGGTGCCGGATGGCGATTCACTAGGTCGTGTGACAAGTAACTGGCCGATGAAGCCAGGTGAAGAACTTGTGGTGATTACGAAGACCTACGACCTCATCCTGTGGTCCTGCCAGCACACCAGCCGGTTCCCACGGAATCACCGCTTCGTGCTCGGCGAGCACGGCTCGTGGGACGGAATGAATAGGGAATACTGAATACTGAATGCTGAGTACTGAATGCTGAGTACTGAATGCTGAATACTGAATGCTGAATGGGGAACGAGTATGACTGGACGCCCGAAGCGGATTGGTGATGACCTGGCATCGCGTCTGGTTGAGTTTGCCGCTAGGATCGGCAAGGTCGTCGACGCGCTTCCGGACACACGACTCGGGCGGCACGTCGCGGGGCAGCTTGTACGATGTGGCACGGCCGGCGCCCCGAACTATGCCGAAGCCCGCGGTGCCGAAAGCCAGAAAGACTTCATCCACAAGCTGGGGATCTGCCTGAAGGAGCTACGGGAGTCACAGTGCTGGCTCGATTTGATCGTCCGCGCCGACCTGTTGCCGGAAGCACGGTTGTCTCCGTTGCTGGACGAGAGCGACCAGCTGATTGCGATTCTCGTGAAGTCGATTGTCACTGCCAAGACGCGTAAACAAAAACCATGAATCCCACAGCGCCGCTCCCATGTCCATTCATTCTGCCTTCCGTATTCCTCATTCAGTATTCCGTATTCATTTCTGCCGCTCCGCTTCCGACTCAAGCCGGATGATGGACACCCTCTCAGATGCCGGACAAAACAGACGCCTGCTGAACCCGTGGTGGCGGTCAACCACGCCCTTCGCTTAGACTCAGGGACGTGCCACACAGAAACTTGCCGAGACCAGATCCAACTTTCCCCAATTGGCCACGAACTCCCGAACATAGCTGCCGAGAAGAACGCAACCGAAATCGGCATTCCTAGAAAGTCGTTACCGCCCATGAAACTCGCCTACGCGATCAAGTACGTTCTGGGAACTCTGGCCGCACTGGCTCTGACCGGTCTGTTGGTGTGGCTGATCGGCCGCGAAGGGGAACGCACTCGGCAGGCGATTCGGGATGCCCGACGCGATGCGGAGACAGCGCCGAGCGTGGTCCCACAACCGGCCCAAGGCAAGGCGGTCGGCCCGCTCGACAGAACCGAGTCGGCGCCAGGTGCCCGCGACACGCCGCTCCCAGCCAACGGACCCGAACCGCAGAAGCCGGGACTCGCGACGGCGGCTGACCGAAAACCAGCCGTTGCCGAATCCGCGGCCGGGACCGAAGAGGACTTCAACCTGGATGACCATGTCGTGTTTCCGGGCCTGGCGGACGAGGTATCGAAAACGCGGGCCAAGCCGCGTGTGGATCCGCCGCCGGGAAACCGGGAATCGGACGCGGAGAAAACGAATCACACTGGCTCGAAATGAACCACACCCGACGGTGTGACCAGTGGCAGGGAAGAGTGACCAAACGGCCTTGATCATAACGTTGCGCACACTAGCCCGACGCGCCAGCGAGGGTGCCCCAGACTTCTTGATCATAACGTTGCGCACACTAGCCCGACGCGCAAGCGAGGGTGCCCCAGACTTCTTGATCATAACGTTGCGCACACTAGCCCGACGCGCCAGCGAGGGTGTCCCAGACTTTGCCCCGGTGTTTCGCCTGAGATGTGGTTGCTTGCCGAAACCTACGGCAATTCACGGACATTCACGTCGAGTGGGCCTCAACCACCCTCGCTGGCGCGTCGGGCTAGTGTCCACACCCAGAATCCATGCAGGAGAATGATCATGAGACCCCGTTGCCTGTCTTCCGTCGCTCTTGTCCTCACCTGTTTGTCGCCGCTGGTCGCCGCCGCAGCCGAGGCACCGTTTGCCGAGCTGGCGCGCCATGTGCCCGACTCGGCGAACGCCATCGTGCTGGTGAATGTCCAGAAACTCTTCAGCAAGCCCCTGGCGCAGAAAGAAGGCTGGCGCGAAGATGCCGAAAAGCGGATCGCCGGAGGCTTGACCAGCATCCCCATCGACGCCAATCAACTGCTGCTCGCCGCACAGCTCGACCTCCGGTCGATGCGGCCGGTTTGGCAACTGGCGGTGGTCCGGATGGACTCGGCACCGGTGCTGGCGAATTTGGCTCGGCAATATGGCGGCGTGACGGACACCGTGTCCAACCTGCCCGGTCTGCGATTGCCAGACGACAGCTACCTCGTGCGGTTCTCGGAGCAGACGCTGGGCGGCTTCGCTCCGGGCAACCGGCAAGCCGTGTCGCGTTGGACGCGTGGCTCTGGCAGCCCGCTATCCGCCCCGCTCCAGGAAGCCGTGGGCTACGCGGACGCTGGGGCCGAGATCATCATGGCCCTTGACCTGTCCGACGTGGCGGCGCTGGAGGACGTCCAGCAGGGAATCCAAGCCCTCGACGACCCCCAGCTCAAGAACGCCAACCTGGAAATGAAGGAACTAGCCCAGCTTCTCGTGAGTGTCAAGAGCCTGATACTCGGCCTGACGTTCGATCAGCGCCCGTTCGGCAAGATCAAGCTGGACTTCGGCCGCGACGTTTCCGTATCGCCGCAACTCGTAAAGCCGCTGTTGCTGGCGATTCTGGCTTCACGCGGACTGATGATCGACGAGTTCGAGAACTGGAAGGCCGAGGTCGAGGGGCGCAGGATCATGTTCGGAGGTTATCTGACCAGCAGCGGCCTGACGCGTCTGTCCAGCTTGGTCGACTTGCCGACCGGTGCGTTCCACAATCTGCGCGAGGCTCCGCGGGTGGCGGAAACCAGCGTCAGCTCCATCCCCGGGATGCAAGCGGCCCTTCCGAGCAAGGAGCCGCCGAGCGCGGAACCTCCCCCGGCCCAAAGCCCGCCGAGCCAGAAACCCAGCCCAGCCAAAGACCCGCCAAGTCCGCCAGTCAGTCCAGGCCAGGCTCCCTCCGTTCCGGAGCTGAGTCCGAGCAACATCCCGGCGACCGCAAAGGCCACGCGTCAGTACTTCCACTCGACGCGACAACTCGTGGGCGACCTGCGCGGACGCAAACGCGAGGCCAAGGCCATTTCCCAGGTCGGCGCCTGGTACGAGATGTATGCACGCCGGGTTGATCGCTTGCCGCTGTTGAACGTGGACGATCAGATGGTAGGTTACGGGGGGTATGTGGCGAACCAACTGCGCAGTGCTTCGATGGCCATCAAGGGCGCGGGCATCCGCACCCGCGTCGGGCAAGTCGCCGCCGTCAACGAAGGAGTTCAATATACGTATGGGGACACCACGGTCACGCGCGGATTGACAATTCGGGAGGAGGCAGCAGTCGCCATGCAAGTCCGGACGGAGGAGACGGCCGCTGCGGCGATGTCGGTCCAGCAGATCGAGACGGAACTGGACGCCAAAACCTCGGAAATTCGAATCGTCATGACCAAGAAATATCAGACCGAGTTTTAGGCAGCCTCGACTCGCCCGTGATGATGCGACGCTTGGTCTTCATGGTCGCCGCCGTCCGGGAGCCTTAGGTCGGGGGCCAGGTAACTTTGGGCGGAGAGAGTCTACACGGCTGGATCCACCGGACCAAAGTCCGGCTGCTTTCGTCCCAAGAACGCAAATACGAGTTGAGCATCACTTGCAGTGTCCACAACGGCGTAGTTCACGACGTTACGCCGGTGGCCTTGTTGGAAACCTCGCGTCCGAGCCTCTCTGAGGCCGAGACGGGCGTTGTCGAGAACGCCCTGTCCGATTTGCTTGAGACATGTGGCGCCAAGGCAGCAGCCTGTACCTGGGTGAATTCAAGCTGGCAACCCCATGACGTGGATTGCCGCCCTTGTCCACGTCCACCAGAGAGGTTTGGCCCCTGTGAGTGCGATGGTCTCGATGACCCAGAACACAATTCTTCAGGCTGGACTCCTGGCCGTGTCAGTAACCCGCGTACTCGTTCCCCGTCAAGGTGTGGCCTGACATCCGGCACCCAGTGGCATCGCGATTTGGGGAGTGTTTCGCGGAGACAACGGCTGATACACTCATCCGCAGACTTCGCGTGAGGCGGGCTGCTGTTGGCGAGGATTTCGCTGGGTGATGTGGGGCGCCCTGAGGCTCCTCCGGACGAAAAAGACGGTGCGGCAGGAGTACGGTGCGGCAGGAGTATTGTCATGTCGATCGCTTTCTTTACCGGATTCCCCGGCTTTCTTGGCTCCGCGCTATTGCCCAAAGTCCTTGAGCGGTCGCCCGATCAGCGGGCGGTTTGCCTCATCCAGTCGAAGTTCATCGGGCAGGCACGATCCCGTTTGGAGGACATCGAGAAATCGCATCCGCATCTTCGCGGTCGGATGGAACTGGTGGTGGGAGACCTCGCGGCGCCGGACTTCGGTCTGGAGGGTGTTTCCCGAATCAAGCAGGAGATCAGCGAGATCTTCCACCTGGCCGCCGTTTACGATCTCAGCGTACCCCGCGACGTGGCGCTGCAGGTCAATGTGATCGGCACTCGAAACGTTCTCGATTTCGCTGAGGAATCGCCGCGGCTGAGCCGACTGCAGTACGTCAGCACCTGCTACGTTAGTGGTCGCTACGCCGGCACGTTTTCCGAGGAGGACCTCGAAAAAGGCCAGTCCTTCAACAACTTCTACGAGGAGACGAAATACTTGGCCGAGGTGGAGGTGCGCTCGCGTATGTGCGGCGGCCTGCCGGCAACGATTTATCGCCCGGCCATCGTTGTCGGCGATAGCCGGACGGGCGCCACCCAGAAGTACGACGGCCCTTACTACGTCATCCGCTGGCTGCTACGTCAGCCCTTCGTCGCCGTGTTACCGGTTGTGGGAAAGCCTTCGGCCACCCGGGTGAACCTGGTACCGCGCGACTACGTGGTTGATGCGATGACGTGCCTGAGCGGCCTGGACACGTCTGTCGGCAAAGTCTATCACCTGGCCGATCCCCATCCCTTGACGGTGAGCGAACTCATTAAACTCATGGGACATGCCACCCGGCGCAAGATCGTGCGAGTACCCTTGCCCCGCGTGGTGGCGAAGTTCGCCATTGACCGCATGCCGGGGGTCTATTGGCTCATGCAGATCCCGTCGCCTGCCATCGACTACTTTGTCCATCCGACCCTCTATGCCTGCGCGAGTACCCTGGCGGATCTCGAAGGGAGTGGCCTGAAGGTGCCTCCCCTGTCGAGCTACGTTGATCGTTTGGTGGATTTCGTGCGGTGCCATCCGGACATCGGATCGCGTCCAATGGTGTGAGTGGCGACCCACTTCCAGATACAGATCGGAGGCACAACCATGTCGTCTGCCCAGAGTACCGAGAAGCACACATCGACCGAACAAGTTTGCCGCTTCCTCGAAGAGTTGGATCGAGCCAAGCAACGCTACGCGGAGACCTCGATTCACCAGCGAATCTCGCTTGCGGAAAGATGCGCGGAAGAGGTGGAAAAAGTCGCGTCGGAATGGGTGGACTTGGCCTGTCGAGCCAAGGCGATACCTCTGGGTAGCCCGCAACGAGCGGAAGAGGTCTTCGCCGGTCCTGTGGCAGCGTTGCGCCATCTGCGGTTGCTCGTTCACTCGCTTCGCGGGATCGAGGCCACCGGGATGCCGAGGCTGCCTGGCAAAGCCTACCTGGGACCGGAGGGACGACTCCGCGTTCCCCTGCTGCCTACGGGCGTCCTGTATGACCGGATTGCCTTGTTGCCGTTCCAGGTGACCGCCTGGATGCGAGCGGAGATCCGCCGCGAGAATCTCAACGATTACCTCGCCCCGCACTACCGCATGGCCGGCCCCCGACGCGCGAAAACGGTGGCTGTCTTGGGAGCAGGCAACGTGTCGGCCATTCCGCTGACGGATGCGTTTACGAAGCTCTTCCAAGAAGGCGGCGTCGTGCTTCTGAAGATGAGCCCAGTCAACGACTATCTGGGTCCCGTTTTCGAGCGAGTCCTGAAGCCGCTGACCGACGGGGGATACTTACGCATCATCTTTGGGGGAGCCGACGTCGGTGCGGCGGCCGTCCAGCACCGCTTG
Organism: Planctomycetota bacterium; assembly: GCA_026692885.1. The sequence goes on along the minus strand of JAPLNJ010001112.1, from coordinate 4,768 downwards.
GTTGACGAAGTGCATATCACCGGGTCCCTCCCTGCTCACGACTGCATCGTGTGGGGGCCGCCCGGGGCAGAACGGGACCAGCGACTGTCTGCCAACATGCCCCTGCTCGAGAAGCCCATCACCAGCGAATTGGGCAACGTCAGTCCCTGGATCTTTCTTCCAGGGGAGTACTCGCGGCGACAACTGTCGTTCCAGGCTGAGAACGTCGCGGCCTCGGTCGTCAACAACGTGTCTTTCAACTGCGCAGCCACGAAGGTTCTGCTTACCTGGAAACGCTGGCCTCTTCGTTCGCAGTTCCTCGATCTCATCGACGCGGTGTTCGCTCGCACCCCGAAGCGTCTGTCGTACTACCCCGGTGCGGTCCAGCGTTACCGACGCTTTGCCGAAGTGGACCCGGCCACGGAGTTGACTGAGTTTCTGCCTTGGACCCTCTTGCGTGACGTCACGCCGGACGAGAAACCTAAGTTCTTCGACGAAGAATCGTTTGTTTGCGTTCTGGTCGAGGTGCCGCTGGACGCCCCGACGCCAGAGAGTTTCTTCCGCAGCGCAGTGGATTTTGCCAACGAGCGGCTGGCGGGTACCCTGTGCGCCGCCGTGACGCATCCTGCCGGATTCCGGTCACAGGCGTCCAACGAACGCCTGTTGCAGACTTGCCTGGGCGAACTCAGGTACGGAGCCGTCGCCATCAACCATTGGCCCGGCCTGATGTACGCGATGATGAGTCCTCCCTGGGGTGGATTTCCCGGCAGCAGCCTCGCCGATGCCCAGAGCGGAATCGCTGCTGTCCACAATACGTTCATGCTGCAAGGCATCGAGAAGGCGGTTCTCGAAGGGCCTCTGACGATGTTCCCGAAACCACCGTGGTTCCCCAGCCACTCGCAGGCCGAACGCGTGGCCTGGTCGTATTTTCGACTGTACCACAGGCCTTCATGGACCAACGCAGTGAAACTCCTGTGGGCTTCGCTCCAAGGATAAGTTCTGGAATCATGCAATCTGTATCATTGAGCTTCCCGCGGAGTTCCTGTGTTTTGCGATGTTGTTTCTCACGCTTCATTGGTTGGCAGGCAGGCAAGGCACCGACTTGTCCTTCCTGCGAAGGCTGCGGTTTTGGAGCCTGGTACAAAGTGTGCTCTTCGTGTCGCTTGCGGTGCTTGCCTCCACATTGGGTGCAAGCTACGCTGGAAGGCAGGACACATCGGGCATGAAAACGGGGCAATTTCAAGACGGCTCTCCACTCAACGCCGTTAAGCATTTTGGTGGCCGAATTCGCCAGAATTCGGGTGTTTGGCGTGAATCCGCGAAGTCTGGCGACTTCGGCTACGTCGTACGTGCCGGCTCTTGCCCGCGTCAAAATCCTTAGCCCGCAGGCAACCGAGGACGAGTGGTTGACGCTGGCCGAGCAATCCGTTGTCTGTCGAGAATCTCAAATCTCAAAATCGAAAATGGATTGCAAAACCTGCACGCATTGTTTTCCGACGCACCGACGCTCGGTTCGCTGATCGAGCCAAACCGGTTACCGGCCGAGATGTTTGCCGCCGACTACGAAACCCTGCAGCCGTACCTGTCCGCCGCCCTGACCGACAATCCGACGCAGTGGCTGTTTCATGGGTATCCGGGTGGATGCGGCTTCCAGCCGCTTGATGCAGAATATGCAGGACACGCGGCAGGCTGCCGCGTCCACATAACACGGCTCGGCCCTACTAGCGAAGCACACCGCCGGGATGCTTCAGTTGCTCACGTGAGGCCGTCTGCAACAACGGCTGCAAGCTTTGGTCATCCGGCACACGGCTCACGCACCACTTCAGCTCCCGTAACGCCTCGGCATTGTCCCCGGCTCCCAGCAGCAAAATTGCCAGCGTCTTGTGCTGGTTGAAATCATCGGGGGCGAGCATGACCGCCCGGCGCGCACCAGCCACCGCCTGGGCCCGTTGCCCCAGGAAGTTGTGGACGTCGGCGGCTTGAGCCCACAGGCTGGCTGCGGCCGATCCGGCCGCCTTACCGGCCGCGTTTTCCAGCGCAGTGACGTACCCCGCACCCACTTGGCGGGCCTGCTCCGACAGGTTCTGCCGTAGATAGAAATAGTACAGCGCCCCCAGCCCAACCGTGTCCGGCGCAAACTGCTGGATGAACATGTCGGCCGGCAGCTTGGCCGCCAAGAGTTCGATCAGCTGGGACCGTTGCTCCGGATCCCGATGGAAGGCTTGCTTCCAAAACTCGAACGCACGGACCACATCGCCGGTCAACACCGCTTCGTTGCCGGCAGCCATCAGCACCGGCCCGCTGTACGGTCGCACTTTCAAAGCTTGGGCCACATAGGCCCGCTTGGAGTCCGGGGAGTTGCCGTCCAGAAAGCTTAATTCTGCGAGATACACGTAGCCCTCGCCTTGCAGCGGGCACAATCGCAGACCGTGCTTGGTCAGCTGCAAGGCTTGGTCGAGTAGCTTCCGGTTCTGGCCTATGACCGCCGACAGCCACGCGTCCTGCGCTGGCCGCGAAGGGAATTGCGAGGCCAGGGCGGCGTCCCGGATTTGGGCCAGGATCATGGGATTTTCGCTGCGCTGCTGTTCGAGATCAAAGCGACGCAGATACAGACCGGCCAGACGCAGATTCGCCCGCGCGTGATCCGGATTGCGACGGAGCAGATCTTCCAACTGCCGCGCCATCAACAGGTTCGCTTCCGACGTCCGGTCTGTCGCCTGCGGTCCCCGTGCCACAGACTCTTGAGAGAGTCTAAAATACTCGTCCCAGGAGAGGGCGGCCAACCCCGGCGGCACGCGCGTTTGGAGCAGGCCCACGCTGACCAGCAGAATTCCAGCCCCCGCCATACTCCAGCCCAACCGGGACAGACGCAGAGAGTGACCTCCAGCCAACAGTCCCTTCAGCCACGCCGTCCGTCCGTTGCGGGTGTCCGCAGTCGGCACGGCCAAGTGACACAACCGGCAAACACAGGCGGCCGTGATCACCGTCAACGACATACAGGCGGGGATGTACCAGACAAAATCTCCCGCGGAATGAATCAGGCTCGCCGCCAAGCCGCCGACCAAGGCACCACTACAAGCCACCGTGGCCTGATCGTCAGCCACCTGCAGCGTGCGCCGGCACCACCAGAACGTCAGCCCCGCACCAGTCAGCAATAAGGCTAGCCCAGGGAACCCCGTCTCGACCAAGAGATGCAGATAGCCGTTCTCACCGTGGGTGAACTCCACGTCAAAGGTCTCATCCAAATAAACGGGATAGACTTCGCGATGGCTCCCAACGCCAGTGCCTGTGAAGGGGAACTGGGGGATCGCCTTCAAGTGCGCTGCCCACAACGCGTTGCGGCCGCGGCAGAGTTCCGCGAGCGAATGGGCCTCCCGCAGCGTACCCAGACGCAGGGCCAGGCGTTCGTAGCCGAAGATGGCCAAGGCCGCCGCGGTCACCAGCGCCAGCCCCGCGATGACGGCCAGCGAGCGTTTGCCCAAGAGTCGTTTCTGATAATAGACCCCCACACAGATCGCCGACGCTGCGAACATCGTGATGACCCCGCCGCGCGAGAACGTCAGCAATCCGGCAACTGCGACCAGCCCGATTCCGATGGTCAGCGCCTGCCGTGGCAGGTCACTCGCGGGCCGGCTGTGGCGGTGAGACTGGAACGTCTCCTGCCGGGGCGCCGTCCACAGTCTCTGCAACCACCAGATCAGCGGGCCTGTACCCAGGATCAGGAAATGGGCAAAATGGTTCTGATTCTGGAAGGAGCCTTTCACCGCGTCGCGTAATTCTCGGAACGGGTGCTGGTAGATCCAGAGGAACTTGCCGTTGCCCAGCAGGAATTGTGCCAAGCCCAACGCGGCCATCCCGATGGCTGCCAAACCCAGCCAACGCAGCAAACGCTCCACGTCTTCACGTTGTTCGATCCGCTGGACGACGACCAGAAACAGCATCGCGTAAGCCAGATACGTCACGAGCCCGTCGCGGGTGGCTTGCGGGGCGAGACTCAATTGCTGCCATTGTCCCAAGTGAACCGTCGCGTTGCCTGGCGACATCCATAAGGGCAATAACTCGGCGATCTGTGGCGAAAGTGCCCGCTGCACGGACTGCGGCAGCGGTATCAACTGCAAGGTGATTAGCAGCAAACCCGCCAACAGGATCAATTCCGCTCCGGACCAATGCCACCGCGCCTCCCGCAGCACGCATTGCCGCGTGACCCACGTCAGCGCGGTGAAGCAGACCGCGGCCACAAACACCAGCCGGCCGATGTCATTACGTCCGCCCATGAACAGTGGGGCGAAGAAGATCACGGTCCCCAGCCCTACGTCGACCAATCGGAGCAAGAGACGATCCACAGAACGGGGCAAGTCCCGGCTTGGTTGGCACTTGGAATGGTGCGCGGTCGAATGGTGCAATAATGCCTTCCCTGACATTTCTGGGCCTCAGTCGGTAGTCCTTTCGCCAGACGGCCTAGCCACTGCCCAAGGTGGGGCTGGTGTCCCCGCTGCCCTGGACAAGCGAGGACGCTCGTCCTACGCAAGTGCAATTGCCGATCAGACTAATGATTCTCGACGTGCCGAACAAGACGAATTCTCATGACCCATGTCAGGGGATCAGGGGATCATGGATCAAGCCTTGATCGGGTGCATGTCAGCTTCTGCGTGAGTTGGCGGAGTCTCAGAAACGTCAATAGGAGAATTGGCGGTTATTGTAGTAGGCTGCGGGCCGTGGGTAATTTAGCGATTGGAGTGCTCAGCCTTGATGGCGTTGATCGTAACACTGCGAAATGCCGTCACTGCTA
>JAPLNJ010001111.1 GCA_026692885.1 Planctomycetota bacterium | reverse complement strand
GCAATAGGCCTTGATCGGCGTTGATCGTAACACTGCGAAAGGCCGTCACTGCTAGTTGGTTCCGTCCGAGAAGCTCCCGACGTAAGTCGGTGAGAGCAGTCCCGCCAACTCCTAACACCGCGGCGCCTCACCGAGTTCTCCCGACTCGCCGGCTGCCCGCCGCCGGAGGCGGCGGGCAGCCGGCGGGCAGCCGGCGGGCAGCCGGCGAGTCGGGCCGGTCGGAGATGGGGCTCCGGGTTAGGCACCGGGCGGGAACACTCCCACCGACTTACGTCGGGAGCTGCTCGGGGGCGATCACGACACTGCGAGCATTTCGCAACCTTATGATCAAGGCTCCGGCAATACGTCGCTCGGCGGTTCGGACTTGGAACTGGACTGCCCGTCGGGCCCGAACAGCGTGGTCTCCCCCGTGGGGATTTCCAGCATGCGTCGAACTTTGCGCGAGTAATGCACGCCACGGGGCAGTTCGCCGTAGGCGGGGCTCGCGTAGGCGGGGTCCCCGTAGTTCGGCGTCGGTTGATACTGCTGGTCGTAGACCTCCGGCCAGAAGCCGGTGTCGTTGACCTGCAGCAGTTCCAGGTCCAAGAACAGATTGATACGCGTCCTCAGGTAGAGCAGGTGAGCGCGGGCCATATTGCTCAGCGCGCTCGTGTAGGCCTGTTGCGACTCGACCCAGTCGCGCGCCGTGACCTTCGTGGTTCCCAGCACCAGTTGCAGCTGGGTGCTGACCACGCGTTCATACGCCAAGGCCGCACCCGACACATAAATCCCGTACTGTTCGCGGTTCACCTGCAGCTGGCGCAGGTCATCCCGCACATTCAGCTTGATGCCATCCTCCTTCGCCAGGAGATTGCGGAGTGCCCGATTGTAGTCGATCAGGGACCGGCGAAACACGTTGCGCTGCGCTTGGCGATTGAGCGGCGCATCCAAGGTCATCTGTAGCCGGGTGTGCGTATCGCTGTAGTCTCCATCCGGGTAGTCTCCAACCGGATGGTTGTGGGTCCGCAGCTCGCGCAGGCCGAGTTGCTGGCTGGCCTGCAGTTTCAGAATCGACTTCAGTTCGTCCGCGGCCAGTTTGATGAGACGCCACGAATCGGCCAGTGCTCCCCGCTCGTTCATTAGGTCCAAACGCAGATTCAAGGCCGTGGCCAGGGCCTCGTCCCCGTCGATCTGCACCGGCGTCAGGCCACCTACTTCCGCGGCCAGCAGGCGCTGGCTGCCGGCCAGTAACCCCTGCATCCGGGTCAGCGTCTGCTGATACTCCTCCTGTTCCGTCTGGGGACGGATCTGCAGGACGTCGGCCAGTTCAGCGGCCAGGCGATCGGCGTCCGCGAGCAGTGTGTCGGAGTCCTTCACGAGTTCCGGAATGCGGTCTAACTGGCGTTCGGCCACCGCGCGTTCCAACTCCGAACGGAGTCGCTCAGCACGGTCGCGCAAGGCCACCTGTCGGCGCTGGAAGTCAGATACCGCAGGTGTCGCGGCGGCGGCTCGTAGCGTCCCTGCCAACCGGCGTTCGTTGAGCCATAGTAGCGAGTCCAAGACATCGCTGGTACGCTGGAAGACTCGCAGCGGCGGGGCCGGTGGTGTGGCCCGCAGCTCCTGCGCCAACACGAACCGAGTCAGTCGCAATTCCAGCTGGGCTTGGGTCACCACCAGTTGGTCCCGCAGTCGCTCCCACGCTGCGGTTTCCGGCGGGGTCCCCTCGAGACGCATGCGGAGTTCCAGCAGCGTCAGCAGTTTGCCGGCAAGATCCACGCCCACGTTCAGCAGCACGCCGTGTTCGGGTGACGGTTGTTGCTGTTCTGTCAATAAATTTTGGTGGGCGCGGCGCACGCGTTCGGTGGCCGTCGTGGCCTCGTCACGCAACGTCAACTGCTCCAACTCCGTCAGGTCAAGATGGAGCGGCAACTCCGGCGGCAACCCGATTTGGAGCTTGAACAGATCGAGGTTTTGTTCCAGCGTGTTGCCGTCCCCGATCAGTCGGCTGCGGCTACTTAAGAGACTCTGCTCAATCTGATCCACCTGGAACCGCGGCAGGCGACCAGCCCGATACTCGGCCTGGGCGCGATAGAAGGCCCGCAGTTGCGTGAAGTAGTCCCGGCTATCGATTTCGACCGTGCGGAAGTTGAGCAGCAGGTTGTAGTACTGCCGGGCGAGATCGTTGAACAACACTTTCCGGTAGCGCGCGAAATCCCGCGCCGCATAGACCACGTTGCGTTCGGACTGGGTTAAGACTTCGAATACAATGTCCCGTTGAAACACGCTCTGCGAGAGATCAAAGATCATCCGGGAAGAGACGTCGGCCGCAAATTCCTGGGGGCTGTTGAAGGTCACCACGATATCGTTGGCGAAACGCGCAACCAAGTTGCCGCCTGTGGCCAGGACTTTGTTTCCCTCGATCGCCGAGGGGATCGTCAGGCTGTCGTCAGGTACAGGATTGCGGCGGTCGCGCAGCGTGTAGTCGACCGCCACGCGATTCCCGGTGGGAGCGAATTTCAGATCGTAGTCGTAACTCGCGAGTGTCAGAAACAGAGCCGCCCGATACAGCGTTTCCTTCTGGGTCTGGAACTCGCGGCTGTTGATTAGCGCCAAATCGACCAGGTCCTCCAAGGCCAGTTGCCGAGAGCGATCCCGTTGGTGCTCGCTCGGCGGGCTACCGTACGTCCGCTCGTACTCGTCGCGGATCGACGAGAACTCGAACATAAGGATCAGACACGAGCTGGGAAGCGAGTCCCAGATTTCCTGCGGGATCGGCAGCAATTTGACTTCCTCGGCCAGGTCCAACATGGGCGAAGGCAAGTCGGCTGCGTGATCTGCCGGTTCCGCCTTAGACGGCGGGATCTGCTCCTGGTAGGATGCTAAGCGAATCCTAGTGGCCGCCGCCTCGGACACCGCCGGTTGACCGCCCGCAGGGTCCGACGCCGGCCCGGACGGCGGCGTCGCACGTCGGAAACGGTTGGGATCCCGTGTCGGCAGATCGGGCAGCGAGTAAGCGTAGAGCTGCACGCCCGGCACCGGCAAGAGCGGGTCGACGACGGACGTCGGATCGAAGAATCGCGATCGCGGATCCGGTTCGATACTGAAACCTGGCGGCGGCTGCCACGGCGTGTTCGCCGTTTTTTGTTCGAGTGTGCAGTATGTATCCCGGTCTGCCCGCACGCGGTAGTGCATGCGCGAACAGCCTGCTAGCGCCAGCATCGCGCAGAAGCCTACCGCTGCTCGAAAGAAGACGCAGTTCACGCAGTTCACTGAGATTCTCTATACTGCCCAAGCGACAAGATCCGCAAGATCGCTACGCTTCCCTGATCGGCTGTAGGCCGCGTGGGGTTCAGTCAATCTGGAAGAGAACCTCTACTGATGCCGCAGTGCCTCGATGGGATCCATCAGCGCCGCGCGGCGCGCGGGATAGACGCCGAACACCACCCCAATCACCACAGACGTGCCAAACGCGATGACGATCGACCACCCACTGAGGACGGTCTCGATCTCCGACGTGAGGCTGACGATTTTCGGGATGGCCACGCCCAAAAATACGCCCATCAGACCACCGGTGGCCGAGAGCACGGTGCTTTCGATCAGGAACTGGGTGATGATGTCGCCGCGCGTCGCACCCAGCGCGCGGCGAATCCCGATCTCCCGCGTACGCTCGGACACCGTCGCCAGCATGATGTTCATGATCCCGATGCCGCCGACCAGCAACGAGATGCCGGCGATGGAACCGAGGACCAGATTCCAGATACGCTTTTGCCGTTCGGCTTGGGCCAGCAGTTCCAGCGGCACCAGGACCTCGTAGTCCTCGCTCTTGCGATGGCCGATTTTCAGGAGCTTGCGGCACATCGCCGCTGTTTGGCTGACGAGTTCTTCGCTGTGGGCCGTGAGCGTGATTTCGCTCAACTGGGTCCGTTCGAACTCGCGACTGCCGGCCCGCACGATGACCTGCAGTTCTCCGAACCGCCGCCGGGCGGCCGTGATGGGGATGTAGAGGTCATTATTGAAGTCCTCCTGGCCCATGGCGCCCGGCCGGGCACCGCCGCTGTCTTGGGTATCGAGCACACCGATGATGCGGTAGGCACCCTGCCCCAGCAACAAAGTTTGGCCGAGGGGGTCTTCGTAGCCAAACAACCGTTCGGCGGCCCCCGCGCCCAAAGCCGCCACGTTCGCCGTGGTTTCTAAGTCCGGGGCGGTCAGGAACCGGCCTCGCCGCACGGTCAGGTTCTTGACCTGCAGGTACTCCGGCGTCGTGCCGAGAATTCGCGAGTTGGCGATCCGGTGGCGGCCATGCTGGGCGTTCTTACGAACCAACGCGATCGGGATGGCCCGCTTGATCGTCGGCAACGTCGCCTTGAGACGATCGTAGTCGTTGTACAGCAGACCGTACTCCAAGACCCGGCTGACCTTGCGGCTGGAAGCGCCGCCCGAGGCCTCGTTGTCCGCGGCGGGCTTGACGCTGCGGATGATGATATTCGCCGCGCCCAGTTGCTTGATTTGCTCGACGGCTTGCCGTTTCGAGCCTTCTCCGATCGCCAGCATGGCGATTACGGAGCTGACGCCGAGGATCGTGCCCAGCATCGTCAGTACGCTCCGCAGTTTGTTGAGTAGCAGGTTACGGACGGCCAATTCGATGACTTTGAACCACATGGTCTACCGCGAAAGCCTGCGTGGAGGGGGGGACACACGTATTATTCAAGTAGGGTACATCAAGCGCAGCGCCGATGTACCAAATTCGCACCCCCCAGATGCATCGTCGCCAGCGGCCAATGGCAATTCCCCGCGTACAACCTTGGCCAGTGTTTGACTAGCGCTGAGGTACTGCGCAAATCGCTGGCTCGAGGCGCCCTACGTGCTACGCGCAGGATCGCCGGGCATCATCCGGACTCACAACTTCGGCGATTTGTATGCCACCCGTTCGGCAGCCGACGCGTCGGTCGGGGTTTTCGCCTCCGGGGGATTCAGTTCGTCGGCGACGGCCATCGGATTGAGTACGACGCGATCCCCTGCTTGGAGACCTTCCTGGACGTCGACGAACTTGTCGTTCGTACGGCCGAGTTGCACCGGGAGTCGCTCGAGCGTTCCATGAACATCGACGTAGCACCAACACTGCTTCTCCACCTGGACCACGGCCTGCACGGGCACCGTCAGCACATCCTGGAGGTTGTCCACATGGATTTCGACCACCGCGGTCATACCCGGTCTCAGTTGGTCGACATCTTCCGGGACGGTCACGATCGTCTCATACACCTTGGTATCGCCGCTCATCCAGCCGCCCTGTTCGGGCATCACCGCGACCGACTTCACCGTGCCTTGGTACGTGCGATCCGGAAAGGCATCGATGCGGATGGTGGCGGTCAAGCCACTGCGAATTTGATCCAACACCGATTCATGCACCGAGGTCTTGACCTGCATCTTCTTGAGATTGGGCAAACAGAGCAGCGGTTGCCGAGGGCGAACGGCGGCCCCCTCACGGATCTCCTCGCGCACATAGGGGTTGGGCGATACGGCGTACGCCACCATGCCGTCAGACGGTGCGTAGATCTTGCACTTATCCACCTGCACCTGATAGCGTGCCAGACGCTCTTCTTCCTTTTTCAACGATTGGTTGGCCGCTGACAGGACCGCCTTGGCCTGGGCCAATAGCGCCTCGTTATCCCGTTCGACTTGGAGCAGCCTGCGTTGAGCCGTGGCCAGGCCCCCATCAAGCTGCAACAGGCTCATCTGGCATTCGTAGGTCTGCTTCTTGGCCAAACGGGCCAGTTCTGTTTTCAGTCGGTTCATTTTCGCCGCATACTGGCCTTCGGCCTGCAAGAACTCCAGCCGGCTGCGGTCCAACTCACTCTTGCCCGCATAGCCCAGTTTGAACAGGGATTCGATGCCGTACTTCTCGTTCTTCTTCAGCTCCATGCTGGCTCGGGCTGCCAGAATCTCGTTGTTGACGTCGTCTATCATACGCTCGATCTCCTGGACGGCCAGCTTCTGTGTCCCGTTCGCTTCGTCACGGAACATCTCCAGATCCAGTTCGGTCAGCTTGACCTTGAGTTTGGCTTCCGCGATCGCCGTCACGTTCTGGGTGAGTTGATTATCGTACTTCGCTTGGGCCTGAAGCTGCGTCGCACGAGCGCGTTCGGTGTCCAGGATCTCCAAGTCCAAACGCTCTCGATGTTGCGAGCCTTCGAGTTCCACCAGCAGGTCGCCTTGCTTCACTTTCGAACCGTTGGGCACGATCGAGGCAATCGGTGTGCCGGGGACGCCGTCGCCAGGCAAGTCGTCGATTTCGCAAATGACTTCGATGTTCTGCTGGCTCTCCAGATTGCCCCGTTCGGTGACGGTAATCTCCAGACTGCCGCGCTGCGCGGTGAAGTACACCAGCTTCGGATCGTCGGCCGTCACTCCCCCATGCATGGCGGCGACACTCACCCCGATCGCGGCACAGGCAGCCAAACCCAGCAAGGTGGCCACCAGCCATCGCCGCGACAGTCTCGTCCGCAACCGCGCGAGCCAAGTCGCGTCGGCACAGTCCTGCAACGCATTCCAAGATGTGTCCACGGGCCTAACCACAGAGGCTGAGTAACTCGACTCAGTTGCTGCACTCATGGGACTCTCCGGTCTCCTCGCTGACAGGCGGGCATGCTTGGCGGGGTTGAGGAAGGTGGGGACCAGCGCGCCTGTAATTATATGAGGACGGGGAAGCTTGTAAACCCTGATCGGACCTTGATTGTGAGGTTGGGCATCGTAATCGCGAAGCGTCAGCGAGGAAGAGCGTCGCTTCCGCCCAACGAGACTCTCGGTTAGATGGGGGGAATAGACGGCCTCCACGCGGTAATAAGATGTAACGCTGAGCGAAAGGCGAGTGTTGGCGATTTGGCGATTGTGTCGATGGGAGCTAAAAGCCGGGTTGTAATGTCACTTCGACGGAAGCGGTATCGGAGTAGGTGGAGATGGTTCCAGGTACGTGCGCCCGATTTGCTAGTCTGGCTTTGGCTGCCAGCATCTGTCTCGGCACTGGGTGTACGGGCGTCAAGCAGTACGTGCAGAATAGGTTCAAAGTCGGGCCCAACTACGCCGGTGCCGACGCCACCGTGGCCGAGACCTGGATCGATGCGTCGGACAAACTAGTCCGACAGGAATCAAGCGACCTGAGTCGCTGGTGGTCGGTCTTTCAGGACCCGGTGCTGGATCGTTTCATCGAGTCGGCCCAGAATCAAAACCTGTCTCTGCGGGAAGCCGGTTTTCGGGTGCTGGCAGCCAGGGCACAACTCGGAATTGTCACGGGCAATCTCTTCCCGCAGACGCAGAACGCGTCTGGAGGGTATCGGCGTCTGAACACACCGCAAGGTACCCCGAGCCCGGTCGACGTCGGCGTACCCGAACAGGCATTACAGGTCATCGTGCCCGGCAACCCTACTCCGCAATCCTATAAACTGGCGAACCAGACATTGAACTTCAAATTACTCAGTGGAAACAATTTCTTTGACCAATGGAACCTCGGCTTCAACCTGGCCTGGGAACTTGACTTCTGGGGCCGCTTCCGCCGCGCGATCGCGTCGGCCGAGGACACCCTGGACGCTTCGGTCTCCAACTACGATTATGTCCTGGTCACACTGCTGGGCGACATCGCCACCACTTATGTGCAGATCCGCACACTCGAAAAGCGGCTGGAATTTCTGCGCCAGAACGTTGAAGAGCAAAGCAAGATGGTGGAAATCATCACGCGGATCTACGACGCGGGGGGCGATCCCCGCAAGGGCTATCCACCCAAGAGGCTCTACGACGTTTACCAGGTCAAGAGTATTCACGCCCAAACCGAAGCTCAGATTCCGCAGTTGCAGATCGAACGGCGGGAAGCCGGCAATCGGATGTGCCTGCTGCTGGGTCTGCCTCCCGCCGACCTGCAGGAGCTGCTCGGCACCAGCCCGATCCCGACCGCGCCGCCCGAAGTGGTCGTGGGCATCCCTGCCGATCTGTTGCGTCGCCGCCCTGACATCCGGCGCGCCGAGCGTCAAGCTGCCGCGCAGGCCGAGCAGATCGGCATCGCTGAAGCCGATTTTTATCCCATGCTCACGATCAATGGTACGCTCGGCTACCAAGCCTCGGAGTTTCCGCAACTGTTTACGACCGGCGCGTTCAATGGAGCCGTCGGGCCTGGGTTCCAGTGGAACATCCTGAACTACGGCCGGATCCGCAACAACATGCGACTGCAAGAGGCGAAGTTCCAGGAGTTGCTGACGACTTATCAGCAGACGGTGCTGCGCGCCAATGCGGAAGTCGAGAACGGGCTGGCGAAATTCTTGCAAGCCCAGAAGCGTGCGAGCTGGCTGGACTCCAGTGCCGACTACGCGGAAAAGGCGGTCGGCGAGATTGAGAAGCTCGCGCGGGTGGGGTGGAGAGGTTTCGACGCCAATCAACTGGCCGTAATTACCCAGACCAAGGTCCAGCAGCAAGATTTGCAGGCCCAGGCGCATGGAGAAATCGCCCAGGGCTTGATCCAGGTTTACCGCGCCCTGGGAGGCGGGTGGGAAGTCCCGACGCTCTCCGCGGAAAGGTCCGAGCTCAGGCCGCTGCCGTCGCCGAATTCCGAAGAACTGCCGACACCAACGGGCGGGACGCCGCAGGCCCCTGCGAAGGACGAGAAGGATAACCCCTAAACAGACCGGAACTAACCCAAAATCCTGCGTTGGATTCCACGACTTGGGAGCTGCCGTGAGTCCTGGTCCCTGACGCAGAACAGGAAGTATCCTGATGGAAACACTCACGCCCTTCGGTGGCCGACCGTCGACGTGGGCTGGATTTCTCTTTAGCCAACTGAGCACGGGGCTTGCCCTGCTCTGTTCGTACGTGCTGCTGGCCTTTGGCCTGTTGCTGCGGGGGGGCGCCTATTCGCCGGGGGCGCTCGTGTTCGTACTGCTGGGGTTCGCCTGCCTGGTGGCCGCTCTGAGCATGGCGTGGAAGTCACGTCACCGCGACCAGCACGCGCCGGGACCAGCTTGGTTTGCCGTGGCGCTGATCGGTTTTCTACTCGCTGCGCCGCTCACCTCGCCTGGATATTACATCCAGCAACTCGCCTACGACGTGACATACCGAATCTGGGTGGTCGTCTATGCCACCCTCGTCGCGATGTTCTATTTGCTGGGTCCGCGACGGTGGGAGCGTGGCCGACGGGCCGTGTTCTGGCTCGGCGTACTCGTGGCGTTTACGTTCCGTTTCTGGATGCCCAGCGCCTCTCCAGCCCCGGTCATCGACGTGTTCCAGATGCTCCAGGAAAGTTCCGAGCACCTCTGGGAAGGGAAGAACCCCTACGCGACACCGGTCAGCGATGTCTATCACGGAAAAGTGGACTACGACGTCGTTCGGTCGTACCATTATCTTCCCGCAGTCCTGTACCTGGTGGCGCCGGCCCAAGCCCTGGTCGGCGACGTGCGGTACGCCTACGTACTGGCTGAGTTGGGTATCGTCGCAATCTTGTGGTGGCTGGCAGGGCGCAGGTGGCCAGGTCCCGTGGCGGAATTGCTGCCCCTGCTGTTCCTCTACCATCCCCGCGGTCTCTTCGTCCTCGAACAAGCCTGGACGGAACCGCTGCAAATGCTGTTTGTGGCGTTGTTCCTGCTGCACTGCGAACGCCGCAACCGGACCTGGGCTGCCGCCACCTATGGGTGCTTGCTGAGTCTGAAACTATATCTGGTCTTCTTTGTCTTTCAGTGGCTGTATGTGGAACGCAACTGGCGCTATCTGCTGCTGGGCCTGACTATCGCTGCGGGAACGGTCTTGCCGTTCCTGTTCCTGGAGCCGAGCTGTTTCTTGGAAGAAGGCGTGGCGGCTCAGGTGGCAAGCGGATTCCGCCGTGACAGCCTGACGATCTTCGGCTTCCTCGCCCCGGTGCTGGGGATCATGCCGCCGAAGGTTTGGTCGCTGGGCGTGGGAGCGATTGTGGCCCTGCTCGTCATCGTGCCGCTACGGCAGTTGCCGCCGTTACGGGCCTTCCTTTTCGCGGTGACGACCACGATGTTTGCCCTGTTCCTGTTCGGCACCCAGGCCTTCTGCAACTATTACTGGTTTGTCTCCGGCCTGCTGCTGTTCCTGCTCACCCTCGGGGGGCCAAACACATCCGCGGCCGGCTCCGCCGAGGCGTGTGTGACGGAAGCCGAACCCTGCGTACACGGCCCACAGGCAGGATAGCACCACGGCGGCCAAGCTGAGGGCACGCCCTACGCGCAGGCTGTGGGGCCGAAACTCAAGCACGACCTGCTGTCGCCCCGGCCCCACCAGGCAACCGAGGAAATCTCCGTTCACCCGCAACACGGTCGCTGGCCGACCGTCGACGTGGGCTTGCCAACCAGGATGGTAGCTTTCGGCCACGGCCAGGATTCGTGGCGCAGACGCATCGATCGACACCGCAAATCGCCCTGGTCCTTCATCCGTTACGCAGGCCGTCCCGGCCGTCCCGTCGAGGAGTTCGATGGGTTCGTCGGTCAGCACCGTGCGGCGCCAATCCACCGTGCCCAGATCGTTCGCCGGGTCGCGGCTAGCCTGCGCCCGTGCAGCCAGCCGGACACGGGGCAAGGGGTCGGGAACCAGGAGCCAGCCTTGAGGACCCTCGCGCAGTGCAGGGATGCTAGCGTTCTTCGTGTTCTGCCGCACCCAATCCACTGCGGCCACCTGCAGAGTTTCGAGTCGCAGATAGTCCAGACGCCGAGCCGGCATCAATTGCGCATAGCCGTCAACGCGAGTGCCGCCGGTGATGGCGGGTGGGATGTCATTCACGAACACGCGGCCTTGTGCTGGGCGGTCGTCCGCCACGCCGCCGGCGTCCGCTGCCGCCGGACGTTCGGGACAAGGAGTCAGGTAGCGTTCGCTGCGAGCGATGTTCCAGGGAGGCACGATGTAGCTCAGACCGTACGCGCCCAGATCGACCGCCGTGAAGCTGATCAGGCCGACCAAGCCCACCGTCCACCCCCGGGCCGCCAGTGCGAACAGCAGCGCCGCGCTGCCAAACAACAACGGCCCCGCCAGGATTTCATACGGGGAGGCGAACACCCATCCCACCAGCGAGACCGGCCGCAGCAGGAGGCCCACCACCGCCACCACCACGCTCCCCAGGAACACGCCGCCGAGGGGTGCCAACTCGCGCCAAGCCGCGCGCTCGCCGTGTTGCAATCGCCCCAGCAGTAACCCCCAGCTGAGCGCCGCCAGCAAAGACGCCGCCAGCTCGGCAAACATCAGGTAGCGGCACGGACACCGAAAGCCACGCACCAAGGGCAGGAATCCCTGCAACGAGTAGATCAGTCCGAGCGGGCCGAACGATAGCAGAATCCCCACCGTCGCCAACCCAATCGCGGGCCACACGAAGGAACGCAGGCTGCCGAGAGTCTTGAGGCGGCCCGGCAACCACGCGATCAGCAGCAGTGGCACAGCACCCACATACAGACCGAATTCGTGCGTGTTGTACAGCAGCACACGATCTTTGAACAAATAGGGGGCGATCAGTTGGAGCAGGTTTAGCGGGAAGAGCGAGAAACCGTTGACGAAGTCGGGCGTGGCTGTCCGGCGGACCGAAAGCGACATCGCGTCGAACATCGGGAGGATCTGAATCGCCCCGAGCAGGAACCCCAGGACCTTAGCCGCGGTGAGACCGGCAATCGTCCGCACCACCCCACGCCAGCCAGCGATGTTCTCGTTCTTTCGCCGCTGCCCCAACAGAAAGACCGTGTAGCCGGCCTCGACCAACAAGGAGAGCCACACCGTCTGCGGGTGGGCTAGAAGAATTTGGGACCCGGTCAAGAGCACGATCGCCAGCCCCGCCCAACAGCGGCGGGCCGGCTGCGGAGCGCACACCGCCAGATCGATGACGGCCAGCAGCCAGGGCAGGTGCGCCAGGCTGCCAACCATGTTGGGATGGATGAAATGGAGCAGACTGAAGCTCGTCAACGTGAAGAACAGGCTGCCCACCAGGGCGACGTCGCGCCGGAGTCCGATACGCCATAGCCACAGGAACGTCCCGCAAAATAGCAGTGGGTAGTTCACCAGCAGCTCGATTTCGAAGGCGACCGGCAGCGGCAGCCAGCGATAGAGCAGCCAATGCAGCGGATGGTATCCGGCGGCGTCCCCCGAGCCGGACAGATAGAACCCGGAAAACAGTCCCGGCATCCAATCGAACGCTTCGCCTCGGGCCAAACAGTCCGCGTAAAACACGCGAACGGGCAGGTGCAACCAACCGAGATCATCTTGGGTATGCACCTGGCCGCTGCGCAGCGGCAGGGCCATTATCGCCAGGATTGTCACCAGGCCGATCAGGGCCGTCAGCACCAGCGGAACTTGCCGAACAGGACTGCCCGCGGTGGCTTGATCGGCGGTCGGCGCAGACGGACGCGAGGACATGGTCGCGTTTCTCCGTTCACAAGACCCGCCGCACAAAGCGGGCAAAATTGGAGTCTCCTGCCACGGCCGTTTCCGGCGTGATCATGCTCAACCAGCGACCACGCGTGAGCGACTCCCAATAGTGGATGCAATACGATTCCCGGAACAGGGTCTCGTCGTTCGACTCGAATAGATAGTGCATCTTGTGCCACAGCGGAAAGAAGAAGCTGCGCCGGTTGAGCACGG
>JAPLNJ010001110.1 GCA_026692885.1 Planctomycetota bacterium | reverse complement strand
CTGTTCTATCTCGTCCTCCGGCGAAACATGCACAGCAAGTGGGCCGGAAACCACGGCGCGCTGGAGGTCCATCATGCGTCGACGAAAGACCTGCTGCATTGGCAGCACCATCCGATCGCGGTGCCGATCAGCGAGCAATGGGAGGCTTGGAACGGCACCGGCGCCGTCGTGCACCACGACGGGAAGTTCTGGATGTTCTACCCGTGTCCCGACTATGACAGCCGGCACGGCGGCATCCAACTCACCACGAGCGAGGATGGCATTCACTTCACCAAGCAGGAGCCGCATCCGTTCCTCCGCGGCAACGATTGCGATGTGTTTCCCGACCCCGACCCAAAGAAGAAGCTCTTCCACCTGATCCAGCCCGGCAAGACGATGACGGAGTTGATGAGCGGGCGGCCGATGACCACCATGGCGCATCTGGTTTCCGAGGACCTCAAGACCTGGCGGGAACTGCCCGATCCGTTCATTTTGGCGGACGAGGCGGTGCGTCCAGGGATCTGCCCCAACTGGTTTCGGTGGAACGACTGGTATTACTTCATCGGTGGCGGCAACATTGCGAAATCACAGCAGCCATTCGGGCCGTGGAAGCTCCAGGAACCGCGTGTTCTCGACGCGGTGGATGTGCCGAAAACCGCCGCCTTCACCGGGAACCGCCGCCTCTTCGCCGGCTTTCTCGCCGATGGCGGCTACGGCGGCAATCTGGTGCTGCGTGAACTGACGCAGCAGGCCGATGGCACGCTCGGCATGCGATTCGTGCCGGAGATGATCCCGCCCAGCGGTGAACCGCTCGCGTTGAATGACACCGACCGCAACGCGCGACTGGAAGCAAAACAAGGCCGACAGCAAATGCTCATCGACGGCGTACCGAACGATGCCCGCATCACGCTCACCCTCGCGCGGCAAGGCCCGGTCAAAGCCTACGGCTTGCGATTGCGAACCACGGACGGCGAGAGCGACGGCACGGAGTTCCGTCTCACGCCCCAGACCGCGCGAGCGAATTTCTCCGCCAGCACCCACAGTGGCAGCGCTGGCCAAAGCGACAAAGGCACATCCATCGAAGGACTGCAAGGCCTTGACCAGCCCCTGCGCCTCGACATCATCTGTCGTCACGACCTGTTGGACGTGGAACTGCACGGTCGTCGCACTCTGATCAACCGGTTCTGGAACCCCAAGGGCAACCGGCTCGGCATCTGGGTCGAGGATGGCGCGCTGCTCGTCCACGACGTGACGATTCGTCCGCTGTTGGAACATACGCCGCCGGGCGCCTTGCGTCCGCCGGAGATAAAGGAGTAAAGGAAATCGCAATGAAACACCTCCTCATCCTCACCGCCCTGCTGCTGGCGCCGCTGGCCGTGCGCGCAGCGACCCCGTTAAAGTTGCCGGCTCTCTTTGGTGATCAGATGGTGCTGCAACGCGAACGTGCAGTCCCAGTCTGGGGCTGGGCCGAGCCGGGCGCGCAAATCACTGTCGAGTTTGCTGGGCAAAACAAGACGACGCAGGTTGATTCCGCGGGCAAGTGGCTGGTGAAACTCGATCCGCTCCAGGCCAGCGCCGAGCCGCGCGAGTTGAAGGTGGGTAGCATCGTTTTCCACGATGTGCTTGTCGGCGAGGTGTGGCTGGCGTCGGGTCAGTCGAACATGGGCTACCTGCTGTCGCGGGAGCACGATGCCAAGGCCATCGCGGCGGCGACTCATCCGGAGTTACGTTTTTTCAATGAGGAGAGCCCGGGCGCTCTGACGCCGCAGGAACAGGCGAAGGGGCGCTGGCAGATTTGCTCGCCGCAGACAGCGCCCAGTTGCAGCGCCGCGGCGTATTACTTTGCCGAGGAGTTGCGGCGCGAACTCGGCGTGCCGGTGGGCATTGTCCACAGCAGCGTTGGCGGCACGCAGGGCGAGTCGTGGTTGAGTCGTGAGGCGCAGGCGGCATCCCCAGAGTTGAAGGAATATGCCGAGAAGCAGATCGACGCCATGGAGCACTTCGAGGAAAACTCGCAGCTGTTCCAAGAGGCGCTGCCGAAATGGGAGGCGAAGTATGGAGCCGTGGACACAGGCAACCGCGGCTTTGCAAAAGGCTGGGCCAAGGAGGACTTCGACGATTCCGCATGGCAGACATGCAAAGCACCCGTCTGGTGGCGTGACTTTGGATGGAAAGGCGGCGGTGTCGTGTGGGTGCGCAAGGTGGTGGATGTTCCGGCCGACAAGGCGGGCGAGTCTGCAAGCGTCGGCTTGGGCGGTTACAGCGAGGATGTCACCGTCTATTTCAACAACCAGGAGCTGAAACCGGCTTGGGCGCGGCCGCCGCGTTTTTTCAATTGGTGGGCTTACTTCAACATCCCTCAGGGCGTGGTGCAGGCTGGCCGCAATGTGCTCGCCCTGCGAGTTCATTCCCTCACCGAGAACGGACTCGTGTGGGCGCTGCCGAAGAACATCGTCAACTTCGCCAATCAGGCCACCGCCGACGACACCTGGCGATATGCTGTGGAGACACGCTTTCCGGATTTGACGCCCGAGGCGCGCGCCGCCTTGCCCAAGGCACCGGAAGCGAAGATCGAGAACACGGCCAGCGCGCTCTTCAACGGCAAGATCCATCCCCTCATCCCCTACGCCATACGCGGTGCGATCTGGTATCACGGCGAATCGAATGCCTCGCGCGGCAGCCGTTATGCGCCTCTGCTCACGGCGCTGATCGGCGACTGGCGCGCCCGCTGGGGTCAGGGCGATTTCCCGTTCTACATCGTGCAATTGGCGAACTACTACCAAGTACCCAAAGAACCTGGGCCCAGCGGCGAGGCCGAGGTGCGCGAGGGCCAACGGCAAGTGTCCCAGACCGTTCCGAATACCGGGCTCGCTGTCACCATCGACATCGGCGAAGAGAACATCCACCCTCGCAACAAACTCGATGTCGGGCATCGCTTGGCTCTGCACGCGTTGGCAAAAACCTATGGTCGCAACACGCTGCCATGCTCCGGTCCGATCCACCGCGCCATGGCGGTCGAGGGTCAGTCCATCCGCATCAGCTTCGATCATCTCGAAGGCGGCCTCATTGCTAAAGGCGGGCCACTGAAGCGCTTCGCCATCGCCGGAGACGACAAGAAATTCGTCTGGGCCGATGCGCAGATCGAAGACGAAACCGTTCTCGTGAGCAGCCCCCAAGTGCCAGCCCCGGTGGCGGTGCGCTATGCCTGGGCAACCAATCCCGAAGGTTGCAATCTTTACAACAAGGCAGGACTTCCGGCTTCCCCCTTCCGCACCGACGACTGGCCGGTAAAACGGTAACATCCAAACGCCATCAGAATCAAATGAGGCTCATCAACCCCACCAATCAGAAGCGGCTGGCGAACTGGAAAGCCAACCTTCCAAATGGCGGTCGCGGGCAAGGTAGGTTTCGTTGGAACGGTTTCTATGGTACGATTCTAAGTCGCTGTAGTGCCACGTCTTGCGTGATCTCTAGCCTATTATGCAGCCTGGGGAGAAACCCCCGGCACGACGACGATCAAGTACGTGAAGTGTCCTTTGTCCGAGTAGAGCCCAACACCAACCACCCCAGGAGACCTCAGATGATGAACCTCAAGCACCTCGCACTGGCCGTCGGGTTGGCGTTGGGCATCCTTGCTCCAGCCCATGCGGTGGACAAGAAGCCCAACATCCTCGTCATCTGGGGCGATGACATCGGCATCTGGAACATCAGCCACAACAGCCGGGGCATGATGGGCTACAAGACGCCGAGCATTGATCGTCTTGCCACCGAAGGCGTAGCCTTCACCGATTACTACGCGCAGCAGAGCTGCACCGCAGGTCGCGCGGCCTTCATTGGCGGCGTCGTGCCCGTCCGCACCGGCATGACCAAGGTCGGCCTGCCTGGGGCCAAGGAAGGTTGGCAGAAGACCGACGTGACCATGGCCACGGTGCTCAAGAGTCAGGGCTACGCCACCGGGCAGTTTGGCAAGAACCACCAGGGCGACCGTGATGAGCACCTGCCCACGATGCACGGCTTCGACGAGTTTCTCGGCAACCTCTACCACCTTAACGCCGAGGAGGAGCCGGAGAACATGGATTACCCGAAAGACCCCGCGTTCCGGAAGCAGTTCGGCCCGCGCGGCGTGCTCAAGTGCCAGGCCGACGGCAAGGGCGGGCAGACCATTGAGGACACCGGCCCGCTCACCAAGAATCGCATGGAGACGATCGACGACGAGACCATCGCCGCCGCCAAGGAGTTCATCACCCGGCAGGCCAAGGCCGGGAAGCCGTTCTTCTGCTGGTGGAACGGCACCCGCATGCACTTCCGCACGCATGTGAAGGCCGAGCATCGCGGCATCTCCGGGCAGGACGAGTACAGCGACGGCATGGTGGAACATGACATGCACGTCGGTGAACTTCTCAAACTGATTGACGAACTCGGCCTCGCCAACGACACCATCGTGCAGTACTCCACGGATAACGGGCCGCACTACAACACCTGGCCCGACGGCGGCACCAACCAGTTCCGTAGCGAGAAGAACTCGAACTGGGAGGGCGCCTATCGCGTCCCCTGCTTCGTGCGCTGGCCCGGCCATTTCCCGGCCGGCACGACGCTCAACGGGATCGTCTCGCACGAGGACTGGCTCCCGACCTTCGCCGCCGCCGCGGGCGCGCCCGATGTGACGGAGAAGCTCCTCAAAGGCGTCAAACTCAACGGTCGCACCTACAAGAACCACCTCGACGGCTACAATCTGCTCGACTACCTGAGCGGCAAGGTCAAGGAGTCACCCCGCAATGAGTTCATCTATGTGAACGACGATGGACAGATCGTGGCCATGCGCGCTGGTGACTGGAAGGGCATATTCCTTGAAAACCGTGCCCAGGCCTTCGAGGTGTGGCGAGAACCGTTCACTGAGCTGCGTATCCCGTTGCTCTTCAATCTGCGCCGCGATCCCTTCGAGAAGGCGCAGCACAACTCCAACACCTACAACGACTGGTTCCTGGAGCACGCATTCGTGTGCGTGCCCTTGCAGAAGATGGCCGGGAAGTTTCTCATGACCATGAAGGAGTACCCGCCCAGCCAGACGGCCGGCTCGTTCAATCTGGAAAAGATCCAGAAACAGCTCGAAGCCGGAGTGGGCAGCAAGTAGCCCGACCTTCCGAGCGGGCGGCTCGAAAGAGCTGCCCGCTTCTTCGCTTGTTCGTGACCGGGCCGGATGCGTTCCATCTGGGTGCGGCTCCGGTCAGCCGAAGATCCTTGAACTCATCATGGCCACGCACACGGGCATGACCACGGTGGAATTTGAGCAGCTCGTTAAGGACTGGATCGCCACCGCGAAACATCCGAAGACCGGCAAGCTCTTCACCGAAATGGCTTATCAGCCGATACTCGAACTGCTCGCCTACCCTTGTTCGACCTCCTCGACGCCGATCGTCATATCAGCATCCTCCGCAAAGCGTACCGACATGCGGCGCGTCGTCGTAGGCGTGGGGCTACCTGCGACGGTTGGATAAGGACCATCGTCGTTGGCGCTGCGGGACGGGGTCCAGGCGTTCTCCCGCCCGCGGCCGCAGTGGCACACTGCGGACCCGCCCACGCTGCCCGGCTGGCTGGAGGGTGCGGATCTCGTACAGACGTTTCCGATGGATCGGCTGAACAATCGCTTCCAGTTGACCGTCACGCTCGCGGCCCGTGCCGTCGTCTACGTGTTCCACGACGATCGCATCCCACCGCCCGCGTGGCTCCTCGAGGAAGAGCGGATTGAGCACTTTGAGGATGTTGGGCACGCTGGTGTAGTGCATGCCCAAGGCACCGCGTTCCTCGTCATCCGCCACGACCTGAATCATGGAGCCGAAGATGTCGGGGTTGATCTTCGTCCAATCGAGGCTGCCGACGTGGAGGAGATAGGATCGCGCGATCTTGCTGATGCGCGGCACATCCACACTGCCGGAGAAGAGGTTGCCGTTGACATAAGGGAATGTATTGGCCCAAGGGCGGAAGTTGGCGGCCTCGCGGTCGGCGATCTTCGTATTCATGGCGCGGAACACCTCGGAGAGCACCTCGTGCGTGTTCGAAGAATCCCGCGCACTCATCTGCTCGATGGTGGCGGTGAAGAGGCCCGTGCTGTGAAAGATGTTGGTATCCTCGGCGAAAAAGCAGAAGATCAACCGGGCGAAGAAATGGTTGAGATCTTCCCTGCGGGCCGCGGTGTCCCAGTCCGGGTTTTCCTTCAGCAGCTCGATGTAGAGACGGTTGAGCCGGCCCGTGGCCTTGATGTCGAAAGCGTTTTCCCGGATCTGCTTGACCGTGGTGATGCCCGCCAGCGGCAGGAAGAGGCCGAAGTGGTTTCCTTCCGGGCAGACCTTGAGATGGATGTTGTTGCGTTGGAGTACGCCGCCTGGCACATCCGATTGGTTCGTGTTTCCACTCTTAAGCCGTTTAAGGGTGGTCTCCTTGTTGCCGAAGGCTTCGAGGAAGGCATAGGGGAAAGCCTGCGGGTCGAAGGGCGCTTCCGCGAGCCTGGAAACGGCTTCTTCGATTTCGACTGCATTCATACTGACACCACATTCAATCTCAGAGATCGAACAATAGCCGCCGAGCCGTAGCACGGATCGTAGACTCGCCCCTTGTACGGCGCGAGCATCTCGACCAGCACGCAAAGCCACGGGTTAACGGCGAAGCTTGGAGCTTTTCTTGACCCGCCTATCCGGCGTCCCTGAGTGCCCGTATCAGGTCTGTCGTGGTCAAGATGGTCTTGCTGACCGTGGCGTCCGCTGCCATTTCCGCTGCCATTTCCGCGATACCGTCGTCAATCGTTCGGCCCGCAAGCTCGGCGGCGGCAAGGCGTTCCAGCGTGTTCCCCACCTGACCGACCAGGTACTTGGACAACCAGGTTCTTGCGGCGGCGTCGCCTGACAATGCGTCGTCAAGCGGGGGCAACGGCCACCGGCACAAGCCGCCGCCTGGTCGATGGGGCCAAGCGTAGGCCGCACAACTGCAAGGCGTCCGGTGCGTCTTGGTCGATTTCCTGGGGCCGCCGTACTTGCCCCGTCGATGCCGCCCCGCGTGGTTGACGCACAATTGCCGGGGATCACCCCACAACGCCCAAGCGTTACAGGGCCTTCCGGCCGCCGTGGTTCCCGTACACTTTCGCCGCTTCCGCGCTTCCTCGGAGTATGGCATCATTCGGGTTCCTCCCCCTTTTGCGTCACGCTCTGTGGCAAAATTGGCGTCTGTAAGCCGCCGGAGCGCCCCACACGTAGCCGTATTTTTCAGGCCGCATCAATCGCAGCAGCAGAATCAGCAGTCTGTCATCGTACTTGATTTCGACGTAGGGTTCGCCGATGCGTGGGTCGATGATAGCCTTACCGCGATAGAACACCAGACGACGAACCCCGTTTAGCGCCCGGTCGCTGGCCACCGCAAAGAATCTGTCCCATGCCATCTCTTCGGCTACCCTGATTGTGCGTCGGTAGCTCTCGTTCTGAGCCATCCAGCGGTAATGTGTCGTGGGGTTCACGCGTGCCAGGGCCGCCGCTGCCGAGACTGCCTTGCCGTCTTCGACAGCCGCAACGAAAGCCGCCTGCTTGGCCGTCAGTTCCGCCATGACTGCCCCCGTGGGTTCTCTGCCACCGTGGCGGCCCGCGTGGTCAGGGCCAGCAGGACGTGGCCAGCAGGACGTGGCGGAGCGCGTTCCGGCGGGAGCGGACCTTCCCTTCCGGCGTCCGTGGTCCGTTCGAGCGGAGGCGTTGCGGCGGCGTGCTTGGGGGTGGTCATGGAGCGTTGCCTCGGTCACTTGCGGGATTAGGACGGAGCGGAAAAAACACACTCCCCGTTCTCGTCCCACAGTGTGATCTGTGTCGCGTCCTTCGTGGCGTCGAAGAACCCACGGATATCATCGTTCTCGTCCCACAGCTCAAGCTTTGCCCCGTTTTTCCTGGCATCGAACGACCCCCGGACGTTCCCGTTCTTATCCCGCAGTTCGAGGTTTGTCCCGTCCTTCCTGACGTCGAACGACCCCCGGAGCTTCCAGCCCTCGTCCCACAGGTCAAGGCTTGCCCCGTCATTCGTGGCGGTGAACGACCCACGGACGTTCCCGTTCTCGTCAATTACGTAGAGGCTGGGCCCGTCCTCCGTGACCGTGAACATCCCACGGACGTTCCCGTTCTCGTCAATCAGAGTAAATTGGTTAGCCCGGACTTCCTTCTTGGCCTCGCCGGCTTTAATCAAGAGTGCAAGGGCAATCTCTAGCCTTTCGATGCGTGCCAGCAGTTCTTCGGTTCGCATGTTCCATCCTCCATAAACGGCGCTGTCTTGGGATCGGGTAGCCCCGCTATTCTGCCTATGATAAGGTGGCTTCTTGTGCACAACTACAGACCAGCCGGGTTGGTCGGTTCATCTCAGGACTTCCCGCCCGTCGCCCGGACCATCGCCGCGATACCCGCCCTACAGTTGCGGGCCGCAAAGGGCTTCCGAGTCCCGTAGCCGTGTCTGCGTCCGTCCCGGGGCAGCGTAGACCGCATGGCGTAGGTTCAGCCGATGCGGCCACACCGCCGAAGCCACAATTCTCGCATCACCGCGATAGTCGGATACCAAGCCTGCCCCGCCTCGCGGAAAGCCTTCTCTGTGAGGGCGATTTCATCCAACAGATGGAATCGCCGCACGTCTCGGCTAATCGTGGCCGGGCTCACCCCAAACGCTCTTGCCACCTTCACGCCTGGGCCGCTGACACCCGCACAGACCAACTTGACCCACATCCGGACGGTCTTTGTGCGTCGCACATCGGCCCGTGATTGTCGCACCAAATTGTAGTGCCGCCGCCACCCGGCTCGCTTGCACGCGGCCACCCAGCCCGCCCACGTCTCATCAGTGTAGACGGCCAGCCTCG
>JAPLNJ010001109.1 GCA_026692885.1 Planctomycetota bacterium | reverse complement strand
CAAGCCCACCAGCGTGGCCGTCCCGTTGGCCGTATTCACCACCACCGTCAGGTCCTGGCTGGCCACCTTGTTCGACGTGATCGTGAACGTGAACACGCCCCCTTCACCCACGCTGATGTCGTTGATGCTCAAACTCGCCTTGTCGTTGTCCGTCACCGTCGCCGTGACGTCGGAAATCGTCACGCCGGTGTAGCCCCCACCGACCGCGGCGTGTTGGATCGTACTGCTGTGCGTGCCCTCCACCACTTGGTCATCCACCGCGGTGACCGTCACCGGCTGGTGCGTTGCCCAGTTGGTGGTGGTGAACGTCAGCGTCGATGGATTCACCGTCGTCTGCGCGTCGGGCGTGATCGTGATGGTCACCTCCCCGGTTGGCGGAGTACCCAGGAAGAGGTCGTAGGTGGCGATCGTGCCCGCTTCCGTCACATTCACCGCGGTCGGCGACACCGTGACCTCCGGGACCAACGGGGCTACGGTGATGACCACGTCGTTTCCCGTGCCGCCCACGTACGTGATGTGGGCGGTCAGGCCGGCCTGACCCAGGAAATTCGTAATGGCCGCGCCTTCGATCAGCCCCTGGAACGTGCCGCTCATCGCCCCGGTACTGGTCTTGTTGATGATGACGTACTGGTCCCCGGCCAGGGGAACATAGCCGCCAAACGCCGAAAGGTTAAGGCCTACATTGCTGCCAAGGGTTGTGATCCCGGTGGCGGTCACAGTCGTCTGGTCATAGTTCCCCGGTGTGTTGCCGCCGATCTCCACCGTGTACGCCGAGTCGTCGTTTAGCGTCAGGGTGTTGACGATCAGCGTGCCGGGACTGGTCCCCGGCGAAAGAGTGCCGTGCGAGGCGCCCGTGCCGTTGACCGTCACGGAGCCTTGGACCGTACCGGTGCCGCCCAACGTGGCACCGGCGGCCACCGTCGCGCTGGACGTCACGCTGCCGTTGACCAGCAGCGTCCCGGTGCTGACGGTCGTCGCCCCTGTGTAGTTGTTTGTGCTGGACAACGCCAGCGTGCCGTTGCCGGCTTTCGTGACTCCAAACGTAGTACCACTCACCACGGCCGAGACCGAGAGGTCGTTCGTGGCCGTGCCATCGGCCACCGTCACGGAACGAGTGGCCCCCAAGGCTAGATTCCCGCTGATGGTCGCGCCCGTCGCGCCCGTGCCGTTGACATTGAGCGTCACGTTGCCGCCCAGGGTCAACGTGCCTGCTGCGGTGGTTACGGCGGCACCGGCTGACGTACCACTTGCCAGCGTCAAGGTGCCAATCGTGTCGCTGAAGCCGTTCAGGTCGAACATAGCCCCGGCCTGGATCGTGACATTATTGCTATTCAGCGCGCTGGCCACGCCCTCTTGAAACGTCCCGGCATTGATCGTGACGGTCCCGGTGAAGCTGGTGGCGCTATTGTTATTCGTTCGGAGCGTGCCACCGCCGCTCTTTGTGAGGCCCGCTGAACCGGTAAGCGGACTAAGACTGCTGAACGTCAGCGTGCTCGTGCCTGCAGCCGTGATGATGCCCTCCGCAGTGCCAAAAGCCACGGTCCCAGCACCCGTGCCTCCCGCGAGGGCGTTCGATCCGGAGATGGAAAAAATGGAACCACTCGTGACGGTTAGGGTATGGACGTTGGTGGCAGTGAGAGTATAGGTGGAGCCATTCGTCAGCACCAAGGAGTTGACGGCTACATCGATGTGGCTGGAGGCATTGTAGCTCGCGGTGAACTTCAGGTTGACGCCGGCAGTTACCGCAGTGCCGGAGGCGGCTGGGATCTGATACTCTGCATCTGCGAGAAGCCGAATTCCGTTCGTAGTCGTGGCGTTACTGGCCGAGTTCACATTGTGGGTTACAAAACCGATTCCCGTGCCGGTCACCGAAGTATCGCCGCTGGCATAGGGGACAATCGGCTTATTCAGCTGGCTGTTGTTCGCGCCGGTCAGGCTGAGGTTGGTCGCGTTGGCGAAGTTGATATTGGCGACACCGGCACCGGGGGCGCCACCAAGGCTGGTACCGCGGAACAGCACCGTGGCGCCGGCTGTTCGGCTCGCGCTAGCGAAAATCAGCGTCGTAGAAGAGCCACCGCTCACGGGAATGGCGGTGACCGTGGACGCGCCGGAGGGCAAGGTCAACGCACCAACGGTCTCCGAGGCGGTGGTACTGCTGCTACCCTTGAACTCGAACTCGCCTCCCGCCAAGGTCAAGGCGAGGGCATCGCCGAGGCGATTCGTATTGTTGTTCGCGGAGTTATCCAACGACAGTTTGCCACCCGCGGAGACGGTGAACGCGGAACTGGTCGCCGAACCATTCGGCCCGCTCAAGATGACCGCCCCCGCGTTGATGGTCGTGGCGCCGTTGTACGTGTTGGTCCCGCTTAGTGTCAGCGTACCTGCGCCGATCTTGGTGATTCCTCCCGTCCCCGAAAGAGTCCCAGAATAGGACGTGCTGCTGCCGTTCCCGATGGTGAGCGCAAACGTACTGAGATTGATCAACCCATTACCCGCTAACGAACCCACAGCGCGAGTCGTATCCAACGTTGGATCGTTGGCGACATCGTTGATGGTCACGTCATCTGCCGCTGTAGGAACAACCCCACCTGACCAGTTGCTGATCACTCCCCAGTCGGTGCTCGTCGTACCGGTCCAAGACGTAGCTGCCAGCAACCGCCGGTCTTCCAAGGACTCCACCACCAGTCGCCGTCCCGCTTGTCGACGCTGCTGCTCACTTCGCTTGCGATTAGCCTTCGTGGACTTGCGAGTTGACTTGCTGCCGAACAGCGAGAATTTGGAGAACAACATGGTCAACCTCCTGTTGAGTGGAACTGTGGCTTGTTAGCCTGGGGAGTCGTGGTGTCCGAAATTGGACCGGGCAGCTGTCCTGCGTCGGTCGGTAGTAGTTAGAAATGCGGAAGAAATAACTTCCCTGTTCTTCCCGCCCTCACGCCGCCCACGCCCAGCGGGCGAGAAGCCTGAGGAGGAAGTCCTTGCCTCCACATTCCAGAACTCTTGAACAGGCCCGCTGCAACGACGATCGTCTCAAGCAATGATCGTGTCGCGCGGAAGTGCGCCGAGTGGCAGGGGAATCACCGATCGTGGCCGACGGCAAGTCGGTCGTACCAAGTGGAGCGACGAGCACGGGATCGAACCAGACCGGCGTGATGCGAAGGGGGCCATCAAGGCTAGAGACTCCATGCCGCCCAATGTTTGCTCACCGCGATATTTCCGCCTACTTGTCGGCACGCGGTAGGCAGGAACTTCATTACAGACCCGAGAACCGGCAGAAAAGTTAAAGTCGTAACGAGCCGGGAAAACCAGAACTTTCGATTGCAGGCACTGCCAGCATGTCCGGCGTAGGGTGGCCATTCCCCAGAGGAAGGTTGCCCAGCGAACAGCGACATCCCCTCTCTATGAGTAGTTTGGGGGCGGGAGTATAAGGCGATTGCGATCGGCTGTCAATGCAGCCTCTGGTCCGGGCGCAGGAACGGGTTTGCAGTGATAGCATCGGTCGGATATCACGCCGTCCCGAAATTGGGTTCGTTCACGGCGTGGAAGTTCAAGGAGGGACGGAAGACGTCGAGCAAGAAGCTCACGGAACGGAAAATCAAGGAATCCGTGGATGCGGCGCGGCAGTGGGGAAAATTACTGGCGCGGGAGCCCTTCCCAGGCCTTGATCATAAGGTTGCGCACGGCTGGTGGTGCTGGCAAACGGGCCGGGTGGCTGGCGGCTGAGCCTAAGCGAAGCCCCACCCGGTTTCTGGGGCATCGCTGCACTCTGCCGCCAGCCACCCTGACCCCCTGCTGCTAGCGTTTTGCGCCACCTTATGATCAAGGCCCCTTCCCAGGAGGCCCGGACCTGACCATGACGCTGGCGGACGTGGAGGAGGTGGCAGTGCGTGCCGCCCGAGCGCTGGTGGGCGTTCAATGCGTTGGTTGCTCGAACAGAGAGTCGATCGTCTGCTGGTAGCACCCCACGGTTTTCCGGGTCAGTGGCGTCAAGAATGGGGTTAAACGGTTTCGCAGAGAAGGGTCGCGGGCTGGGGTCAGGCTTACAGAATTCAATTTTCGCCGAACTTTCGCTTTTGAAGTGGTTGGGCACATAACCGCGAAAATTGAATTCTGTAAGCCTGACCCCGGATCCACAAACCACGAAATCGCCTGACTGTTTTCAGCGTCGCACGGTCTTTCAAACCGTCCAGAATGCCGGACGATTACAAATCCATCCCGTGGAGTTCCTGCGCAGATCCTCAGGCCGAGTTTCGCTCAAGGCACCGGCACCCACGGCCCTTCCTGTTCGAAGAGGTAGTCGACCGCCTTGATGTCTAGCGTGTCGGTTCCCCCTGGGTTGGAGATGGCTTTCACGTAATCGAAGTTCTCCCCGCGCGCTGTGGCGGCCGACGTCGTCAGCTCATACCAATTCGACCGTCCCACGAGCATATCGTTTCCCGCGGTGCCATACAGATACGACCGGTCGAAACCACCCCGGCTGGCAGAGGCGAAGACTCGATCGAACGACTCAGCGTAGAAGTCGAACGTCGCGCCCTGGAATCGCGTGCCCGGAATGGCGCACGTGAACGTGTCGTCGCCCGCCGAATCGTAGAGTCTGGCCTCGTCGTCGCCGCTGCTGGCATAGGCGTAGGTGCGTTTGAAACCCTCGGCGTAAAAGTCGCGGCCGGATCCTTGCAGCCGCCCCCCGTCACTGGCCCCATCAGCCAGGAACGTGTCGTTGCCAACCGAACCGTTCAACGTGGCTTCGTCGTCGCCGCCGTAGCTCGAATAAGCATAGGTACGATCGAAACTCTCAACATAGAAGTCGAAACCCGATCCAACCAGCCTCGCCCCGTTCACATTGCCGTCCGTCAGGAACGTCTCCTTACCGGCCGAGTCGCTCATCCTGGCTTCGTCGTCGCCGCCGTAGCTCGCATAAGCATAGGTGCGGTCGAAGCCCTCGGCGTAGAAGTCGATGCCGGGTCCCATCAGCCGCGCCCCCTTGGCTTTTCCATCGGCCAGGAACGTGTCGTTGCCAGCCGAGTCGACCAGCCTGGCCTCGTCATTGCCGCCGCTAGTCGCATAGGCATAGGTGTGGTCGAAGCCCTCGGCGTAGAAGTCAATGCCGGGTCCCATCAGCCGCGCCCCCTTGGCAACGCCATCGGTGAGGAACAAATCGTCGCCGGCCGAGTCGTACAGCAGGGCAGTGTCCGTTCCGCCGTTTCGGGCATAGCCGTACGTGTGCGTGAAACCGGTCAGGTGGTCGTGGAAGCCGGCCCCCGTCAGACTCACGCTCTCAGGCCGAGCCTCGAAGGTGTCGTCGCCCGCCGAGTCGTACAGGAACGCCTGGCCACCGCTGAGGGCGATCGCGTTGATGGTCTCGACGCGCTCCAGGGCGACGGCATAACCGAGACCGGTGACGGTGCCACCGCCTGGGTTCAGCGTAGCCACCACGCCGCCCGTCTCGTCGGTGAGCGTGACAGTGTCGCTGCCGCCGGCACCGTCTACGGACAGATTCACCATAACATCCGAGAACACGTCGAAGAACGCCCCGTCCCAGCCGAGTCGATGGACAGCCTCATGGCCACTGTTCGCGGACGCGAAGTTGAGACTATCGCTATCCGCCGTGCCGACCAGGATGACATTAATGGTGCCGGGCCGAGCCACGCGACCGAGCGCATCGGGGAACTCGGCGAAGGCGTTGTAGCCAAAGATCAGAGTGGGTTCTCCGGCCGGGGCAGCGCCCAGCGGCGTGCTCCTCCACGCGCCATTCACATAGACGGGTGTCGTCGTGTGGTCGATTGTGTAACTCTGATAAGGGTTCGGCGGCGACCCGGTGGTCGACAAGGCATTCCCCGCCAGGTCGTCAATGGTCGCATTCGGCGCCAGAGCGAGCGTCAGCAGCCCGTTCGCGTACAGGGGCACGTTCACCGTCAGATCGAAGACCGAGGAACCGGTCACCGGCGTGAGGCCGCTGGCCGTCGCGTGAACCCCCGCAGCCCCGGCAAAAGCCACATCGCTGAGTCCCAAGTGCTGCACATCCTCGCTGAACGTCACGCGGAACGTCACCGTGGTGGCGTTGGTCACCTTCGCGGCCAGATTCTTCCGCACGACGCTAATCCCGGTGGGCGCCAGGTTGTCGATCGTGTACGTCTCGTCCGCGTCTGTCGGCGTGCCGTTGGTCAAGGCGACCCCCCACAAGTTGTCGATCGTCGGACTGGCCGCTAAGTTCAGATTCACGGTTCCGTCGCTGCTGGTCAGTCCCGTCACCGTCACGTCGTACTCCGACGCTGAGACCGCACTCACGTTGGCGACCTTCCCGTCCCCTGCCGCCGTCCCGCTCCAGGCAAAGTCGCCCACGTCCACGTGCACCACGTCCTCGCTGAACGTCGCTCGGAACGTCACGCTGTTCCCATGCGTCAGCGCCGCCTGGGGCACCTGCCGCACGAAGCTGGTCACCGTGGGCGGCGTGACAGATACCACCGTGATGTTCACGGTGGCCGGGACGGCCGCGTACTGCAGCCCGTCAGAGCCGTTCCAAGTGAAGCGGTCTGTCCCGTGGTAGTTGAGATGCGGGGTGAACGTCACGATGCTGATCGACGCCATCGGGATCTCAGTATTAGGCGTTGAGACGGGGATGCCGTTCACGGTCAGCGTGCCATGCTGCGGCAGGTCAGCGATCAGCAGCAGTTGCATGCTGTTGCCGTCAATGTCATGGAACCCATTCCGGATTTCCTGCGGGGTAATGTTGCGAGTCCCGTTCTGGTCGACCGACAGGGTGCCATTCTCCACCGTCGGCGCCACGTTCACCTCGTGGACCGTGATCGTGATCTGTTCCTCGTCGGACAGGGCCGGTGTGCCATTGTCTGTCACCTTGACCGTCAACGTGTAGCTGCCCGGTCCCTGGGCTTCCGTCGGTGTCCAGCTGAACGCGCCCGTGGTCCCGACAATGCTGGCGCCCTCCGGGGCGCCTACCAGGCTGTAGGTCAGCGTGTCCGCCGACGAATCCACGTCCGTGGCCGTGGCCGTGAACGTCAACGCCGTCTGCTCATTTACCGACTTGTTCCCGATCGCGCTCAACACCGGTGCGTCGTTGACCCCGGTCACCAGAATGATCACGCTGGCAGGCGAGCTGGCGAGCGCGCCATCGAAGGCTTGGTACATAAACGACAGTTGGATCTGGTCGCCTCCGCCCAGCGATTGCAGGGAGGCATCGTTCCTGGGGTCGAAGGTGAAGGCTCCGGTCGTTTTGAGATTCAATTGGCCCTGCGCCACATTAGTGACCAAAGACGCCGAAAGAGGCGACGGCCCGTTATCGGGATCGACATCGTTGGCCAGGACGCCAACAGACGCCGCGACCGTCCACAATTGATCCTCGGTGGTCACGTACAAAACGTCATCCCGGGCGATCGGTCTGGTGTTCTGCGCGGTTGCCACAAAGACGCTCGCTCTTTCGATATCGACACTGAACGGCGTGATGCCGCCGGTGCCGGTCGTGGAGATGTTGACGCCCGTTTTACCGTTCTGCGCGGATTGATCGGTGCGATCCCAGGCCCGATACGAAATGGTGGCCGTGCCGACACTGGATCTATTCGGGACCAACCGGATGCGGGTGACCGCATCCGAGAACAACTCGGTCGCTTTCGTGTCCGAAACCGCGTCAAACGCGATCCAACTGACTCCGTTATTTGTCGAGAACTGCCACGTTCCCCCGGTGCCACCGAGCGTGAGACCGGTCACGGCCATCCCCTGCAGCGCTCCCGCATCGGCGTCGGTGATGGCGGCACCCACGATCGAAGCCACCGGCGTGCCGAGGTTGTACAGATCGTTGGCATCGATCGGGTCCAACGTCGGCGAACCGGAATTGTCCAAGACCGGCGCGTCGTTCTGCCCCGTGATCGTGATCGTCACCGTGGCCTCGTTCGAATCCGCCGTGCCGTCGCTGGCCGTGTAAGTGAACGTGTCCGTGTCCGTGATTCCCGCCGGGAGCCAGTCGAGACTGCCGTTGGGGTCGTAGGTGTAGCTGCCAGCTGCGGAGAGTGTCAACAAGGCTCCCGACGGGAGCGTGATCCCCGTTCCCACGTTCGCCCCGGCACCGTTCACCTGCGACACCGTCAGGCCGATCCCATTGGGGCCGTTGGGGTCCGTGTCGTTCGTCAGCACGTTTCCGCTGGTCGGGGCGTTCTCCGTCGTGGCTCCGCTGTCGTTCAGCGCGGTGGGGGCGACGTTGTTGAGCGCGATGGTGAAGCTCGCCGTGGCCGAATTGCCGGCCTGATCGGTGGCCTGCACCGTGAGCGAGAGGGTGTGTCCAGGGGCCGTGGTCTCGTAGTCCAACTTGGTGGAATCGGCCACGGTCACGAGGCCCGTACCGGCATCTATCTGGAAGGCCCCTCCGGCATTGTCCGTCAGGCGGTACGTGATCGTATCGCCCGGCGGCGTGTCATCCGTCGACGCGACCGTCACCCCCACCGTTGTGTCATGGCTCGCACCTTCGGCCACCGCGTTGGCGGCGGTGTTGCTATCCGTGGGTGCCGTCGGCGCGATCGGATCCAGCGGCCCGGGCTGGAAGCCGGGTAGGTCTAGCCGGGTATCGGTCTCGTCAGTCAGCCAAGAGACGATCGTGGCGGTTCCGATCACCTTGTCGCCCGTGGTCGGATACATCAGGGGGTTCAGCGGGGTGTTCGGACCGTTGGGGCTGTTCCACCAGTTGCCGGAAGCGTCCACCGCACCTAGCGACTGGACGTTCAAGCCGGACAGGATATTGCCGGTAATGGAGTTCTCATGCACTTGGACGTTGGTCGGTCCGGCGTTGTTCTGGCCCGGTTCGCCGAAGCGAATGCCGGTCTGGTTGCCGGTGATGAAGTTGTTGGCGACCTTCACGTTGGCCAGCGCAGCAGGGTTCAGCCCGTAGATCCCGAGATAACCGCCGGTATCGCGGGCCTTGATCGCCAGGCCGACACCGGCGATTGTATCGCCCAGGCCGGAGTTGCTGATCGTGGAATTGATCACCTGGATACCGGTATAGGTCCCGAACTTGAGGTTGATGTCGATGCCTGCGGAACTGGCACCGGAGGTGCCGCTGTGGTCCACCGTGATCCCATCGAATACGGCGTTGTTCAGCTTCTCGACGTAAATGCCCTTCAGCGTGTTGTTGCTGAACGTCGACGAGCTGACGCTCAGGCCCGTGAGACCGGTCTCGTTTGTGGTCGACCCCGAGTTCGCGCTCGCGGAGAAGCCGTACGTGTTGCCGTCGAAGTGGCTGTTCGTGACGGTCATGACGTGGACCTGGCCCGTGACGGCCACGTCGAAGCCGTTGCCACTGGCCACCAGGCTGACGCTGTCCAGGCTCAGATCCGTCACCGTCCCGCCCGCACCGACCGAGACCCCGTTCTGGTGCAAGCTGGCCACGAGGTGCTTGAGCGCCGGATTCGCAACGGTCGTATTGAACAGCACACCGCTGGTGGCACCGGTGCCCTGGACCAACATCTCTTGAAGCGTGACATCGTTCGCCGTGATCGTGAAGCCCGCCGTGGTGGGCTGGACCACCGTGCCGTTGGCGTCCGAGCCCGCGCCAGCAATGGTCACCGACTTGTTGACAATCACGTTCTCGGGATAGTTGCCCGCCAGGACGTTCACCGTCCAGCCCGTGCCGGGTGCGGGCACCGCATCCACGCCGCCCTGGATCGTCCCACTGGCCGGGACCACATACACGTGGTTGGGGTTCCAGGTGACCAGCCCGCGGCTGTTATTATCCGGCTTGTGATAGACGTGGGCCTCGATCGTGAAGTTGTCCGCCAGGACGGTCTTGTTGAGGGTCCCGAAGGTGGCCGAGGTGGCATCCACCGCTTGGCTGCTCACGTTGTCGAGGTAGTTGACCAGCGTGCCGTTGTCAAAGTTGGTGTTGCCGAGCCCAACGGGACCGGGCAAGTTCTGCAGCCGCAGGCCCAAGTCGGCGCCGCTGAGTTCCACTCCGCTGAAGCTCAGACCGCTGACGTTGTCCGCGACGACCAGGCCGGTCTCGCTGCCCGAGATGTCGACCGTGTTCAACGTCAGCCCCGCGAGGCTCGCTCCGCCGGTGGCATACGCCGCCAAGCCAAAGCCGTTGCTCCCATTCCCGTTATTCGTCAGCAGCACGTTCCGGATCGTGATACCGGCGTAGTCACCGTTCACCAGGTTCAATTCGATGCCACCCAGGAACCCCGGCCCGCTGGGGCCGTTGCCGCTGACCTCGATGCCCGTGGCCGGCGTGGCCCCACCCAGCGTGGCGTTGTCAAGCTTCTCAAAGTACAGGCCCTTCAGGCTGTTGTCCTTGAACTCCGACGTGTCGATGCTCAGACCCGTGAAGCTGCCCGAATTGTCGTCAAGTGGATCGGCGTTCGCGCCAAAACCGTACTGGTTCTCATTGAACT
This sequence comes from Planctomycetota bacterium, assembly GCA_026692885.1. The sequence goes on along the minus strand of JAPLNJ010001109.1, from coordinate 25,476 downwards.
GGCTGTGGGTCACCGTCATGCCCGTGACCGTGCCCGTGGCGTCCACGTGGAAGCCGCCGCCGTTTGAATTCAGGCTGACCGTATCCAGCACCAGATTGGTCACCGCCCCGCTGGGCCCGACCTCGACCCCGTACGTGCTCAAGCTGGACGCCAGATTCTTGAGCGTCGGATTCGCGACGATCGCGTTGATCCATACGCCGTTGGTCGTGGCGCCGCTGCCGCCGGTCGCGTCTCCCTGGACCTTCAGACTCTCCAGCCTCACGTTGTTTGCCCCGATCGTGAAGCCCGCGCCGACCGCGGGGAGTACCAGAGGCGGAACCTGGACCACCGTGCCGCTGGCGTCCGGGCCCGCGCCGACGATCGTCACCGATTTGTCGACCAGCACGTTCTCGAAGTAGTTGCCCGCCTCGACGTTCACCGTGTCGCCGGCACTGGCCGCGTCCACGGCGCCCTGAATCGTCTCGTCGTTCGCGCCGGTGCCGGGAGCGGAGACATACAAATTTTCTGCCTCCCAAGTGATCAAACCGCTGCTGGCATTGTCGACCCGGTGATAGATCCGATCTTCCATGCGGAAGTTGGCATCGGGACCGGTTTGATCAACCGTCGTGTTCGTCAGGCCGGACAGGTCGAAGGACTGACTCGAGCGGTTGTCGATGTAGTACTCGCTGCCCGCAAAATGATTGCCGTCACCGATCATCACAGCCCCGGCCGAAGCGTCCAGCCGCAGGTCGACGACGTTGGCCGACGGGCCGACGAAGTCATTGTCGGCAAGATTGGTGATCGAACCGTTGCCGGTCGCCAGGACGCCGATCGGGTTGCCGTAGATGTGGTTGCCCTCGATCATCGCAGATGCGGGCGTCAACAGAATGTCATCGACGTTAATGCCGACCGCCGTGTTGCTGTAAACCTGGTTGTCCGCAGTGATTGTCGCCGTGCCGCTTTGCACCAGGATCCCGGTGCCGTTGGCGTAAAGGGCATTGCCCTGGGCGTCAATCGTGCCCCCCGTCCCGCCGGCGCCGAGACGGATACCCGCAAGGGTGTTGTCGTAGATCGTGTTGCCGGTGAGCGTGGCTGACCCGCCCTGGACATCGATGCCGACGACATTGCCATGGATCGAGGACGCGTTGTTGCTGATGCTGGCCGCGTTGCCGGCCGCGACCAGGATGCCCTGAGGGAAACCCGTCACATCGTTCCCGGACACGGTCGCGGTGCTGGCCGCGTCGATGGCGGCGAGGGCCACACCGCGGCCATCCGGCGCGTTGACGCTGCCGCCGGCGATGGAGTTGCTGCCGATGTTCAGGGTCGTGAGCGCGCCGGCTTTGCCCGACAGCACCACGCCGTCAACTTGCTGGGGACCAGGCGACTCGAAGCCCGTGCTATAGCTGGCCAACACCACGCTCGGCTGGCTGGACTCGGAGACCGCCAGGGAGAGATCGTCGTAGTAGAAGCCCTTGATCGCGGAATCGCCGTCGAAGCTGCTGTAGAACTTGAAACGAGATCCCGGCACGTAATCAAAACCGTTCTGAGCTCGATACAGGTGTGCCCAGGGGGTGCCCGTGGCGATGACCTGGCCCGACTGGCCCTCGTCGATCACGTACGTCGTTAGATCCTGAAACAAGTCCTCGTAATAGACAGTCGTCATCTTGACGGTATGCCAATTCGCCCCGACCACTGTGGCGAGTGTCTGGTAGTCGTCCAGCAAACCGTCGTACATGGTCAACCGCACCCCGCCAGCCGTGTTCTCCAGATAGATCTGTGCGCCGGTGCGGTCGCCGCCGTCCGCCGTCCCTTCGTAAATGTTCTGCTTCGAGCCATCACCCGGACTGACCGCCCGAAAGGCGAACTGCATCGTGACCGTATCGCCGGTGGCCCCCGAACTCGGTCGACCGAAGGTAGCACCGAACAGGGGCGAGAACGGCGTGCCTTGGCCCGGGCTGCCGTAGCCGCGGGAGTAGCGCCAAGCGTTGGCACCCAAGTACGCCGCGGCGTTGGTCACCTGCTCATCCCCGTACGTGCCGTCACCGTTGTCGATATTCGTATCATTGTTCGTGAAGTCTGGCTGCGCGCCGCCGCTCCAGCCCATCTGACCCTGCAACGGAGCCAGGGCATAACCGGGAGCACTCACCGCGCCGGTGATGGCAATCGAGTTCTGGCTCACCAGCACCGCGCCGCCGACGTCACCCAAGCCGATGACGGCCGTCTGATTGCCCGTGAGCAGTTGGTTCAGGTGGCTGGCGTTCACTTGGAAGATGTTGTTGGCCACGGTCAGGTCGTTGCCGTCGGCCTGTAGAATTCCGTTCACGATGCGGAAGCCGTCCACGGTCACGCCGCCGGAGGCGATGTGGACCGCCACGCCGCCGTCCGGGCTCTGGATCGTCGCCTCGCTGGCGGACCGCCCGCGGGCATCCACGCCGTGCTGGACGCCCCAGAGAGTCAAAGCCTTGGACGCTGTAATATCCTCCACATACGTCCCTGCCGCGACATACACCCTACCGCCGACATCGACGGCGTTGACGCCGCCTTGGATCGTGGCAAAAGCGTCCACGCCGAAGTACGTGGCCAGTCCCGACCCATCGGGGTCTGCGCCGAGGGTCGTGCCGGCCCAACTGGAATCCACGTAGACGGTGGGCACAAGGGTGTAGATACTGAAGGCGCCGGCTGCTGCGGCCGTCACCTGCACGTTCCCCGCGATGTCCTTGGCCCCGCTGATGTTCACGTCCACGCCCGTCCCCGCCACGTTGGCGTCCGCCACCGTGTAGCTGAATGTGTACTCGGTGGGCAACGTCCAACTGCCGGTTCCCGACGTCAGCGTGCTGGCCACGTCCGGCGTGAACGCAATCGTCGGCAGCGTCCCAGGATTCATCGCCTCGCTGTACGTCGCCGTCACCGTGAACGTGCTACTCGCGTCAAGGTCTGTAATCAGCGGGTCGCTGACCACGATCGTCGCCGTTGGCTGGTTAGCGTCAAGCGGGTCATTGTTTTGGCTAATCGGCGTGACATGGGGCGTACTGGCGTTCCCCGCACTGTCCTTCAGGGTCAAGCTCAAGGGAATGTCTGCCAGCGCCGCCACGTCCATGCCACGGTTGGTTACGATGAATTGCGCCGTGTACTCCGTGTTGCTGAACCTATTCAGGCTGGTGATCGCAAAAGCGTCAATGTTACTCGGCGCCAGCGTGTAGGTATCGGCATCGGACGCCACGATGATGGTCACCGTTACCTCACTGCCCACCTTCATCGGCGAATCGAGAATCGCGACGGCGGTGATGATCGGGGCCTGAGTATCCACGGTCAGTTCGTTGGTCGTGGTGTCCTGAACGACGTAGTAGCCCGCGTCCGCAACCGCCACCTGCACGTCATAGATGCCCTCCGACAGCGGATGGGTTACCTCGGCCGTCCAGATGTAAGAACTCGCGGTGCCGGGGAAACTGGGGTTCAACGCGGCCGCATACAAATGGCCATTGACGTTCACGTTAAGGGTGGGGATCCCCACCGGCACACCAGTTTCTGTCACGGTCCCAGTTAACGTCGGCGTCGTGTCGTTGGTCAGTAAGTGGTCTACCGTCACCGTCGCGGCGGTCAGTAGCACCCGGCTCTCCAGCGACTCCAGGAGCAATTGCCTTCGCCGTCGCTGTTGTTGCTCGCGCTGCTTGCGATTGCCATTGGTGGACTTGCGTGTCGACTTGCGTCCAAAAAACGAAAAGCTGGAAAACATGGTCAACCTCCTGCTGAGTGGAACTGTGGCCTGTTAGCCTGGGGAGTCGTGGTGTCCGAAATTGGACCGGGCGGCTGTCCTGCGTCGGTCGGTAGTAGTCAGAAATGCGGAAGAAATAACTTCCCTGTTCTTCCCGCCCTCACACCGCCCTCGTCCAGTAGGCGAGGGGACTGAGGAGGAAGTCCTTACCTCCACATTCCAGAACTCTCGAATAGACTCGCGGCAACGACGATCGTCTCAGGCAATGATCGTGTCGCGCGGAAGTACGCCGAGTGGCAGGGGAATCACCGATCATGGCCGACGGCAAGTCGGTCATACCAAGTCGAGCGACGGACATGGGATCCGACCAGACCCGCGCGATGCGAAGGGGGCCATCAAGGCTGGCGACTCCATGCCGCCCAATGTTTGCTCACCGCGATACCTCCGCCTACTTGTCGGCACGCGGTAGGCCGGAACTTCATTACAGACCCGAGAACCGGCAGAAAGGTCAAAGTCGTAAGGCGAGCGGCAGGAAATAGCTTACCCGTAGGACGGCCCTCCGAGGCCGTCTGGTAAACCAACCTGCGGGACGCAGTGGACGGCCTCGGAGGGCCGTCTTACGGGAAGACCATCCTACATCGGGTTGGGTAAGTTATTTCCTTCCGCTCGCCTAACGAGCCGGGAAGAACAGAACTTTCAATTGCAGGCACTGCCAGCATGTCCGGCGTAGGGCGGCCATTCCCCAGAGGAAAGTTGCCCAGCGAACAGCGACATCCCCTCTCTATGAGTAGTTTGGGGGCGGGAGTAAAAGGCGATTGCGATCGGCTGTCAATGCAGCCTCTGGTCCAGCTGCAATGTGGTCATCTTACGGCTGGGAGCGGAGAAGTCAAGGGACAGGCTGGTCCAGCCTCTGGTCCAATCTGTCATCACGGCTGGAGCGTGATGACCACTTTGAAAACCCGACAGTTATTGGTGCGCCGATCCTAACGACCGAACGAGAGACGCGAAGACCCTCACCGCGGGCCTTGATTATAAGGTTGCGCATCGTAACCCGACGCGTCAGCGAGGAAGAGCGGCGTTTCCTCGCTGACGCGTTGGGTTGCGATGATCTGCTGCTAGAGTTTTGCGCCACCTTATGATCAAGGCCCTCACCACGACGGCCCCTCACCCCCAACCTGGGCCGCACAAAATCGCGGTGGGAAGCTGCCTGGAGTTTATCCCGTTCTTGTGCCGCGCGAAGACAGGGGGTCGGGTGTACGAATTTCAGTTTTTGCGGCCCCAAGTCCGTGACCAAGAAACAGTTACTCGCCGCAAAAACTGAATTTCGTACACCCGACCCCTAGCCACACGTCCGCCCAATTTTGCGTGGGCATGGTGGGGTTCATGCCTCCACTCAGGTTAGCGCACCTTGAGTTCGAAGCTCTCGGAGTGGCTGTTGAACTCCGGGGCGTACATGCACTGGATCTGGGCCAGACCGGTTTGATACTTGCCTTTGTGCACGACCCGTGTCGAGTACTCGAACACATACACGCCTTTCGGCAAGTAGTCGATGAAGAAGTGGCTGGCCGTGTCTCGCGTCGATTCGTAGTACGCCAGGCCGTCCTGGTACTTGTACTGCGACAGCACGTTGACCGGCTCCGTGCCGCTGCCGCGCTGGTCCTTCAGGTGGATGTACTCCATGTCGCGATCGACCCACAGTTCGATCCGTACCACCAGTTCGTCGCCGACCGCCAGCGCACCGCTGACCGGCTTCAGCACCGGCCCCTGCTTCGTGTTCTCCTTGACGAACAACGACTTCTTCAGCTTCAGCGGCGTACCGGCAGCGGGCGTGACCTTGGTCATGTCCTCCAAGTACTGCCAGTGCACGCTGCCCCAGGCGACGCCCGGATCGAGTTTCTTGACCGTGACTCGGCCCATGTCCGGCTTGATCTCGCCACGGGTGAAGCGTTGTTCGTAGAAGCCGGTCCCCGCCTCGACCTGCTCCGGCTTGATGGCCAGACCGCCCAGCGAGACTTCGACCAAGGCGTCCGACGCCAACAGACCCGTGCCGCGAAGCAGCAGGGCATACACGGCGTCGGCCGTGGCCTTGGTGGTCTTCCAGTCCTGCGTCTGCTTCTGCTTCAACAGCCAGACCTTACAGTTTTCGACGGCCACCGCGTCGTGCATGACTTCGTCGAACGCCTCGATCATCAGGGCCTGTGTTTCGATCGGCGCGCGATACCACCACCACGATAGCTCGGTGTCCCGCCAGAACATCCCTAGTTCCTCGTCGGTCACCGAGCGTTCCTTGATCGACCGGAGAATATCCTGAGCAACCCCCTGCAGCTCCCCCTTGGCAAAAGGGACGGCCGCGGAGTCGCCGAACCGGTTGAGGGCGACCGCCAAGTGGCCCTGCGACTGGCGGCAAGCCAGTTGCAGCCAGTATTTGCGGGCTTGACCGAGGAAGTACTTGACCGCAGCCTTATGATTGGAGGCAATCGGTTGGTCCTTCAGGAAGAAACTGCGGCCGTACAGGTACAGGGCGATCGTCGAACTCAGCTGGTTCTCGTCCTGGTGACCGTGCTTGAGGATTTCGCGGTAGGTGTTGTCGATCCAGCCGTCCAGCCGATTCAGCGACTTCACGGCACAGGCTACGTCGAGGTCCGCGCCCAGGTGCCGCAGGCGTCCGAAGCCGGTCGTGATGTACAACGTGATGTAGTCGTTCGCAGGACCACCGGGGAACCAGGGCCAGGCGCCGTCGCCCAACTGCTGCTCGGTCAGTTTACGGAGCCCGCGAGTCGTCTCGTCGTTTAGTCGGTTGTCGTCGAACAGCACGCCGACGTTACGCCGGGCCTGACTTTCCGCGTGAGCCTGCCGCACCCAAGGCGTCTCCTCCAGCAGCACGGCCTTCAGGTCCTGGTTCTTCTCCAGCGGACTTTCCAAAGCACCCCCCCGCTCCCCCCCTTGACCAAGGGGGGGCTGGGAGGGGTGTTTCCACTGGTCGAACACGCGGCGAATCTTGACATCCGAGTTGGCGACGTGGCGGGCCAGCGCGTTGGCGTACAGCCGGTTAAACGTCTGCTCGGTGCACTCGTGCGGGAATTCCATCAGGTACGGCAACGCCATCACGGCGTACCAGGCCGGGTTGGAGACCATCTGCACGGTCAGACTCTGGTTGACAAGCGTGTCGGACTTGCCCGACTCGCGGAGCTTGGTGAAATCAAACTTCTTGGTCGTCGCACCGAGGATCGGCAGCGGCAGCGATTCGGTGACCAGGATGCGACGGGACAACACCGGCAGGTAGCCTTCCTCGCCGTCCGACAGCCGGCCGGTCGAGCCGACGGCCTTGTACGTCAGGAACTCCATGCCGTCCGGGATCTGCAGCCGCCAGGCGAAGCTGCGGGATTCCTTGGACGGGATGTCGAAAGCGAGGTCGGCGGCCGTGTTGCCCAGTTCCTGATCGACCGGCTTCAGCGTCCGAGCGCTGGCCAGGCTCAGACGCACCTGGCCGGCCTGTCGTGTGGGCGACTGGTTGGTCACCTTGACCGTGAATTCGATCGAGTCGCCTTCGCGGACGAACCGCGGCGGGTTCGGCTCGACCATCAGATCCTTGGCCGTGACCGCCTTGTCTTGCAGGTATCCGCTGCGGAGTTCCTTGTCGTGAGCGAAGCCCATGAACTTCCACTCGGTCAGGGCTTCGGGCATGGTGAATTCCAGCTTCACCTGACCCTGCTCGTCGCAAAGCAGGTGCGGAAAGAAGAAAGCGGTCTCGTTCAGATTCTTGCGCGGCGAGACTTGGCTGAGGTCGGGCTTCGGTGTCGGCGGTCCGGGCCGCCCTCCGCCGGCTTCGGCAGCGTACACATCGAGTCCCGCCGCGGGGTTTGCGGCCCCTGGATCCGCAGGCGGCGGGGGGCTGGGCGAGGCGATGTCCATCGCTGGTGCCGCTTGCGCCATCATGGGCATGGGCGCCCCCAAGGACATCTCGGCTTCCGCAAAGCCTGCGCCCCGAGCCATCCCCTTCTCTCTGAAGCTGAAGTGGCGGTAGCCCCACAGATTGGCGACAATCTCGGCCGGGAATGAACGATACGTTAGGTTCGCATCCTGATGATCGACCGGCCAGCCGCCTTGCAGGTGCTGGAGTCCTTTCGCGAAGTTCTCGAACTGCCAGTTGACCGCAGAGTAATCCTGTCGGAAACCACTCAGGCGTGTCAGCCATTGATGCGCCAGGTAGGCGTCCAGCGAGGCATCATACATCCCCGCCACCATTTCCGCCGTGGCCTGCTTGGCATCCGGGCCGGTCACCACCGCCGTCCAAGTCGCTTTCTGCCCCGGTCCGAGCTTCGAGACGAAGTGCTCCCACTTCACGGTCAGGTTCTTGTTACTCCAGGGCACGTCGATCTGTCGGGCGGTGAGATAGGCTCGGTTCTCGCGGACCATCGTCACGCGCAGGGTGAAACCGCCGCGCATCGCTTCGCTGATCGACTGCTTGACCAGCACTTGCGTCTGTCCGGGTTTCGTCCAGAAGCTTTGCACGAGTTTCTGACGGTGTTCGATCTCGATGAACGCGCGGGCCTGGTCGTAGCCACTGCCCCACAGCGCCGTGAACTGGCTGCCCGGCTCCAGCGACCACTGCGGTGCGGCCACGAGTTGCGGGATCTTGATGTTCAACTTGGCAGCTGCCGGATCGAGCACCTGGATCGGCAGTTGGGCTTTGACTTTCTTGCCGAAGCGGTCTTGGGTTTCCAGCAGGGCCCGGTACGCGCCGGCTTCCAGCGGTATCACAGCCTGGGCATTGCCCGCTGCGTCGGTCGTGAAGCCCTGGTCGAACACCACGTCGCCGAGCGGCCACGAGTTCGGATTCGCCAAGTCGGGCGGCGCTTCGGCGTCCCGACCGCCCGCACGCAGCGACGGCGGAAGCGAGTGACGCGACTCATCGAGTGCCCCGCGCTGGACCTGCTCCGGCGGTTTCAGCCGGTAGACCTTGAGCGATCCCTCGGCCGGCTGGCCTTCGCCGTCCAGCGTCGTCGTCCGGATGGCGATTTCGACGGGCTTGGCGATCGTCTGCCATTGGCTGGCCGTCAACGAGGCCTGCAAGGCCGTGTATCCCAGGTTGATCCTCCGCTCCCCGGACCGCGTCTCGCCCGTCAGGTCCGTCACGTCGGCGTAGATCGCGAATTGAAACGTCGGTTCGTCGTCAGGCGACACGGCCAGATCGGCCTTTGCGGTGAATTCGACCGTAAACGCGCCGTCCGCCTCGGTGGTGGCCGAGCCGTGGGCGAGTTCCTGACTGTTCGTCTGCGGCAGACGCCACCAGAAGCACCAGCCCCACCAGCTCGGATAGCGGACTTCGCGCACCACCCGGTACTTGACCTTCGCCCCGCCGACCGCGGCGCCCGTATAAGCGGCGGCTTTGCCGGCGAGGCTGACCACGGCGTTCAGCTTGGCAGCCACTTTCGGCGCGTCCAACGTCACCTGGAACTTCGGCCGCTTGTACTCTTCGACGTTGAAGCTGCTGGCTCCGCTCGGCTCACCCTCGACCCGGATGTGCATCTGGCCCATCAGCCGGTCGCGTGGCGCGGTGAAGCTGCCACTGCACGAGCCGTAATCGTTCGTGCGGTGCCGCTGGCGGGCGATTTCCTGGCCATTGCTGTCCGCAAACACAACGGTCAGCTCCTGGCCACCGAGCACCCGGTAGTTGTCCGCTTCCTGGTCCACGCGGATACACAGGCCCTTGTATTGGATCGTCTGGCCCGGCCGATACAGTGAGCGGTCGGTGAAGAAGACAGTCTGTTTCTGCGGCTCCGGTCGCGGTTGGGCACGGTTCGTGGTGTAATCGCGGCCAGTCGCCAGTTGTTGGTCCTGGTGCTGCACGTGGATCAGGAAACTCTGCTGCTCCGGACCCGGCAGTTGGAACAGGCCGTGCTCATTGGTCTTGACCGGTCTTACGGCCACTCGGCGGTTGTTGTTCGTCCAATACCAGCCTTGTACCGCGGCCCCGGCCAGTGGTTCGCCCGACGCAGCGTTGAGCACGAAGCCTTCGAGTTGTCCGGCCTTTGGCGAGGTGCGCATCACCAGGGCCAGGTTGCTGACCCACAGGTCGGTGAACGAGACCAGGTTGTGCTGCTCGCCAAAGCCGGGATCGTGGCTGGAGATCAGGAAGTAGAAGCCCGGTTTCAGATCCTTCGGCGCCGACAGTTTCTCCACCCGCTCTCGGTAGTCGCCGGTCGCCGGCAGGTCGGCGGACCAGGCAAGATCCGGCTGCTTGCGGAGCAACGCTTGACGCTGCTCACCGTCCAGGCCCTCGGGGTGGTAAGCCTGGCCTTTGACTCGCTCCAGCCAGTCGTCGCGCACGGCCCGGAAGTAGACCTTCGTCAGATTGCGGTACTGCACGTCGATGGTTGGCCACGGCGAGTTCCAGACGCGTTCGGTGCTGACGCTGGCCGACTTGGCCTCGATCTCCTGGAGCAGGTTGTGGCACTGCCTTCCGCCCACGGTTTTGCGCCAGGCGTTGACGCCCTGCTGGGCCAATTGGTGTGCCTGGGCCAAATCACCTTCGTCGCGGAGTACGACCGCCCCGTGGAACAGGGCCCGAGCCGCGAGCTCGTGGTCGCCCCAGCGATCCACGAACCGCTTTAGAGCAGCCTTGTACCGCGAGTTCTTCGCTTCACCGAACGCCGTGTTGTGGCCAAAATTTAGCCGGGCGAGGTCGGCGTCCAGCCGCGCGGCGGGGTCCTTGTCCGCCTGATGAAACGCCAACAGCTGCTGGTACAGCCGGATGGCTTTGACCACGGGCGAGTCGACGTCGGTGGTTTCGACCGGCCACTTCAGGAACTCCTCGACGGGCGAGAAGATAGGGCTGTCCGCCGACAACTCGAAAGCATCCTCGGCCTTGGCCGCCGCTTGCTCGCCGGAGACGTAGAACTCCAAGGCGTTGTGTGCCAGGAAGTCGAACAGCGTGGGCCGGTAGCTGTCCGGCACGTTGCCCTTTTCCAGCAGATCGTCGAAGGCGGAGACGGGGGTGGCCTGCAACGGCTTGTCGGCGGCCAGGGCCCTGGTGAACTGCTTGTCGATTTCCGCAAACAGCCGCGGCAGATCCCATGTGGTAAAATCCTTGCCCGGAGCTTCGGCCGTCCGGGTTCGTTGCAGGAACCGCCAGCGATTCTGCTGGAAGTAGTGCCAGTACCAGTTGGCCAGAAGGGCGTCCATGACCGGCGTCATTTCCGGCGGCGCCTTGGTGATCTCGGCCTGCAAGCGGGTGATCTTCTCCTCCGGCTTGTTGCCCTGGACGTTGCCTTCCAGGGCGATTCGCTTGCCGATGGCCTTGATCGCCTCGCCGTAGTTCTTGTCTTGCAGCGCGCCGGCGATGATCGGTTCGAGTTTCTCGACGGCCGTCTTCGGCAGGCCCTTGGCGATGGCCGCCTCGACTTGTTTCCACTGTTTGTCGCGCGAACCGGCCTGAGCGGAGTTGGATGCTGCCATCAGAAGAACCACCAGTGCGAGGTTGAAGATGCGAGTCGCGTTCGTGATCATTGTTTGTCTCTTTCACCCGTCTGCAGGGCGTAATGATGCTGCCCGCCGATGACAGCGACCAATTCCCCTGGACGATCTACGATGACCGCGAACATGTCGAGAATGTCGCGACCGAGTACGCTCATGTCCAAGGCATCGCGGTCCACACAGGCGGCGAACTCACCGCGAAACACCGCGTAGGTGCCGTCGTCTTGCGGCATCCGGATCCGCGTTTTCACGGCCACCGATTCAACGATGCCACCAACCCCGCCAATTCGATCTTGCATCACGGTGAAAGGTAGCCTCAGACAATCCAGGATGTTGGCACTTAGCACGGTTCGGTCGGCACCAGTATCCAGAAGTAGCTCAGCGGACCGCCAGATCCCGTCCCTCGCCAAGACCTCAACACGTATGACCGGCCGCACGATTCCGTCGTCGCAGGCCAGCCATTCGCCGCTAATACGCATAGATTCGGGCCAACCTTTCCAGCGGAATGTATCGCGTAAACCAGCCTTGGTCGTTAGGATGCCGGGCCCGGGCTTGGTCGACGGCCTCTTGCGTGGTCATTCCGACAAACAGCTCTTCGCCTGCGATACAGATGCACTTCCCGCGATGCTGGGCGTAAATTTCCGGGAGATGTAATTGCAGCCAGTCGCTGTTGCGGTCGAATTGTTCCCGCTGCTTGCGGGCGACTGCCAAGTCAGCGGCATCGGTCAGCCATTCCACCACTACAGGGGTTCGCTCTGTTCTCATTCCCAGCCCTCTCTTTGCTTCCCGCGGACTCGGACACGATCTTCGCCGTCGTCCACCATCCAACTTCCGGCAACACATTGCGCTGCTTCCGCGCGCCTGCATTATAGGGAGTGCAGCGGGACTTAGGAAAGCGGGACTTAGGACCGGCCGAAGAACAACTTCGGCATTTGCTGTTCGGCCCCTCACCCCAACCCTCTCCCCGGAGTACCGGGGCGAGGGAGTTATTTTTCGGCCGGGACGTTGGAAACCGGTCAGCGAATTTCTCGCTCTGGATCGCGCGCGGTGGCAACAAACTTCGACAGGGCGTACAATCACGGGCCGCGAGTCGCGTATGGGACGCGAACTCGAACAGGCCGCAGGGAATCTGGTGTAGGGGGTACGAGCATGGTGCCTTGGCGACGGTCGTTCGCGATGGGTTCATTCGTCTTCTTGTACGCAGCGGCGGTATCCGCCGCCGGTCCGGCGGTCACCCCGCAGCAGATCGAGGCCGATTGGTTGCGGCAGGATGAACTGCGGGCGCAATCGCCCTCGGCGCACGGGACGCTGCCAGCGATCAAGGTCGAAGAGGACGCGGCGGGCGGCGTCGACGGCCTGATCACGGGCGAGTGGGGCTTCCATACGGAAAACGAAAAGGATCCGTGGTGGCAGGTCGATCTGGGCAACGGCGCCGCAATCGACCGCGTGGTGCTGTACAACCGCTGCGACGGCTGCGGCGCCCGCAACGTCCGGATCATCCTGTGGCTGTCGGACGATGGCAAGAATTTCCGCCAGGTCTACCAGCACGACGGCACGATATTCTATGGCAAGACGGACGGCAAGCCACTGGTGGCGAAGCTGAACGGCCAGCAGGGGCGATACCTGCGGCTGGGCTTGACCGGCACGTCGTATTTCCACCTGGACGAAGTGCAGGTGTTCGCGCCGGGTCAGGACCAGAACATCGCGTTGGGCCGCCCTGCCACACAGAGCAGTCTGAGCGAGTGGTCCAAGCCGCACGGCAAACCGCCACTGACCGCCGCCGGCCAGATCGCACGGACCTACCCGGCACCGCGCGTAATCGAACAGGGCCGGAAACTGGCCGACGACCTGCGCGCCCGCGGCGGGGCAGTCGACGCCCACGTGCAGACGCTGAGCCAAATCGCGGAGCAATGGAGCCAGCTGCCGGCCGACGCACCGGACGCGACGCAACGGCAACTGTACTTGCAGGCCCGCTGGACCGTGCGCAAGCTGACGCTGACCAATCCCCTGCTGGACTTCGACCAGATCGTATTCGTGAAGCGAGCTCCGACCCTGCTGCCGCACGTCAGCGATCAGTATTACGGCTGGTTCTCACGCGGCGGTGGCGGCGTGTACGTGCTGTCGGGATTTAGGGGCGATAATCCGCAACTGCGCTGTCTGACCGAGCAATTCTCGGTCGGCAACTTCGTGCTGCCGGAGATCTCCTACGACGGCCGCAAGCTGCTGTTCGGTTACTGCAAGTACTACCCTGAGTTGGCCGGCAAGGGGGACAAGACGAAGAAAGAGGAGATCGCCGAGGACGCCTTTTACCACATCTTCGAAATGCACGTGGATGGTACGGGCCTGCGGCAGTTGACGCAGGGCCGCTACGACGACTTCGGCGCCCGCTATCTGCCCAGCGGCGAGATTGTCTTCCTGTCGACGCGCAAGGGCACCGCCTTGCAGGTCGGCAAAGAAAGTGCGACGGCCACCTGCTTGAACAGCAAGCTGCCCGACAGCTACGTGCGTTGTGGCGGCGGCCGATCGCGACCGGTGGCCGTGTTCACGCTGCACAAGATGGACACCCAGGGCGGGAACCTGCAGCCGATTTCGGCTTTCGAGAACTTCGAATGGCCTCCGACCGTGGACGAGGACGGACGCGTGATCTACGCCCGCTGGGACTACATCGACCGCTTCAACGGCAACTTCTTCAGCCTGTGGGCGACCAACCCGGACGGGACGAACGCCCAGCTGATTTACAAGAACTACACCGTGCGACCGCAGTGCGCCTTCGAAGCGCGGCCGATCCCCAACTCGCACAAGCTGGTGTTCACCGGCTCGGCGCATCACTCGATCGACGGCGGTTCGTTGGCCTTGTTGGACCGCACCAAGGGGACGGAATTCGAAGGGCCACTCACACGGCTGACGCCGGAGGTGTGTTTCCCGGAGACGGAAGGCTGGCCGAACGCCTACTACGGCGGGCCGTGGCCGCTGTCCGAGGAGCATTTTCTCTGCTCCTGGGCGGACAAGCCGTTGCCGCCGCACACACAGACCAGCGTCGACGACCCCCGCAATCCGCCGAATGCCTCCGGCATCTACTTGGTCGACGCCTTCGGCAATCTGAACCTGCTGCACCGCGATTCGGACATTTCCTCCACGAACCCCATTGCCGTGAAACCGCGGCCCCAGCCGCCGCAGATCGCGGACTTGGTCGAGGCCAACGCGCCGCAGGAGGGCCGGTTCCTGGTGCAGAATATCTACGAGGGGCTGGGCGGCATCGAACGAGGTAGCATTGCGCGACTGCGCATCGTGGCCGTCGTGCCGAAGGTCCAGCCGGAGATGAACAGCCCGGTGATCGGCGTGTCCGCCGAGGATACCGGCAAGTTCGTGCTGGGCACGGTGCCGGTCGAACCGGACGGTTCGGCCTACTTCCGCGTACCCTCGGGGATGCCGTACTTCTTCCAAGCCCTGGATCGCGACGGCTATGCCGTGCAGACCATGCGTTCGCTGACCTACGTGCAGCCCAACACGACGCTGGGCTGCATCGGTTGCCACGAGTCCCGCGACTACACGCCGCTGCGGGGCCGCATGCCGCTGGCGTTGGCCCGCGAACCTTCGCGGGTGAAACCGGACGCCGAAGGCAGTTGGCCGCTGCGTTACGATCAGCTTGTGCAACCCGTCCTGGACAAGCACTGCGTGTCCTGCCACCGCCCGGACGCGCAGGAACCGGAGGGCGCCAAATTCGACCTGACGGCCGCGGTGTCGTACGCCGCGTTGTTGCATTACGCCAGCGACGATCTGAAGAAGCTGGCCTTGGAAAAGGACTTCTCGGTTGTGGGTGACATGCCGGCGCGCAAAAGCAAGCTGATGGCGCTGTTGATGGCCGGTCAGGGCCACAAGGACGTGAAGCTCGACGCCGACAGCCGGCAGCGGTTAGCCACCTGGATGGACACCTACGCCACTCGCCAGGGCGCGTTCAGTACGCAGCAGGAAGAAGAACTACGCCAGTTCAAGGTCCGCATGGCCCACCTGCTGGAACCCCAATAGCAGGAGCGCGGACCATGCCCGTGACTCCGGTGATCCGCGACTTGCAACGATCGGTTATGTCGGTTGGCCAAACGTCGGCGGAGGCAGTTGCGGCTCGAAGTGACCAACCCCTTGGAATGGCTAAAGGAGATCGGTGAAGACGCTGACGCTGGCCTTTGCCGCGGCGGAATGATGTGGGCCGCGCCAAGTTTCCACGGGGCGATTGAGGCAGCCTAGGAGAAATGGAGGCATTCCGCAGCCGAAGTCACGGCCTTGATGGCATCGGATCGGCTCCTTACTGGTGGTGCTGGAACGGGCGCAGTGCGATGATCTTCGTGAGCGACAGCCTTGGCCCTCACGAATTCTGCTTCCACGCCCGCACGTACTCGACGCTGAACGTCGATGGCAGATCATTGTCGTCAGGCATCCCGAACCACTGTGGCATCGTCTCCGAGTCGAAGATCAGGAACAGCGGCTGGTGCCAGTGCGTGTTCTCGACGGAGCGGACCAGGACACCATCCACGTAGAACCTGATCTCGTCCTTGCCCCAGTCCAGGCCGTAGACGTGGTAGTCATCGGTGAATCGCCACGGTGCTTCCCACACGCCGCCCACGCTCCAGAGCTTTGTCTCGGTGGGCGTCTTGAAGACGTGCAGATTCATGTTGTACTTGTGCTCGAATCCCTTGGCCTTGCCGCCGATCTCGAACACGTCGATTTCGGTCAACCAGCCTGGGACATCCTCCACCTGGAACCAGAACGAGCTTGACCCACCGGAGTTCATTGGCTTGGCTTTGACCTCGTAGTAGCCGTAGCCCGAACGGACCTTCGTGTGCAGGGCGGCGCTGGTGTAGTCCTTGTAGCCCTGCTTCTCTGCTTCAGCGGGCAGCTTTTCGTGCCGCATGGTCAGGTGCAGCTTGCCATCCGACACGGTGACGTTTTTGTCGCTGAACAGGGCGGGCTGTCGCCCCTTCCACCAGTACATGCCACGGTTCCACTTGTTGAGATCGAGTTCCTGGCCGTCGAACTCGTCCGTCATCGGCTCGAACTTACCCCACCCGCCCTTGTTATCCTGATCGGACAATGGGCAGACGTCGGTGACGTGCTTGGGTGTTTCGCCCAGGGGACCAGTCCGGTTCCAAATCTTGGTCGGGCGTTTGTCGGCGGCGGGCTTTGTCTTACCCTCGGCAGCCAGAACATGGTGAGCCATCAACAGGATCAGGATGGTCAGCAGCGTGTTGCGCAACATGGGTTACTCCTTACTTCTCGCCTGGAGAAAGATATTCCATCGACACCAGAAACATGACTAGCCCAAAGATCCGACCGCTTGGCATGCCCCAACAGGATCAGGCACTTCTGCTTGCCCGCCGCCACGGCGTCCCGGACATACTCGACGGTTTCCCATTCCGGCGTCTCACCGGCGAGCACCACTTGCACATCGGCACGCTACTCCCCTGACTCTCCGACAGCCAAGATTCTCTGGACGCGCTGTCTGGCCGAGCCGATCGCGCGCCAAGCCAATCGCGAGGACGGATGCACGGGCCGGTTTTGGGAAGGGCGGACCAAGTGCCAGCGGTTGGCGAACGAAGCGGCCGTGCCGGCCTGCATTGTAGATGTAGTTTTGAACCCGATCCGGGCCGGGGTGGCCACGACCCCGGAGACCAGCGCGTACACGTCGGCTTGCGAACGGATTCAAGCGGAGCAGTCGTCGTCGGACACACCGGAACCGGGAATGCCGGTCCAGGCCGAGCGACGCGGCAAAGTGTACGACAACGAACTTCTCGAACTCGACGCGGACAATGCGTGAAAGGCGGGAACCAGGCATGCCGCTGATCGAGCTGCGTGACATCTGCAAAATCTACGCGCTCGGCGACGTCGAGGTCCAGGCCGGCGTCTCGTTGGACATCGACCGCGGAGAGTACCACGGATTTCCACCAGGCGGTCGAGGCCCTGCACGGGGGCCACCAGGTCTGACGAATTACGCGACCTTGCCGACCGCCTGGAATGGGACCTGACAGACTAGCCCTGGGGCGAGGCAAAGTTGGGGTTGACATGGGAAATTAGCACGATGGCAAGGGCGAGAGCCTGTTTCGCTGCTTGCCCCGCAGGGGCGCATACGGCAGCGCGGGACAACGCCCTGCTCGTGATCCCAGGTTCTCGCCTCGAGTTGGGGGCGCGATGGGTGAGCGGCAAGGCGCTAGCCGCAGCGGACCGTCAGGGACGGCCCGCTGCTCCGTGGGAGCCTCGCCCTCACAGCTCGACGTTCCAATAGCTGCGCAGGACTCAATAGGTGCGGCCACGTGGCCTCGCTACGGATGCGATTTCCAGTATCCCGCCAAGTCCGGCTTGGTGGCGCGGAGGATCTCCAGGATCGCCTGCCGATCGGCAGCCGATAGATGGGCAAAGTCCTTGTCGGCGTCCTGGCCGGTCAGGATTTCCTGGAGACGTCGGTAGATGTGCTGCTTGACCTGCGGCGGCAAGGCGTCGAAGGACGCCGAGTAGATCAGGTAGCTGCACGGATATTTGAACAGCCGCCGTTGCAGATCGAACTGGCGTAGGCTGCGGCCTTGCTGGTCGCAGGGGCCTCGCGCGGCGAACTCTTCGGCAAAGCCCGATGTGCCCCAAATGCGGTCGGTCAGCGGTGCCTCGTCCACGAATAACAGGTACTTCAGCACCTTGTCGCCGGCCGATTCCAGCCGCCTGTGGATCGACGGGCTGATCGTGTCGGCGGGCTGATTCAGCATCTTGTTCAGGACCGCCGCGTCGCGCAGGGCCAAGCGGGCTTCGTAATTGGCGGTCGTGATCAGGTCATGCAGGTCGACCTGATGCTCCAGCACCATCAAGGCCACGATGTCGCTGTGACCGCGCAGATACGGCGAGACATCGCAACGGCTCGTCAAGTCGGTCAGGTTCGCCCCGGCCTCGAGGTCCAACTGGTCCGGGTGTTCGCTGTCCTGCGACACGACGTTGCCCAAATGGCGTTGCGTGCCGTGCGTGCCCGTCACGTACCAGCCGCCCCAGCGTTCCTTGAGCGGGCTGCTGTGGTTGGTGCGAAAGGTACCGGCGCCGAAATGCGGCAGGCCGCTGGGGGACGAATACACGGAGCGCACCAACAGTCCCGGCACGTTGCGCGTGTTCGCGGAAGCATGGCAGCTCAAGCAGTCGCCGCGGTCTCGCACGAACTTGGGTTTGCCCTTTGGTTCCTGCTCCAGGGTGTAGAAGATCGTCCCCAGGTCCCGATCGACCGAAGCCCCCTCCAGGACCTCGCCGCCCTGGACCCAACCGATGTACACGTCGTCGTTGAAGTATAGGGAGCGCGGGGTCTTGGGCGAAATCCGCTGACGCTGGAAGCTGGTCTTGGAGAAGACCAGCACCTGCGAGGCGGGCGAAATGTTCAGGGAATTGAGCACGGATTCCAGGTAGCCGTGACGGTCGTCGTAGGTCAGCTGGGCCTGGCCCGCATCGATCGCTCGCTGCAGTCGCGCGACCGGATCGGTGACGGGAGCCGTCAGATAGTTGATCGGCTCGTTCTCGTAGGCGACTTGGGCGCAGGCCGGTGCGGACAGGCTACCGAATAGTAACCCGGCGGCCAGGACGCCGACGGGGCGCCGAATCCAGGCCCGCCAAAGGGCGAAAGAGTGTCGCTGTTGCACGGGGATGCCTGTGGTCAATCAGTGGGCGGACTCGTCGGTTCCCGACTTCGACTCAACTTGGGCATCGTCGGGATGTTGAGCCTCGTATTCTTCCATCAGGACGGACGGGCAGACTTCCTGTTCGCCGCACTGCGTGCAGACGATGTGCACCAAGTCCGCACCGCCGATCCGCAGCTGTTCTGTCTCGCACAAGAAGTACAGTTTCTTCAAGTGAACGCAGGTCATGGCGCGCCTCCGTGTTGTAATGACGGCTCGTTCCTCGGACTGTTCGGCTCGTGGCTCAAGTGGCCGAGCAGGATCATCATACCGGGTAGGTCACCTGCCGGTCAAACCGCCGGGGACTGTGAAAGGAATAAGTGGGGCACGCGAGAAACTACTGAAGAAGCAGGTCCCGTCTGCCGGACGGGACCTTTTACGGTGAAGACTCGAATTCCTCGCGGGGAACGCCCGCTTGACGAATGATCGAACGCAACGTGCCGATTTTCAGTTCCCTGTGGTCGGGCACGGGGACGGTCGTCGTGCCCGAAGCAGCATGTAGTTGCAGCACCATGTGACTGGATCGTCGACGAACTTCGGCGAAGCCGTGTCGCGCGAGGATCGCGCAAGCCTCTCGCCCCGACATGACACGCAGTTTACCCAACGGCCACCTCGATGTGAGTGACGAACACATCCCCGGACAGCCGCCGATCGATCTCCTCGCCGGACGCCACTTCGAAGAACAGTTCCAGTGCTTCCCGGAGATTGTCGCGTGCCTGCTCGATCGAATCCCCCTGGCTAGCGATGTCGAGTTCTGGGCAGAGGGCTACGTAACCATCCCCCTCACGTTGAATTAAGGCGGTCAAGCGACGTGTCATCACTCTCCCCTCGGTTAGCGACAGGCCGGAATCCGTTGGATTGTTGGGCCGTTTGCCTCCAACTGTCGGCTGGCAAGAAGTCACGGAAAAAACGGCAGGTACGCCGACACTCGCTCAGCCAGCAATGTACCGGACCGGGTTCTACACGTCAAAGGTCACGCGGCAGTTCACGCACCTTGTTCGGCCGTTCTGTCGAGTTCATCCCGACCGGCCACCCCAGTCGGCTGCCTCCTTGGGTTCGGCGATGTGAGACCCGGTTCGCGTGCTGATCGGCCAGTGATCCTCGCGAAGACGACTCTCCCATGTCCGATGGCCCAGTCACGCTAAAATACCGAGTATATGGTCCTGACCCCTTTAATTCCTTCTTTAATTCCTTGACAACGTCTCAGTGAATCTGCTTGCCGCGATCAAGAATATTTTCCACCGCTGTCGCATAGTCTTTTAGAGAGCTGCGACAAGTCGCAATGACCTTATCATAGTCGCGAATCCGCGCGTCCACGGTCGCGACCGAACAAATGCGTACAGCCAACTCACTGTCCCAAGCACCGAAATGCCGACTGCTGAATTCATCAAAGAAGTAGCCCGGTCGCTCAGAACCTCCATCTGGCGTATTTTCAAGCACAAGACAAGGAGAATCGTATGAAACGGAGATGTACGGATAGGGGTTGATCAACATGTTTCGCGTCGTCTTGATGGCAAAACATGTCGGAGTTCCGAGATAAAGCTTTACATGACAGTATTCGGCATTCCAATGTTTTAGTGTTTCCAAAGTAAGGATGATTTCATGGCCGATCTCAGTAAATCCACGATTTTCCTGTCGCGCCCGAAAATCTGCAACAATCGGGTGGGTAAGAAGGAATTTAACATGAACCAATCCGCGATCCGACTTAAATCGCAGTTTTTCGGCAATGCTTTGATATTCTTCCTTTTGGAAAAGCCCTTTGAGTGAAGACCCGATGACCATTATCTCCTTGGATTCCTCGTCAATGGCGCGAGCAAACGCCTGAATTGCTCTTTCACGCCTCTTGAAAATGCCCGTCACGCCCGCTTGCCGTACCGACTTTAGAAGCTCGATCTCTTCAGCGTACCGTCGTATGATTTCACCAATCTGATCTATAATGGCCGGGGGCAATGCCTCTCGAATATCTTCCTTACGGGGTATCATCCTTCCCATGTCGGAGACGATCTTGTTCAGTACATCGATCTGGTCGAGAATCGTTTTCATAAGAATCTGACTCTCCGGTGTCGCACTTCTGGACAAATCGCCTAGCTGTGCTGCCACAGTTACCGGTGACTGTACCTCATGCTCTCAACGACCATGCGGTCATGTAGAATATGCTGAATGATCTGCTGCGTAATCATTCCCGGAGTTGCAATCAAGTCAGACCGAACGGCTTCGAGCTTGTTGTCGGCTGCGGCGGGGCCGATGATGTGCTTAAACACCATGTCGGATCGCTTTCGCGGCTCCGAGTTCGGCTCTCCAATGGGGGAAATAACGAAGCACGTTTGTTCAGGCGGTGGCTCGGGTTCGCGTCTCATGGTCAGGACTTGCTCGAAAGTAGTTTAGTCGATATTGATCAAGCGGCGGAAGTGTTTGACTACCAGCCGAACGACACGCATCAACCGGCGGCGGCCAAAACGGCTTGCCATCAGGACCGACCCGATCCGCCGCTCGGTTGCAATCGATGTTTAAGTTAGGCGTCATTGCGGGACGGAAGGCGTTGCGTTCGGCCCGTTAGTGTCCGCTTGAACTTCTAGGACCTCGATCCCTTGAGACTTAAGATGCTGGATTTGCTTAGAGAAGCGTTCCCGCTTGTCGAAAGCCTGTTCTTCAGCAGGTGTATCGGTTACAACTATACAACGATCAACGTTTGCCCTAAGAGCTTGTGAATCTCCAAACCTAAATCCGGCAAGTAAACCAATCTTAGAATGATCGGCGACGATGATCCTGTCGCGCGCACGCTTATCGAATATGGCCTTCTTTACCGCCAGTTCCTCGGTATTGCCGTGGCAAAACAAACCAATCTCGCTAACTAGCCCACTCACACCAAGCAACACAACCCTGGGGAAGAAGTCCTCGTAGGAGAGTACGGTTTGATTCCCGAAAAGAGCGTTGAGATCTTGGTCATAGCGCCCGCCAGCGAGGATGATGTTCATGTGTTGGTCGCGGGCTGCTGTCTTCACGAGTACCTCGAAGGCCCTATAGTTATGCGTCATAATTGTGAAGTTTCGGCGAGATGGATTGGTGTTTGCTGACTTGGCGATGATCTCGGCGATCGGATAAAGGGATGATCCGGCATCAAGCAATATCGAGTCACCTTCGCTAAGGTAGTGCTCAACTACGGCAGCCGCAATTAGCCTTTTGACCGCTCTTCGCTCTCTGTCGCGTGCCTCGAAATAGCGCATCTCGCTGGATGTGTTGGCATCCATCTGTGCGTCCAGGACGGTCTCTTTTGATTTCTTCATGTTCGCTATCTCCTAATGAACTAGTCAATCAGCGCGGAGCATGTCGTGAGAATTGTCTTGTCGAAGGACTCGTCGTCCCCGAAGTACATCTTGAGCGACAGCATATTTTCTCTTAAAGGGAATTCCACTGGAAAGGCACTCCGATGTGAAGCTGCATCGAGGGCATGTCGAACGTCGTCTGCGTTGTACAGTGGATCGACGATCAGCATCTTCAACGGCCGCTTTCTCTGAGTGCACGCCTTAAGCAGCAAGTGCATTACATCGTCGTCCCGAAAACTGAACCCGATGAATATGATGATGTCGCATTCGGTCATGCATGAGTAGAGAGATCTGAATCCAGTTGCGTAGGGGTCGATGCCGCGATGCGATTCATGACCTGGATACATAGCGCAAAGATCGTCGGAAAGGCGACCACGGGCGTCGCGTCGATGAAAGTAGACGTTTGGATCGGCGCGATCGTGATAAAACCACGATGCGCACCCGTGAAGTCGGTAGAGCGAAATCGTTGGTTTATCGATGCGAGTATGGTAGTTCGTGCTGTGCCATGTCTCGCTTTCCTGAGTATAGTCTGAAAAGCCGTTTGCAAGGGTCACGCCGTTGGCGTCGGGATCTTTGAAGCCTTGATGCAAATCCTCCAGTAGCAGATCGTAGTTCGTTGTGTAGATGGGCAGATTATTGTGTGGTCCATTCAGTTGCGCCAGTTTGTAGTATAGAGAAAGAACCGTCGCCATCGCGTCATGCAATCTAGAATCAGTTGATCGGGCCCGTTCGACGCGATTCTCCGTATAGTGCATTATCGTTGTAGATGTAATTTGACCTATGGCCTGCTCTGTACAAATGTGCAAGTCGGCGAGTTTTGATCTATCGCGAAGAAACTCTCGAAGAGCTTCATCCGATTGATTCAAGCGAAGGAGCTGTGTATAGCCATCAAGACGCCAGAGGAAGTTGTCGTGGGTTGTTGGTTTGGCATTCCGCTCTAGTGACGTCTTTATTGCGAGAAGAATCCGGAGGGAGTCCGGGGAGAGCTCGGGCATTCCCTCCTTCTTGCGGAATTCCGAGTTGAAGAGAAGGTCCGGAAAGCTAATGAACGTCTTGTACCCCGCAAACGCGGAGGCACCCGCTCCGAGAAAGACAACGACGCGTGGCGCTACATGCGCATGTCTTGGCATAGTCAATGGGACCGAGCGTAGGTTGGCATGATCATGTCTGGTGACGCCTAACGATATGGATCAGTTGCCGGGGACCGCGGCGACCGACCATGGTCTTGGCACCGACGCTGACCGCGGTCCCCGGTCAACTGCATCCGCTAGTTCGGCCTCCGCAGACCCGATGTCGGAATACTGCCCGATTAGCGTCCCGGCGGCTGCTAGAGCTTCTTCATCCTCCAAGTCCCACACGCCACCAGAATCCAATCGTCCCGCTGTCATGGCCAAATTGGCCAAGGTCTGACCTAACCGCCACTCGGGGCGGAGCTGGCCGAGTCGGGACAGCGCGGCGAGTAGTTCGGTACGAATTTGTTCCGTTGGTTTCATAGTTTGTCCCCCACTTTCGGCATGCCGCCGACCGGACGAGTCAACTCACCAGTCACTTCGACCGTGATCGGCGTGCCTGGAAGATACTTCGCCAAACGTGTCGCTCGCGTCACCCCGTCGTAAATCACGAGTTCACAGTCACTGCCTCTCTTGACGTCGAGCGGTGGCATCCCATCGGTCGAGGTGCCGTACTTGGCCACCTGACGATGCAGCTTCATCGGATCGGCACCATCGGCCCGTGAACTGGGTAAGTGCAGTGATGCAGGATCGACCTGCAAGAACTCGCGAAGTTTCATTCTCAAATGATACCAAAGTCGCCGTCGGTCGGCGAGTACCATTGGCCTAGCGACTGCGTTTGAGCCGCCGAGCGTGCCGGGCCGCGAATCGAACTCCTGGTTTAATCATCAACACCTAGGGCTTGTCCTGGACGCTCCCGATCTGTTCTTGCACCCGCAGTCGGAATGCCAGCGGAGACGCAATACCGTGGTAAGCGTTCGCGGATCCCCCGGTGCCGGTGATGACCAACGTGCCATAACCAAGAAGCCGCCCGAGAACGCTTTGATTTACGCCAATGGCCTCGATTTTCGCCAGTAGAAGCTCGAGGGAGTCACGACGAATCAGCCCAACCTTAACGAGGACTCGTTTGTTCGTTACTGCATATTCCGAGGTGACGAGTCGGATCAGAGCTTTTGCGCCGGCTCCGAGGGCAACAAGCAGGAGACCCAGCCCAGAAATACGCAGTGCCCAAACGGCCACGGGTTCGACAAGCAGCCCAGTGCACGAAAGCAGCAAGATCGAGAACAGTAGGAGGACCGCCGTTCGGAGGAACATAATCCAGTGCAGTTTCGCCGTGGCGACAATCGTTTCGCCGGGCATTAGGTTTCGCTTCACGTAGCTCATCGGGTGTCTCCTCTCGCCGAACGACACGATTCAACCGGCGGCGGCCAAAAAGGTTTGACTTCAGAACCGACCCGATCCGCCGCTCGGTTGCAATCGATGGTTCAGCGATTCTCGCCATTCGCGACGCCGATGTCGAAGCCCCGTCAGCCTGCTTCGGTCGGCTGGAGGGTCTGATTCGTTGCTTCCTTCTGACCGCCGTTCCACGGTGGGTTGAGTTCCCGGACGACGCTGTCCTCCAACCCGGCGGCCAGATTGACATGGAACTTGCCGTAGTGCAACAAGCCGTTGTCGGGCAGCACGTATATTTCCACCCGCTTGCCGTGGGCCAAGCATTGACGAATGTTGGAGTTGTTCTTGATGTTGGTGGACTGCGTTGGTGCTGGGTTCCGGTAGCCGGTCATCCGAGCACGAAGTGGCTGCACGGTCTTTCCGACGTAAACCAGTTCACCGTCGACCGCGAAGGCGTACAAGACGTTACGGGCAGCCGCCAGATCGTTCATGTCGCAGGCAATCCCGTCACCGTCGAGATTCCATGACCCCGCGATCTTGAAACCGACGTCGACCAGACGAGCGAGTCCATCATCCATCGTCACACCCATCGCATTCCATCTCGCTGAACGAATTCTACCGCCAGCCGCCCTACAAATATCTCGTTACGACGGCGTTCCGGCGGGACAACTCGCGCCAAAAAACAAGGTCGAACCTAGCAGCTAAACTTCGGCTAGTCAACAGTTTCCTGGAAATTCTTTTTGTGGCGTCGGGCGTGTTATGCGAGTCGCATAACGACCGGAAGAAATTGACTTACCACATTACCCGATGCAGCAGCGAGAAAAGGGGCCCGTCTCCACATCGTCTCGCTGACGCGTCGGGTATCACGCTTCTTCTTCCGTTCGCCTAACTCG